>JBBSEG010000009.1:0-116724 GCA_038239945.1 Burkholderiales bacterium
GCGGCACTGGTTCGCGCGGACGGTCTCGCTTCGCGGAGTGCCCATCGGCGGCGTCGGCAAGACGCTTTCGACGCTCGTCCACCCGTTGCATGTCGATGCCGGCTTTTCCACCAGCGGGTGGCTGGCCGTCATCCTGACCTTCGTCCTCGCGCGCTTCTTCGCCGTAGGTTCCCCAATGCGCAACGACCTCGACGGGACGGTGTGAGGTGGCGCTCGTCGTCAAAACTCGACGATCTTCTTCATGATCGGCGAATGACACTGACGGATCTCGCCGAGCGAATCGACATCACGCTGGCCAATCTTTCGATCCTCAGGACGGCAAAGGCGCGCGCGATCCGGTTTTCGACGCTTGCGGCGATCAGCAGGTCGACGAGTCCGAGTACGGCAAGTTCGGCTGGGTCATGGACCCGGAAGGCAATCGGCTGGAACTCTGGCAGCCGCCAGAGGGCGACGATGCAACTGTCACGTAACCTGGCGTCCGGGCGGACGCGCCGGTACGCGAGCCGACCTGGCGTGCGGCCGCCCCCTCATATCGGCCTGATCTCAATCTCCGACGGTGCGGGCATCGGGTTCGGGCAGCGCTTGACCCACGCAACCGCCTCTTCGACGGATGGCAGCTCCCAGAGCCAATAGCCGGCAACGAGATCTCCGGTGAACGGCCCGTCGACGACGGTGCGAGACTTGCCGTCGAAGCGCACCCGCTTTCCTTCGCGGCTGGGGCGCAGGCCGTCGCAGTCCTTCATCACGCCGGCCTTCTTGAGCTCTTCGTTGAAGATCTCCATCGCGGCCATCTGATCCGTCATCTGCGAGTCGCTCATCGTTGCCAAACCAGCCTCGAGATCGGCGTTGGACTTGACCAAGATCATGAACTTCATGTTCAGCTCCGGGATTGACGTCGCATCAGTTTGCCATATAGTGAAATGATGTGGTCGGCCGTCACGCCGTCGGTACTCCGAGTTCTGGAATGAACAACTGCGCAAGTATTGGCTCACCGTTGAAGCGGCGGAGCTCGCCGTCGCCCGCCGCTCGGGTAGCGATGTCGGCTCATGAATAAACGAGCACACCCATGATCGCGCCCATCAGCCGCTACCCGGTTCCGAATCTCGCGGACCTGTCCGAGGACATCCGGACGCGGATACTCGAGGTCCAGGAGAAGGCCGGCTTCATCCCCAACGTGTTCCTCACGCTGGCGCACAGGCCTTCAGAATTCCGCGCGTTCTTTGCCTACCACGACGCACTGATGGAGAAGGCAGGCGGCCTCACGAAGGCGGAGCGCGAGATGATCGTGGTGGCCACCTCCGGCGCGAACGACTGCCTGTACTGCATCGTCGCGCACGGAGCGATCCTGCGCATCTATGCGAAGGACCCGCTCGTGGCCGACCAGGTGGCCGTGAACTATCGCAAGGCCGACATCACCCCGCGGCAGAAGGCGATGCTCGCGTTCGCGCTAAAGGTCGCGCTGCGCAGCGTGGAGATCGACGACGCGGACTTTGCGGCGCTGCAGGCGCATGGCTTTTCGATGGAGGACGCCTGGGACATCGGCGCCATCGCGGCGTTCTTCGCGCTGTCCAACCGCATGGCCAACATGATCGGCATGCGCCCGAACGATGAGTTTCAACTGCTGGGCCGCGTGCGCGTCAGCCGAGGTTCTGCCTGAACCAGGCCGTCATGCGCCTCCAGCCGTCCTCGGCCGCTGCCTTGCGGTAGGTAGGCCGGTAGTCGGCGTTGAAGCCATGCGCCGTGTCGGGGTACACCACGATGTCGACCTTCTTGCCGGCCGCCTGCATCGCGGCGCGCATCCGATCCAGGCCCTCCACCGGAATGCCCGCATCGTCCGCGCCGTAGAGACCGAGCACCGGCGCCCTGATGCTGGAGACCATTTGCAGCGGCGCCTTGTCGCTCGGAGCGTTGCCTTCGGCGACCTCGCCGTACCAGACGACGGCTGCCTTCAGGCGCGGATTGTGGGCGGCGTACGCCCACGTCATTCCGCCGCCCCAGCAGAAACCCGTGATCCCGAGACGGGTGGTGTCCGCGGTGCGCGTGCTCCTGGCGTACGCGACCGTGCGGTCGAGATCGGCCATCACCTGCGCGGTGGGCGTCTGGCTCACGTACTTGCGGATGAGCGTGTCGATGTCCGGCTCGGTAGTCGCGTCGCCGAGCCGCGCATACAGGTCGGGCGCGATGGCGTAATAGCCGAGCTTGGCGATGCGCCGCACGATGTCCTTGACCCATTCGTGGACGCCGAAGATCTCCTGCACGACGAGAATCGTCGGAAACGCGGTGCCGGTTGCCGGCATGGCCCGATAGGCCGGCATGGCGCCGTCGCGGGTGGGGACCTTGACCTCGCCCGCCACGAGACCGTCGGCAGGCGTGGTGATCGCCTGCGCCGAAACCGGCCGGACGGCGAGCGCGAAGCCCGCGCCGAGCGAGGTCTTCAGGAAACCGCGCCGGTCGATCGGCTTGCCGTCACCGCGAAGGCTCTTCAATTGGGAATGGATGGTGTCGCTCATGTTGCCTCCGCGCTACGCATAGGTGCACGCCTCTGCTGTGGCCGAGACCGCCTCAGCCACCGAACACGATGTTGCCGCCGACGAGCGTGAGGGCCACCCTCCCGGCCAGCTCATAGCCGGAGAACGGCGTGTTGCGTCCCTGGCTGCGCAGCGTCGCCGGCGTCACGCGCCAGTGCAGCGTGGGATCGAATACGGAAAGATCGGCCGGCGCGCCCACCGCGAGCGCGCCGCCCTCGACACCGAGGATTCGTGCCGGGAGGGATGAGATTCGCGCCAGCGCAGCCGGCAGGCCGATACCCTCCTCGCCCGCCCACTTTAGCACGAGCGGAAGCAGCAGCTCCAGACCGGTCGCCCCCGATTCCGCCTCGCCGAACGGCAGCTGCTTCGCATCGTCGTCCACGGGCGTATGGTCGGAGCAGATGGCATCGATCGTGCCATCGGCGACGCCGGCGCGCAACGCCGCGCGATCGACCGTGCCGCGCAGCGGCGGTGCAACATGCGCACGCGCGTCGAACCAGCCGATGTCGACGTCGCAAAGATGCAGGTGATGGATCGCGACGTCGCAGGTGACCGGCAGGTCCTCCCGCTTAGCCTGCGCCACCATCGCGACCGCGCCGGCGGTGGACAGGCGGCACACGTGCAGGCGCACGCGCGTTTCGCGCGCGAGGGCGAACAGCGTCGCGAGCGCGACCGTCTCGGCGATCGAGGGAATGGCCGGCAGGCCGAGCCGTGTGGCGACCTCGCCGTCGTGCGCGACGCCACCGCGACCGAGGAACGCTTCCTGGGGCCGCAGCCAGACGGCGTGGCCGAACGTCGCGGCGTACTGCATCGCGCACAGCATCATCTGCGTGTCGGCCAGCGGCGCATCGCCCTGTGAGAACGCGACGCAACCGGCCTCGGCGAGCTCGCCCATCTCGGTGAGCGCTTTCCCCGCCAGCCCGACGGTGAGCGCGCCGAGCGGGTAGACGCGCGCCTGGTCGAGGAGCCGCGCGCGATGCTTCAGCATCTCGACCAAGCCCGGCTCGTCGAGCGGCGGATCGGTGTCGGGAGGGCAGACGAGGGACGTCACGCCGCCCGCGATGGCAGCCTCCATCTCCGACTCGAGGGTTGCCTTGTGCTCGAAGCCCGGCTCGCGCAGCCGCGCCGAGAGGTCGACGAACCCGGGCGTCACCACCAGCCCGCGTGCGTCGATCACGCGATCGGCGCGCCAGCCGGCAGGAGCGACATCATGCGCGGCAATCGTGCCGTCGGAGAGGAAGAGCGAGCCGTTGCGCTCCGTGCCGGCGGCAGGATCGACCAGTCGACCATCGCGGAGCTCGAGGTTCATGGCCGTCAATTGCCCGCCAGGATGCTCATGACGGCCATGCGCACGGCAATGCCGAACGTCACCTGCGGCAGGATAACGGAGCGCGCGCCGTCGGCCACCGCCGATTCGATCTCGACGCCGCGATTCATCGGGCCCGGGTGCATCACGATGACATCGTCCCGGGCCACGGCGAGCTTTTCCATCGTGAGCCCGTAGTGCTTGTAATATTCGCCGGCCGAGGGCAGGAGTGCGCCCTTCATGCGCTCGTTTTGCAGCCGCAGCATGACGACCACGTCGGCGTCGCGCAGGCCCGCACGCATGTCCTCGAAGACGCGAACGCCGAGCGCCTCGACGCGCGCCGGCAGCAGCGTGCGCGGTGCGATCACGCGCACCTCGGGCGTTCCCAACGTGGTCAGGCCGTGGATGAGCGAGCGCGCGACGCGCGAATGCAGCAGGTCGCCGACAATCGCCACCGTCAGCCGCGTGAGGTCGCCCTTGAAGTGCCGGATCGTATAGAGGTCGAGCAGGCCTTGCGTCGGATGCGCATGGCGTCCGTCGCCGGCGTTCACAACGTGCACGTGGCCTCGCCCGGCGGCGTTGAGGTGCGCGGCGATGAGATGCGGGGCGCCCGATTGCGCGTGGCGCACGACCAGCAGGTCGGCGTCCATCGCCACCAGGTTGTCGACCGTGTCGAGCAGCGTCTCGCCCTTGGTGGTCGACGAGGCGCCGATGTTGAGGTTGATCACGTCGGCCGATAAACGCTTGGCCGCGATCTCGAACGTGGTGCGGGTGCGCGTCGAGTTCTCGAAGAACAGGTTGAAGACGGCCTTGCCGCGCAGCAGGGGCACCTTCTTCACCTCGCGCTCGGCGATGCCCACGAAGGGTTCGGCGGTGTCGAGGATGTGGCGGATCACCGGCGGTGGCAGCCCCTCGAGCGTGAGCAGGTGCGTGAGGGCGCCGGCGGCGTTGAGCTGGGGATTGCGGGACATGCGGTTAAGGCCGGCTCACGTAAGGCTCGGCACCGAGCGCGAAGCGGCCCTGCGCGTCGCGCGACAGCACCACGTTGAGGTCGCAGGCGACCGCGAGCCGCGCACCGGCGTAGGTCGCCTCGATCGGCAGCTCGCGTCCGCCGCGGTCGACCAGCACCGCGAGCTCCACTTGCGCCGGCCGGCCGAAGTCGAACAACTCGTTGACGGCCGCGCGCACGCTGCGGCCCGTATAGAGCACGTCGTCGATCAGGACGATGGTGGCGCCTGCGACGTCGAACGGCAGCTCGCTGCGCTTGGTGCCGCCCTTGAGCCCGGCGGTGGCGTAATCGTCGCGGTAGAACGCGACGTCGATGAAGCCCAGCGCGTGCTGGCCCGGCAGCTCGCGGGCGAGGCGCTCCGCCAGCCAGGCGCCGCCCGAGTAGATGCCGACGAACGCGGCGTCGTGCGCGACCGATGCGCGCATGCGCTCGGCCAGCTCGGCGAAGGCGGCCTCGGCGTCAGGCAGGTGGCCGGTCATCGGGCGTGTCGAGATAGGCCTGCAGGATGATCTGGGCGGCGACGGCGTCGCGCAGCGCACGATGCTCCCGCCCGCCCTTGCCCGCCGCGCGCAGCTCCGCTGCCGCGAGCTCCGACGTGTAGCGCTCGTCCACCTGCACGACCGGCAGGCGGAAGCGCCCCTCGAGCTGCTGCGCGAAGCGCCGGGCACGCGCCGTGGTCCCGTGCGGCGTGCCGTCGGCATGGAGCGGCACCCCGACCACCAGCCGGTCGGGCCGCCATTCGACGATCAGCGCCCCGATCGCGGCGAAGCGCTGGTCGTTGCGCTCCGTGTCGATGGTGGTGAGCGGCCGCGCGCTGCGCAGGCGCGTGGTGCCGAGCGCGACGCCGATCCTGCGCGCGCCGAAATCGAACGCGAGCAGGGTCGCGTCCGGTTTGCTCGGCAAGCCGGGTCACGCGTGCCCGACGTCGTCGGACAGGCGCGAGAAGTCGATGCCGAGCAGCCGCATGGCGGCCGGCAGCCGCGCCTCGGCGGAAAGACCGAACAGGAGCTCGGGATCGGCCGCCACGGTGAGCCAGGCGTTCTGCGCGAGCTCCTGCTCGAGCTGCCCGGCGGACCACCCCGCATAGCCCAGCGAGACGAACATGTCGCGGGGGCCTTCCCCACGACCGACCGCCTCGAGCACGTCCTTGGAAGTAGTGAGGCCGAGGTCGTCGCTGATTGCGAGCGTGGACTGCCAGTTGCCAAGCGGCCGATGCAGGACGAAGCCGCGGTCGCCTTGCACCGGCCCGCCGAAATGCACCGGCGACTCCTGGAGCTCGGCGTCGGAGAGCGGAATCTCGATCTGCTCGAACAGGGCCAATAGTGTCATGTCGATCGGCTTGTTGACAACGATGCCGAGCGCGCCGTCCTTGCTGTGCTCGCACACGTACGTCAACGTGTGGGCGAAATGCGGGTCCGCCATCGCGGGCATGGCGATCAGGAAATGGTGCGTCAGGTTGACGGTGTCGTCCATGCGGATCGCCTCGCGTGCAATTGTAATCTGCAGGGGTAGTCGGCACAATCGAGCGCCTTACTTCGAGGCCCCTCCGCCATGCGTTGCACCGAACGCAAACCGCTGCGCTTCCTCGCCTGCGCGCTCGCGCTGTGCGCCTGCGCAATGCCGGCCGCCGCCCGGCTCACGGTCATGCACGGCTTCGTCGACTATACGAGCGCGCTCCTGTGGGTTCAAGGCGAGCGGGACGGCGAGGTGGCGGTCGAATGGCGCGCGCGCGACGGATCCGCGCGCACCGCTGCCGTCACCGTCCGCGCCGCCGAGGATCGCGTGGTGCAGGTTCGGCTGACGGACCTCACGCCCGGGGTCGAAGTTCCCTACGCTGTGACCGGCGACGGCGAGCGCCGCGAGGGGACGCTGCGCACCCAGCCGTATTGGCGCCGCTCCGCCGACGCGCCGGACATCACCATCGCGATCGGCAGCTGCTTTTTCCTGTCCGATCCGGACCCCCCGTGGCGCAGCGGCTATGGCGGCGGCTTCGAGATCTTCGACGCGATCGCCGCCAAGCGCCCGGACCTCATGGTGTGGATGGGAGACAACCTCTACTTCCAGCCCGCGGACGAGCTCGACCCCCAGTCGATGGCCTACCGCTACCGCCGCCAGCGCAGCGCCGCACCGCTCCAGAAGCTCCTGACGGCAGCGTCGCACGTGGCGATCTGGGACGACCACGACTATGGCCCCAACGACGCCGACGCGTCGTACACGTTGAAGGGCGCGTCGCTCGCGCTGTTCCGGCGCTACTGGGCCAACCCGAGCTACGGGCTGCCGGAGACCACCGGCGTGTTCGGGCGCGTGCGCTACGGCGACGTGGACATCTTCCTGCTCGACGACCGCTGGTATCGCACCGCCAATGACATGGCCGATGGACCCGACAAGACGATGTTCGGCGCCGCGCAGCTCGCGTGGCTGCGCAACGCGCTGGTGTATTCGCACGCGCCGGTCAAGCTGGTCGTCAACGGTAGCCAGCTCTGGAACCGGGCGAACCGCTTCGAAGGCTGGAACCGCTTCGCCACAGAACAGCAGGCGTTCCGCCGGTGGCTGATGGAGCAGCGCATCGACGGCCTGCTGTTCGCGAGCGGCGACCGGCACTTCAGCGAACTCCTGCGCGTCGACCGGCCCGGCGCCTACCCCCTCTACGAGTTCACGTCCAGCCCGCTGACGTCGCATCCCTTCGACAAGCCCGATGCGGCCGAATACCAGAATCCCGACCTCGTGCCCGGGACGCTGGTTGCCAAGCGCCAGTTCGGGCTGATGCGCATCACGGGACCCGACGACGCGCGGCGCCTCGCGCTCGAAACCTACGACCAGACCGGCGCCCTTCTGTGGCGCCAGGAGCTCGCGGTGGCTGATCTGCGCTTCCGCAAGTGAGCGGCGCGCCGGCGGCGGGTGCGGCGCTGGTGTGGTTCCGGCGCGACCTGCGCGACTTCGACCACGCGGCGCTGCATGCCGCGGCGGGGTCGGCGCGAACGGTGTTCTGCGCGTTCGTGTTCGACCGCGAGATCCTCGATCCGCTTGCCAGCCGCACCGACCGCCGGGTCGAGTTCATCCTGGCGAGCGTGCTCGAGCTCGACGAGGCGCTGCGCGCTCGCGGGGGAGCGCTGATCGTCCGGCATGGCTTTGCGCGTGACGAGATCCCGGCGCTCGCACAGGCCCTGGGAGTGGACGAAGTCCATGCGAACCACGACTATGAGCCCGCAGCGATCGCGCGCGACGACGCGGTGCGCGACGCGCTGGGCGCGTGCGGCATCGCGTTCAACACGCACCGCGACCAGGTGGTTTTCGAGCGCGCGCAGGTGCTCACGCGGGCGGGCACGCCCTTCACCGTGTTCACCCCGTACCGCCGGGCGTGGCTCGCGCGCCTGGTGCCCGCCGACGTCGCCCCGCACGCCGTCGCCTGGCGCCCCGGCCTGCCGGCGCTACCGCCGGAGGTCTTTCGCAGCCGCCCGCCGACGCTCGCATCGCTCGGCTTCGCGCCTACCAACTTGCGCACGCTCGGCATCCCGACCGGAATGCAGGGAGGCGCTCGGCTCCTCGCAGCGTTCCGGCGGCGCATCGACGACTACGCCACCGCGCGCGACTACCCCGCAGTGGACGGCACCTCGCACCTGTCCGTGCACCTGCGCTTCGGCACGGTGTCGATTCGCGCGCTGGCGCGCTACGGACACGATACGGCGCTGCGCGTCGGCCCCGGGGCACAGACCTGGCTGTCCGAGCTGATCTGGCGCGATTTCTACGCGCAGCTCCTGTGGCACTTCCCGCGGGTCGTCGAACACGCGTTTCGCCCCACGCTCGAAGCGCTGCCATTTCCGAACGATCCCGCGCGCATCGCGGCGTGGTGCGAAGGACGCACCGGCTATCCGCTCGTCGACGCCGGCATGCGCGAGCTCAACACGACCGGCTTCATGCACAACCGGCTGCGCATGGTGACGGCATCGTTCCTGGTGAAGGACCTGCTCGTCGACTGGCGCATCGGCGAGCGGTATTTCGCCGCGCGGCTGATCGACTACGACCTGGCCTCGAACAACGGAGGATGGCAATGGGCGGCGTCGACGGGCTGCGATGCGCAGCCCTGGTTCCGCATCTTCAACCCGGTCACCCAGTCGGCGCGCTTCGATCCGACCGGCGGCTACATCCGCAAGTGGGTGCCGGAGCTCGCGCAACTCGACGACGCCTCGCTGCATGCGCCGTGGCTCTGCCCCGCGGAAACGCTCCGCGCCGCCGGCGTGACGATCGGCCGCGAGTACCCGGCCCCGTTGGTCGATCACGCCGCGGCCCGCACGGCGGCGCTGGCGCTGTTCGGCCGGGCGGCGAAGGACGCGCGATAATCGTCCCGCGCGCGCCGCATCCGAGGCACCCGGCGTCGCAGGTTGCAACGCGCGTCGACACCCTCCCATGCGGCCCTGCACCGCCGATCCGACCTCGAACGCCGCGCACGCAACCCTGCGCCTGCTGCCCGCGGTCGCGGTCATGTTCCTCGCGTGCTCGAACCTCGTGAGTGCCGCGCCCGAGCAGGGCGTGCAGCTCGACCCGTTCGCCCGAGCCACGGCCGGCGACCCTGCATGTCCCGAAGTGCCACCGCCCTTGCTCGACGCGGCCGACGCGCGCTCGGCCGCCCACGCGCGCGTCGAGCGGGGGCTCCGCTGCGCCATGGACGGCACGTGCGCGCCGGGCGGCAGCTATCGCCGCGATCCCCAGATCAACGACGCCGTGCGCGCCGCCATCGCCGCCGATCCCCGGTTCGCGCGGACGTCGGTGTGGCTGACCACCTCGCGCCAATGGGTGACGCTGCAGGGGTGCGTCCGCAACGGCCGCGCGCACCGTGCACTGGTGGACTTCGTGCGCGCGCAGCCCGATGTGACGCGCGTCTTCGACGAGCTGCGGCCGTCGGCGCCCGCTGCGCCCGCGCCCCACGCAGCGCCCCGGGCATGGCCTGCCCGACGTGCCGCATTCGCTATGATGCAGCGTGCACATCGCACGGCCAACGAAACGGAGACACGATGAGCGCGATCGGCACGTGGGTGGACGCCGAGCCGGGGCTGCGCCGGCGCATCCTGACCGCGCAAGGCGGGCTGATGCTCATGGAGGTCGACTTCGCCGCCGGCGCAGCCGGCTACGCGCACAGTCACCTCCACGAGCAGATCAGCTATTGCCTGCGCGGCCGCTTCGAGTACACGGTCGCCGGGCGCGTCACGGTGCTCGGCGTGGGAGATTCGATCTACGTCCCGCCCAACGCGCGGCATGGCGCGACAGCGCTCGACGCCGGCGGGCTGCTCGATGTGTTCACGCCGCTGCGCACCGATCTCCTCGACGGGGCCTGAAAGCGTGGCCGGCGGGGGCGACGACGCCCCTAGTCTTCCTCGTGCTTGCGGTGCCTGGCATATTCGGTGGCGAGCTGCTGCTGCAGACCGGGCGGCGCCGGCTCGTAGTGGGATAGCGCCATCGTCCACGCGCCGTGGCCGCCGGTCATCGACTTCAGGCGCGCGGCATAGCCTTCAAGCTCCGCGAGCGGGGCCAGGCCGTTCACGGCCAGCATGTTCGCCTGCAGGGTTTGCGTGCCGGTGACCTGGCCGCGGCGCGACGACAGGTCGCCCGCGACGTCGCCCATGGTCGCGGACGGGCAGGCGATCTCGACCCCGACGATGGGCTCGAGCACGATCGGCCTCGCGCGGCCCACCGCGTCGAGGAAGGCCTTGCGCCCGGCCGACACGAACGCCACCTCCTTCGAGTCCACGGGATGGTACTTGCCGTCATAGAGCGTCACGCGCACGTCCTGCATCGGGAAGCCCGCCACCGGGCCGGCGCCCAGCACCTGCTCGATGCCCTTCTGCACGGCCGGGATCAGCGTGTGGGGAATGGCGCCGCCCTTGACCGAGTCGACGAACTCGAAGCCGCCCCCACGCGGCAGCGGCTCGACGCGCAGGTAGACCTCGCCGAACTGGCCCGCGCCGCCGGTCTGCTTCTTGTGCCGGTGATGGCCTTCGGCGTGCGCGGTGATCGTCTCGCGGTACGGCACGCGCGGCGGTCGCGTCTCGACCTCGAGCTTGAACTGCGAGGCCATGCGCTCGAACACCGAGCGCAGGTGCAGCTCGCCCAATCCGCGCAGCACGGTTTCGTTCACCACCGGGTCGTGCTCGACGACGAGCGTGGGATCCTCGGCCATCATCTTGTGCAGCACGTCGGAGATGCGCTGCTCGTCGCCGCGCCGTTTCGGCGCGATCGCGAACCCGTGCATCGGCACCGGGAACTCGAGTGGCCGCATGTGGATGTGATCCTCGTCGTGCGAATCGTGGAGCACGCAGTCGAAGCCGATCTCCTCCACCTTGGCCACCGCCGCGAGGTCGCCCGGCACGGCCCGGTCGACCTCCACGTATCTGGCCCCCTGCAGCATGAAGAGGTGGCCGACCTTGAACGCCTTGCGGCCTTCGCCGACGAACAGCTGCGTGTCTCGCGTCACCGTGCCCTGGTGCACGCGGAACACGCCGAGCTTGCCCACGAACGGGTCGACGACCACTTTGAAGACATGCGCGAGCACATGGCGCGCGGGATCGGGCACCGAGTGGAACTCCATGGCGGCATCGCCTTCGCCCTTGTAGAACAGCGGCGGGTTGCCCTCCGCGGGGTTGGGCGCGAGCTTGACCAGCACGTCGATCAGCTCGCCGATCCCCGCTCCCGTCCGCGCCGAGACGAAGCACACGGGAACGAGGTGGCCCTCGCGCAGCGCGGCCTCGAACGGCGCGTGGAGCTGCGCGGGCTCGATCTCGCCCTGCTCGAGGTAGACCGCCATCAGCGCCTCGTCCACCTCGACCACCTGGTCGACCAGCGCGCGATGCGCGTCGGCGACGGACGAGAAATCGCTGTCACCCGATGGATTGAAGAAGCAGTCCACGACGCGCGTCCCGCCTCCGGCCGGGAGGTTGATTGGCAGGCACTCGCGGCCGAACGCGGCCTGGACCGCTGCCAGCACCCCCGGCAAGTCGACGTTTTCCGCGTCGATCCGGTTGATCACCACCAGTCGGCACAGCTTGCGGTGCGCCGCCCACTCCATCATGCGGCCGGCGATCATCTGCACACCAGCCGCCGCGTTGACGACCACCGCCGCGGTTTCGACGGCGTCGAGCGCGCCGATCGCCTGGCCGATAAAATCGGGGAAGCCGGGCGTGTCGATCAGGTGCACGCGCGTGCCGCCGCTCTCGAAATGTAGGATCGAGGCGCGCAGCGAGTGCTGGTAGGACTTCTCGAGCGCGTCGTGATCGCTCACGGTGGTGCCGCGCTCGACGCTGCCGGCCACCGGTATCGTTCCGGCCCGTGCAAGCAGGGCCTCGGCGAGGGTCGTCTTCCCGGCGGCTCCGTCGCCGACCAGCGCGACCGTGCGAATGCTGTCCGTGGCAAAGTGCGCCATCGTCTCCTCCGCGCGAACCAGTTGCGCTACTGTGCCCGATCCCGCTGGCGCTGGAAAGTGCCCGCGGCAGGCCGCGGCGGCGATGCCGCCCCCCCAAATGCTAGACTGACCGCGCTCCCCCACTCCCATGCAATCGTTTCGCCGCTCCGCGCGCAAGATCGCCGCGCATCCCCTGGCGTTCATCGTCCAGGTCGTGAAGGCGTTCCGGGCGAACCAGGGGCTGCTGCTTGCCGGCGGCGTCGCGTACTACACCCTCCTGTCGATCGTTCCGCTGCTGATCCTCCTCGTCATCGTGCTCTCGCACGTGATCGACGCGGACGAGCTCATGGCCACGCTCGCGCGCTATCTCGAGCTGGTTGCGCCGGGCCAGAGCCGGCCGCTGATGGACGACATGCGCATCTTCGTGGCCAACCGCGCCGTCGTCGGCTGGACGCTCTCGGTCACGCTGGTGTTCTTCAGCTCCCTCGCATTCACGGTGCTCGAGAACGCGATGTCGGTGATCTTCCACCATCGTGTCGTAATCCGGCGGCGGCATTTCGTCATGTCGGCGCTGCTCCCGTACCTGTATATCCTGCTCCTCGGCGTGGGATTGCTGCTCGTCACCGTGGTGGCGAGCGCGCTGGAGAACCTGGCCGGCGAGTCGGTGCAGATCATCGGCCGGGAATGGTCGCTCGGGCGCCTGGCGGCGGCCCTCTTATATCTCCTGGGCGTGCTTGGCGAGATCATCCTGCTCTCGTCGATCTACCTCGTCATGCCGGCCGGCCGGTTGTCGTGGCGTCACGCGCTGGTCGGCGGCGCCGCAGCGGCGGCGCTGTGGGAGATCTCGCGCCACGTGCTGGTGTGGTACTTCACCACGCTGTCGCAGGTGCGCACGGTGTACGGCTCGCTGACCACGGCGATCGTGGTGCTGCTGAGCCTCGAGATCGCCGCCATCGTGCTGCTGCTCGGCGCGCAGGTCATCGCCGAGTACGAGCGCATCGCCAACGAGCCGATCGAGAAGCAGCCGAAGGCGCTCAAGACCACCGCCCCGGCCGCGTAACGGTCAAGCGGCCGCGGCGCGCCTGGTCGACCGCGGGCGCGCATCTGACCGCGCGCCACACACTTTTAGCTGCGCTGCGCGCTTTCGAGGAGCTCGCGCGTCGCGCGCAGCCCCGACTCGAGCGCGCCCTGCATCCAGGTGTGCGTCAGCGATGCATGCTCGCCCGCGAAGAATACCCGGCCCTCGGGCGCCACGATGTAGCGATGCAGCGTCGTATGCTGGCCGGGCAGGAACCAGGCGAACGCGCCGCTGCTGAACGGATGGTTGTCCCAGCTCCACGACGCCGTGCCCTGTACCACGCCCGGCTGCGCGAGCTGCGGATGCACGCGCGCCAGGTGGCGCAGCACGACCGCGCTCCGCGGCTCGTGCGCAAGGCTCGCCAGGCGCCGGGCGGTCTGTCCCCACGAGTACGACGCGAGCATGACGCCCGGCGCGGCCGACACGCGCGGGTCCTTGGCCCCCGCGTTGTCCGACGGGTAGTAGGTCGACCCGGTCGGCAGGTCGGTGAACGTGCCGCCGCCGAAGATGCCGTCGTCGGTCTCCCAGAAGCGGCGCGCCGTGCGCGCCAGAACCTTGGTCGACGAGTCGTAGTTGAGCATCCGGATCGCGTGCGCCTTGGCGCCGGACAGGCCAGGCGCGAACTCGAGGCGCGACAACACCGGGCACGGGAGCGTACACACCAGGTAATCGCCGGCCACGCGCTGCGCGCGCCCGCCAGCGACGAAATGCGCGGCGACGCCGGTCGCGTCGTGCTCGATGCGCGTGACCACCGCTCCCATGCGCGGGCGCTCGCGCAGGCGTCCGGCGAATGCGCTGGCCAGCCGGTCAGTGCCGCCGACGACCTCGTCGAAGCCCTGGCTCCAGACCTCCTCGAACTCCTCGCGAAGCGTCTCGGTGGCGGCGGTGTACAGCAGCGTTTCCTCGCCACTCGTCACCGCCATCAACTCGATCGCCTCGTCCGACAGGCCGGCAGCCTCGCAGAGCTGCAGCAGCGTTTGCTGGTCGTAGCCGCGCAGGCGCTGGGTGGTCAGGGTGTCGGCACGCAGCTCCGCGCGCTCCTCCGGTGACAGGGCGCTGGCGGTGCCGGTCACCGCGGTCGACCAGAAATCGTCGGGCGACGCTGCGGCGGCCTCTCCGGCGGTGAGGCGAAAGCGCGGGTAGAGCGCGCGCACCTCGGCGATGCGGACCCGCTGGCCGCGCGCGAAGTAATACGCCAGCGGATTCGAATGCACGAAGGGACGGATCGCCACATCGAGCTCGCGCAGGTAGTGGCGCGTCAGCTCGTGCCGCTTCGGAATGCGCATGGCGCCGGCCTCGCCGTAGCGCCCGTCCGCAAAGCGCAGCGTGCGCACGCGGCCGCCGATGTGACGCGGGTCAGCTTCGAGCAGGACCGCACGGTGGCCGCGCCGTTCGAGCTCGTACGCACACACCAGCCCCGCCAGGCCCGCACCGGCGACGATCACCGTGAGCGGCCGCGACGGATCGGGAACCGCCGCAAGCGCGGGCAGCGCAACCTTCGCGGCACCCGCACCACCCAGCGCCAGAAGCCACCGCATGAACTCACGACGGGCCCCCGCGGCAACCATTGGCCGGCGCGTCAAGCGGGGGTGGGCAGGCTCAGCATGGCACGCAGGTGACGCAGGAGCTCTTCCTCCTGGTACGGTTTGCCGAGATAGAGATCGACGCCGAGCTCTGCGGCGCGATTGCGGTGCTTCTCGGCCGTGCGCGACGTAATCATGATGATCGGGATGTGAGCGTTCCTGGAGTCGCCCTTGACCGTCTTCGTGAACTCGAAGCCGTCCATGCGGGGCATCTCGATGTCGAGCAGGATGACGTCGGGCGTGTTCCCGACCAGCACCTGGAGCGCGTCGACGCCATCCTTGGCGGTCTGCACGTCGAAGCCCTCGCGCGTCAGCAGTCGGCTCGTCACCTTGCGCACGGTGAGCGAGTCGTCGACGATCAGAACGAGCGGCCGGGTCTCGGCGAGCGGCTTCACCGGCGTGCGCGCGACGCGCTGCTCGGCGTGCGGGTCGAAGGTGGGGACGTCGGCCCGCTGCGCGAGCTGCACGGGATTGATGATGAGCACGATCTCGCCGGTGCCGAGCACGGTGGCGCCCGAGATGCCCGACACGCGCGCGAGCTGCGGCCCGATATTCTTCACCACGACTTCCTGGTTGCCGACCATTTCGTCGACGTGGATCGCCGCCACGCCCTGCCCGCTGCGAACGAGGAGCAGGGCGTTGTAGCGCAGCGTCTCGGGATTGTGCGAGGTGTCGCCCAGCAGGCGCGGCAGGTAGTGGAACGGGTACGTCCGCCCCTGCCACCGAACCGTCCGCGCGACGTAGTGTGCGAGCAGCACGTCGCCCTTCACCTGCTGTACCTGCTCGACCATGGGCGCGGGCAGCGCCCACAGCCGGCCCGCGGCACGTACCAGCACCGCCTGCGCGACGGCGAGCGTCAGCGGGAGGTAGAGGTTGAACTGGCTGCCCTTGCCGGCGGTCGTCTGCACCTCGACGCGCCCGCCGAGCGCGGCGATCTCGCTGCGCACGACGTCCATGCCGATGCCGCGTCCGGAGATCTGCGTGACCTGCGAAGCGGTCGAGAAGCCCGGCTTGAACAGGCACTCGATGAGCTGCTGCTCCGTGGGCTCCGCATCGGCGGCGATCATGCCGACCTGCAGCGCCCGCTCGCGCACGCGCCGTAGGTCGATGCCGGCGCCGTCGTCGGCGAGCTCGATGAGGATTTCGTTGCCCACCTGCTTGACGGTGAGGTCGATCTCGCCGGTCTCCGCCTTGCCGGCGCGCCGGCGCTCGTCGGGCGACTCGAGGCCATGGTCGAGCGAGTTGCGCAGCAGGTGCTCGAGCGGGCCCACCAGCTTCTCCAGCACCGAGCGATCGAGCTCGGTCTGCGCGCCGTGGATCTCGAGGTTGGCACGCTTGGAGAGCTCGCGCGCGGTCGTGCGCATGATTCGGTAGAGTCGCTCCGACAGGCTGCCGAAGGGCACGGTACGAATCGCGAAGAGCCGCTGCTGAACGTCGCGCGACAGCCGCGCCTGCGCGAGCAGCGCGGCGTCGGCGTCGTCGAGGTTGCGCAACAGCGACTGTTGCACAGTGGAGACGTCGTTCACGCCCTCGGCGAGCGAGCGCGTCAGCTCCTGAAAGCGCGTGTACCGGTCGAGCTCGAGGGGATCGAACTCATCGCTCGTCGGATGCAGCACCGACATGCGGGACTGGATCTGCGTCTCCGCCTGCAGCTCGATCTCGCGCACCTGCGTGCGCAGGCGGATCACGCTGCCGGTGAGCTCGAGCAGGTTGGCCTTGAGCGTGCGCAGCTCGCCCTCGACGCGCGCCCGGGCAATCGCGACTTCGCCGGCCTCGTTCACCAGGCGGTCGACGATGTCGGCGCGCACGCGCAGCATGGCCCGCGCGGTGGTGTCGATCTCGCCCTCGCGGGCGGGGGCGGAAGCCGGCGGCTCCGGCGCGCCTGCCGCTGTCGCGGTCGCCGGCGGGCTCGCACCGGCACGCCCCGCTGTAGGCGGCACGACGGCTGCGGCGTCCTCGTCGGCGGGCAACGGGTGCTCGCCGGCGGAAGCGGCGAGCCACGGGAGCATCACGTTGCTGCGACCGGCGCGCAGCGCGTCGAGCACGTGGCCGATATGGTCGAGATCCGAATCGAGCGCCTCGAACAGCTCGGGCGTGGCGGGCGGCAGGGTGTCGCCGTCCATCAGCCGCGATTCCATCCGGTGGGTGAGCTCGCCAAGGCGCATGGCGCCCGCCATGCGCGCGCTGCCCTTGAACGTATGCAGGATGCGCCGCAGCTGCTGCGCCATCGAGTTGTCGGTGGGCGTGCGGCGCCAGCTGCGCACTTCCGCGCCGGCCTGCGGGAACAGCTCGCCGGCTTCATCGAGGAAGATCGCCAGCACCGTCTCGTCGACTTCGTCGCGAAGGTCGAGCAGCGGATCGCGCCTCGGCTCGGCGGGCTTCGGCGCGACGAACTCGGCGGTCATGCTCGGCACGGCCTTGAGCGGCGGCAGTGGTGCGAACCGCCGCGGCACGTCCGCTGCGACCGGCGCCCGGTCGTGCGCGTCGTCGGATGTGGATGGGCCTAGCGCGGCATCGTGCGCGGCATCGTGCGCGGCATCGTGCGCGGCATCGTGCGCGGCATCGTGCGCGGCATCCGGCGCGGCATCCGGCGCGGCATCCGGCGCGGCATCCGGCGCGGCATTCGGCGCGGCGTCGAGGGCGACATGAGGCGCGGCATCCGGTGGCGCCCCGGGCGCGGAGTCCCGGAGGTCGATGGCCTCCGGCGGCTCGTCGACGGGCGCGTGCGTGATGGCCTCCTCCCGGAGCGCCTCGAGCTCGGACTGGATGTCGACACCCTCGCGTTCGTGCGCGCTCATGAAGCCGAAGCGCGCACGAACGCGTGCGGTGAATTCCTCGAGTCCTGCAATCGCGCGAGCGAGCACCGGTTGCGCGCTGCCCGGCATCGGTCCGCCATGCTGCTGCAGCGCGAGGAGCGCCTGCTCGAGCGCGCGCGCCGTGACTGCGATCACCGGAAACCCGCCGGTGCGATGGATGCCGCACAGCGTGTGGCTGGCGCGCACCATGGCCTCGGACGGCACCGAGCGTGAATCGAACTGGAGCACAGACAACTCGCCCGCGAGCGTCTGCAGGTGCAGCTCGGCTTCCTCACAGAGGATCTTCCACAGCGACCGCGAGAGCGTGACGTTGCCGACGACAACCTCGTCGGGCTCGGCGGCGTCGGCCGTCGACGGGGCCGCGGCCGACACCGTATCGACGGTTGCCGCCTCGGGCGGGCCGTGGCCGATCGGCTCGATGGGCTCGCTTTCCTGCCCGACGTCGGCCGGGTCCGCGAGGGCAAGGAGCTCGATCGGCTCGACCGGCTCCGGCTCCGGCTCGATCGGCTCGACAGCGCCATCCTCGGGCGGCGCGAGCGCCGCGCCGTAGTCGATCGACTCGATCGAGTCGTGGGCCGGGGTGACGTCGCCGGCATCGATCGCCTCGTCCGGTCCAGGTGCTTCGAGCGGCGGGAATGATTCGACGGGCGGGAACAGGTCGACCGGAGGCAGTGCCTCAGTGGCCCCGGCCGGCTCGGCCTCCACCGGCCCGGCCAGCATCAACGTTGCGCCGCGCGGCGCAACGTTCGATTGCGGCGGTCCGCGGTTGTCGGCGACCACGCGCAACAGCGGCCGGTTGAAATCGGCGGCCGGCGGCGGCATGACGACGATGGCCTCGCCTTGCGGGTTGTCCTCGCCCGCCACCACGGGCCGATCGGCAAGGGGGGCGCCGAGCTCCGGCAGCTCGATCAGCTCGAGCGCCGTAGGGCGGGACGCCGGCGCGGTCGTAGTGGGCACGATCGTCAGCGGACGGACCGGCGGGGTCTGCCCACCCGATCCACCGTCGTCGGGGCCGTCGCCCCCGAGCTCGGCCTCGACTTGCCGCACCGCGGATTCGATCGGGCGGGGATCGGCGGAAACGCGGCGCGTCGACTTGAGCGCGGCCACCCAGACGCGAAAATCGCGCTCGGCGACGCCGATGAGGGCGAGCACCGCGGGCGTGACCGGGCGGTCTTCCTCGATCAGCCGGGTGTGGATGTGCTCGACCGCGTACGCGATGTCGCCGAGCTGCGTGAGCCCGACCATGCGGCCGCTGCCCTTGAGCGTATGGAACTGCCGCCGCACGGTCGCCAACGCCTCGCGGTCGCCGGCGTTGCGGCCGAGCGCGTCGAGCTGCGCGGCGACGGCGTCGAGCACCTCGTCGGCTTCGGTGAGGTAGATCTCGAGGAGCTCGGCGTCGAGGCCGCTCGCATCGGTGTCGAGCAGCCGCCGGGTTTCCGCTGAAATTTCCGGGGCCGGCGCGACCCCGGTGTCCGCGATCTGCTCGACCGCGGCGGTAAGCGCCGCAGCACCTCCGGCATCGAGCTGGCCAAGGGCCGCGTCGACCTGCCCGACGAGGTCGGGATCGCCGATCAGCTCGGCGTCGTCGCGCAGGCCCGCAAGCTTCTGCTTCAGCCGCTCGCGCGCGCCCGGATCGGCGGGCGTGCGCTGCACCTCGGCGACGATCGCCGGCAGAGCGGCGCGCAGCTCGGCAACCGCGGTCTCCACGGAATCGGCCGGTGCCGCGGCCGGCGCGGGCGCCTCGCCGAGGCGCTTGGCCAGGAGCGGCGCGATCAGTCGGTCACGATCCGGACGTTGCTGCTCCACCGCTTCGACATAGAAGCCCAGCCCGGACAGCGACTCGGCGAGCAGCTCGAGGTCTTCGTTGTTGACCGGCGTGTCGGGTGCGGCATAGGTGTCGATCTGCACCTGGCAGAGCTCGATGAGCTGCACCGCTTCGTCGAGGCCGAGCATGCGCAGCGCACCGCGGATCTGCGCGCTGTCCTTGGCGAGGGAGGCAAGGTCGGCGCGCTTGCCGTGGTCGCGGAAGAACGCGTCGAGCACCTGTTCCATGTGGCGCAGGTTGGCCTGGATCTCGCGCCCGACCTGCGCGAGCAGCACACGCTCCTGCGCGCGCTTGCTCATCTCGTCGAGCATCGGCGCGCTGGCGGGCGCGGCGCGGCCGGCGCGCGCCGCGTCGAGCCGGCCGATCATCGCGTCGACCTGCTGCGTGAAGTCCGGCGACAGCCGCGCGTAATTCTCGAAGGCGCTCTCGGCGAGCAGCAGCGCGGTCGCGTATTCCATCGCCACGGGCTCGGAGACGCCCGTTGCGGGCATCTTGTCGAGCCGCTCCACCAGCGCGGCGGTGAGCTTCATCAGCGCACCGTTCTTGATCTCCGCACCCTTGTTGTGGACCGAGACGAGCGTCTGCTTCAGCTTGGGCAGGTTCTCGGCGCGTCCGGAAGCGGCCTTGAGCCAGGCGTCCTTCGCCCCCGCGAGCTGCTCGCGCGCCTCGCGCAGCAACGGCTGGATGCGCACGACGTCGGCGGAGAGCACCTCGGCCGAAGGGATCAGGCCGCCCAGCCGGAAGGACTTCTGCACCGCCTGCACCTGCGGGGCAACGGGCGCGGCGATCGCCACGTAATAGAGCACTTCGCGGCGCAGGCGGTCGGCGACCTTCGCGCTGCCTTCTGCCACGCGGCGAATCTGGAGATCGACGCGCGCGGCGAGCTGCTTCACGCCGAAGCCGGGCTCGAGGCCCTTCTCGATGAGCGCCTCGAACAGCGCGCCGACGGTCCACCAGAACGCGCGCAGGCTCGATTGCGAGGTGATGTCCTCGATGCCGGCGATCGCGTCGCGCATCGCCTTGCCGCCCTCTGCGTCGCCGCGCAGCCAGCCGAGCAGCCCGCGCTGGTAGTGGCGCCGCTGCTTGATGAGCTGCGAGGGCATGCGGCTCGCCGGAACGATCTCGCGCGGCCCGACGCGGGGCGCACGGGGGCTCAAGTCGGGGTAGAAGAGGTCGGTGGGCGCCGCCGCCTTGATGCCGCGCGCGGCCTGCATGGCCTCGTACTCGGGAAACAGCTTGAGCGGCACAGGCGGCGCGCCGTTGGCGAGCTCGTCCAGGAAAATGCGCAGCTTGCGGCAGGCGCGGTCGACGGCGTTGAGCGTGCTGCGCCGCTCGGCGCCGTCGAGGGACTCGAGGCGCGTGAGCTGGCGCTCGATCTCGTCGGTGTAGGCCACGACGGCGTCGAGGCCGACCATCTGGATCGCGCCCGCCGCCTGGTGGATGTGCGAGCGCGCGTGCTTGAGCGAGGCGCCGTCGGCTGGCTGGTCGCGGCAGACCGCCAGCGCCTCCAGCCCGCGGGCGAGCGCCTGGTCGATCTCGCCCTGCACCCACGACAGGGGGCCAAGGTCGAAGTCGGCTGCGGTGTCCATCGGCTGGCGCTCCTCTTGCATATCGAACAGGGAAGCGCCGAGCAAGAACCGAGCCGTCGCCAGGCCCTCTGCGCCGGTGCAACCGTTTGCTAGACCTTGAACCCCGCCACGGACGAGCGGAGCTCCGCGGCCAGCTTCGTGAGCTGGCTGATCGATACGTTCGTCTGCTTGGTGCCTTCGGTGGTTTCCTCGGTAATCTTGAGGATGCCCTGCATGCCGCGCGTCACTTCCGTGACCGAGGTCGACTGCATTTGCGTCTGGGCCGAGATGCGGCCAATGAGCTCCGCGAGCTCGCGCGACACCCGCTGGATCTCGGTCAGCGCCTGGCCGGCGGCATCGGAGAGCTTCGCGCCTTCCACCACGCCGACCGTCGATTTCTCCATGGCCGCGACCGCATCCTGCGTGTCGGACTGGATGGTCTTCACGATGGCCTCGATCTGCTTGGTCGCCTCGCCCGAGCGCTCGGCGAGCCGCTGCACCTCCTCGGCCACCACCGAGAAGCCGCGTCCCGCCTCGCCCGCCGAGGCCGCCTGAATGGCAGCGTTGAGGGCCAGCACATTGGTCTGCTCCGTGATGTCGGAGATGAGCTCGACGATCTCGCCGATCTCGAGCGACGATTCACCGAGCCGCTTGATGCGCTTCGACGTATCCTGGATCTGCGAGCGGATGTCGTTCATCCCGGCGATCTGGTTCTGCACCGCATGGCCGCCCTTCTCCGCCGCGTTGAGCTGGGTCTCGGCCACCCGGGCCGACTGCGCCGCGCTCTGCGCCACCTCGTTGATCGACTGCGCCATGTTGAGCACCGAGGCCGACGCCTGCTGGATCTCGCGGTTCTGCCGCTGCGAGGCCTCGTAGAGCCGGTTCGAGATGGCCTGCGTCTCCTGCGTCGCCTTGGTCACCTGGTCGGTAGCCGAATTGATGCCACGCACCAGCGTGCGCAGCTCCTCGATCGTGAAATTGATGGAATCGGCGATGGCGCCCGTGACGTCCTCGGTGACGGATGCCTGCACGGTGAGGTCGCCATCGGCGAGGTTGCCCATCTCGTTCAAGAGCCGCAGGATCGCTTCCTGGTTGCGCTTGTTCTCCTGGTCGCTGTCCTGCGCACGCGCCCGTGCGTCGTCGCGGAGCAGCTTGCCGACCAGCAGCAGGAGCCCGAGCGCGAGCGCCGCGAACACGATCGCCGCGCCGAAGGTGACCGTGCGCGTGATGGAGCCGTTGCCGTATTCGTCCGCCAGGCGCGACGTGTCGGCCAGCAGCGGCTCGGACTCGTTGTTGATCGAGCGCGCCGCCTGCTTCGCCACCACGAGGCGCGGCATGTTCGACTGGATCGCGTTGATGCCCGTCTCGTAGGCCTGGAACCGGCGGGCGAGATCGTTGAGCGTCGCGCGGGCTTCGTCGCCGCGCACGCCGGTCAGCCGCAGCGGCTCGCTGCCCTTTAGAAGCCCCGCCAGCACGTCGCGGAACGTGCCCGTGTCCTTGCCGAGCAGGAAGGCGACCTCGGGGTCGATCTCGTCGGACGAGGCCAGCGCGTTGGCGTTCTTCGCGATGCGCTGCGATAGCACAGCGAGCTGGTTCGCGAAGTCGAGCTCGCGCGGCGAGGCGTTCGACTGCCCCATCTGCTGCGAAGCCTGCTGCGCCAGCTCGAGCAGCGCGCTGTTGCCCTGGTTGATCGAGTCGAGGCCCTTGGCGAGCGAGGTCAGGCTCTGCTCGTTGGCGGTCAGCCGCTCGGCGGCGACGTCGACGCGCTCCCAGCGGGTCTTGACGGTGTCGAGCACGCCGATCACGCCGGGATCGTGCTCCTGGTCGATGCCGACGCCCTTGACCGTGCCGCCGTTCACGAGGGCCTCGAAGTCGGCCTTGAAACGGTCGCGGCTGTTGCGCACCGCGGCGAAGCCGGGGGCCTGCCCCTGCGCCGCCAGCGCGGAACCGCGGGCGAGGCGCTGCGACAGCATTTGCATCTCGGTGGCCGTGGCCACCTGCGCCGACTGCTGCGCGGCGATCCGGCTATCGAGGAAGAGCATACCGGCGGCAAGCGCCAGGAACAGCAGGAGCAGGATGCCGAGCACCTGCTCTTGCTTGTCGAGCGGCAGGTTGCCGATCAGCCACAGCTTGCGCGGCGACGCCGTCGTCTGCGCGGTGCGCAGCTGCTCCATGATCGACACGGAGGCGAGCGGATCGTAGCCGGCCGGCGATCCCTGTCCCATCTTCACCTGCGTGGTGGGAACGTCGTAGTCGTCCTCGGCGGTCTGCGCGGGCTTTTCACCGAAGAGCCGCGGAAGCTTGAGTGCCATGTCGATTCCCCCTCTATCCGTTCGCTACGCGCCGACCTGCAGAAACGCAGGGTCGCGCGCGAGGCCGGCCAGGTCGATCTCCTGCCAGGCATTGCCATCGGCGTCCATCCAGCGCTCGGCGTGCCACGCGGGCGCGCCGGCGTCCGACGAAGCGGGCGCAAGTTCGCTCAGGTTGCGCAGCCCGAGCACGCGCGGCACGACGATGCCCGCGTGAAGCTCCCCGGCGCGCGTGCTGAACAGGATGAGGCGCGTCATCCCCGACACGGGCACCGGCGCCTGACCGAGGAACACGCCGAAGTCGATCACGCTGAACAAATTGCCCCGGATGTTGGCGATGCCGAGGAACCACGGGTGGGTGAGCGGCACCGACACGATCGTGGGCACCACCACCACTTCGCCGGCGTCGCCGAGGCGGATCAGCCAGCGCGCACCGGCGCACGACAGCCCCAGCCGCGAGGACTCGACCTGCGCCGCGGTCTTGGCCGCGAGGCGGGTCGTGAGGTCGCGCTGGAACGTGCGCAGGTCGAGCTTCGCGGCGCGGGCCATGGCGTATCAGGCGAGTGCGTTGATCTTGCCGAGCAGCTCGTCGCGGTCGACCGGCTTGACGACGTAGTCGCGGGCGCCCTGGCGCAGCCCCCAGATCTTGTCGGTCTCCTGGCTCTTCGAAGTGCACAGGATGATCGGTATGCCGCGCGTGTCGGGGTCGCGGCTGATCGCCCGGGTGGCCTGGAAGCCGTTCAGCCCGGGCATGACCACGTCCATCAGGATGAGGTCCGGCTTGACCTGCCGCGCCTTGACGATGGCGTCCTCGCCGTTGTCGCTCGTCACGACCTCGAAACCCGCCTTGGTGAGCAGGTCGTTGAGGACGTGCCGCTCGGTCGGCGAGTCGTCGACGATCAGGATCTTGCGGATACCCATTGTGCCCCTCGTTACGGCCTCGGTGCGCGGCGCCTCTGCCGCGGCAAGGAGCGCTCTTGCATTCGCAGGTTTGGTCATCGGCGCGGAGCCGGTGCGGCGCGCCGGCCGGCGCACGCCGCTTGGTCAGGCCGCCGCACGCACATGCGCCGCGACGGCCTTGAGCAGGCTTTCCTTGGTGAAGGGCTTGGTGAGGTACTGGTCGGAGCCGACCATGCGACCGCGCGCGCGGTCGAACAGGCCGTCCTTCGACGACAGCATGATCACGGGCGTCTCGCGGAACTTCGCGTTTTTCTTGATCAGCGCGCAGGTCTGGTAGCCGTCGAGCCTGGGCATCATGATGTCGACGAACACGAGCTCGGGCAGGTGGTCGGCGATCTTGGCCAGCGCGTCGAAGCCGTCCTCGGCGAGGATCACCGTGCAGCCGGCCTGCAAAAGGAAGATCTCGGCGCTGCGGCGGATGGTGTTCGAGTCGTCGATCACCATCACCTTGACGCCCTGCAATGCATTGCCGTCGGCCATTTGCGTTCGCGCTCCGGTATTCTGCCGCGCTCATGTGAATCGCGGCCGCAGCGTCGTGCCGAGTTTGCCATGGCACAAGCGTGGTGACCAGAGCATAAAGCTTGCCGGAATCGAGCGTGGCTGGGAAAAAGGCCCGAAACGCAACACTCCGGCAACTTTTCGCACTGCGGCACTGCCGCTGCGCGGCAAGGGTTGCCGCTAGGCGGCGCACCGATAGCGCGCGCGGCGCTCAGCCGCCGAGGAACATCCGGTAGGCCAGGTTGCCGGTCTCGTCCACGAAGTCGTAGCCCAGGCGCTTCAGGAACCCGCGGAACTGGGCGTGCTCGTCCGGTGGCACCTGCATGCCCACCAGCACGCGGCCGTGGTCGGCGCCGTGGTTGCGGTAGTGGAACAAGGTGATGTTCCAGCCGGCGCTCATGCTGTCGAGGAAGCGCATCAGCGCGCCGGGCCGCTCCGGGAACTCGAAGCGATACACCATCTCGTGCTCCGCGCTGCGCGCCGGGCCGCCGACCAGGTGGCGCACGTGCAATTTCGCCATCTCGTTGTCGGTCAGGTCGTGCGCCTCGATGCGCGCGGCGGCCAGCGCCGCGAGGAGCGCCTCGGTCGCCGCGCGGTCCGCCACTTGCACACCGACGAACAGGTGCGCAACGCGCGGGTCGGCGTAGCGGTAGTTGAACTCCGTGATCGAGCGCGTGCCGAGCACGGCGCAGAAGTCGCGAAAGCTGCCGGGCCGCTCGGCGATGCTCACGCCCAGGATCGCCTCGCGCCGCTCCCCCACTTCCGCGCGCTCGGCGACGAAGCGCAGGCGGTCGAAATTCATGTTGGCGCCGCATGCGACGGCAACGAACGTGCAGCCCGTCACGCGCTCGCGCTCGACGTACGCCTTGAGTCCGGCGATCGCGAGGGCGCCCGCCGGCTCGAGGATCGCGCGCGTGTCCTCGAACACATCCTTCAGCGCGGCGCAGATCGCGTCGGTGTCCACGCGGATCACCTCGTCGACGTAGGCACGCGCGAGTCGGAACGTCTCCTTGCCGACCTGCTTCACCGCCACGCCGTCGGCGAAGAGACCGACGTGCGCCAGCGTGACGCGCCGGCCGGCCTCGAGCGAGCGCGCCATCGCGTCGGAATCCTCCGGTTGCACACCCACGATGCGCACGTCAGGCCGCACGTGCTTGACGTAGGCCGCGATGCCGCCGATCAGCCCGCCCCCGCCGATCGCCACGAAAATCGCGTCGAGCGGCGCCTGCCACTGGCGCAGGATCTCCATGCCGACGGTGCCTTGCCCCGCGATGACGTCGGGGTCGTCGTACGGATGGACGAACGTCGCGCCGCTCTCGGCCTGCAGGGCGCGCGCCTTCGCGTAGGCGTCCGCGTACGAATCGCCGTGCAGCACCACGCGCGCGCCGCGCGCCGCCACCGCGCCGATTTTGATCTGCGGCGTGGTGACAGGCATGACGATGGTGGCCGTGCAGTCCAGCCGCTGCGCGGCGAGCGCGACGCCCTGCGCATGGTTGCCGGCCGACGCCGCGATCACGCCGCGCGCCCGCTCGGCCGGCGTCAGGCGGGCCATCTTGTTGTACGCCCCGCGCAGCTTGAACGAGAACACGCACTGCTGGTCCTCGCGTTTGAGGAGCACGCGGTTGGCGAGCCGCTCCGAGAGGATCGCCGCCGTCTCGAGCGGCGACTCGATCGCGACGTCGTACACGCGCGCGGTGAGGATCTTCTGGAGGTAGTCGATGGCCATGGCGTGCGGGGCAGAGCCCGGCCGAGGTTAGCACGCGGCTTTCCGCCAGGCGCCGTTCGGTCTGCTACGCTGCCGCCGCCATGCGCAGGTTCTCCCGCTTACTCGCCCCGTCCACGCTCGCGGTCGTCGACATGGGCTCGAACAGCTTTCGCCTCGAGCTCGGCCGCGTCGAGGGCGACCAGATCTTCCGCCTGGACACGTGGCGCGAGAACCTGCGCGTCGGCGCCGGCCTCGACCGGGCGGGGCGCCTGTCCGCCGGCACGCGCCGCGCCGCGCTCGCCTGCCTCGCGCGATTCGGCGAACGGCTGCGCGGGTTTTCGCCGTCGGCGGTGCGCGCCGTCGCGACCAACACGTTCCGGGTGGCGCGCAATGCGGCGGAGTTCCTGCCGCTGGCGGAGGGCGCGCTCGGCTTTCCCATCGACGTCATCTCCGGCCACGAGGAGGCGCGGCTCATCTATATTGGCGTCGCGCACGTGCTGCCCCCGTCCGCGGCACCGCGGCTCGTGGTGGACATCGGCGGCGGATCGACCGAATTCATCATCGGACGCGGCGAGGAGCCATTGCGGCTCGAGTCGCTGGCGATCGGCTGCGTGAGCCTCACGCAGCGCTGCTTCGCGGACGGCAGCCTGCGCGCCGAGCGCTTTACGGCCGCCGAGACGCAGGCGCGCGCCGAGATCGAGGCCATCGCGGGCGGGTTCGCGCGCGCCCATTGGAGCGAGGCCTACGCGTCGTCCGGAACGGCGCTGGCGCTCGCCGACATCCTCGAGCAGAACGGCATGTCGACGGGCGGCATCACGCGCGCCGGGCTCCTGCTGCTGCGAAGGCGCATGATCGCCGCGGGCCGCGTCGACCGGCTGCGACTGACGGGCCTCAAGGCCCAGCGCGCGCCGGTGCTCGCCGGCGGCTTCTCGATCATGCTCGCAGCGCTCGACCTGCTGGACGTGACGCGCATCAATCCCGTCGGCGGCGCGCTGCGGCTCGGCGCGCTGTACGACCTGCTGGGCCGCGGCGCGCAAAGCGACGCGCGCGTGGCCACCGTCGCGCGCTTCATCGAGCGCTATCACGTCGACCGCCCGCACGCGGAGCGCGTCAGCGCGATGGCGCGGATGCTGTACACGGAAGCCACCGGCGCGCCGCGCCAGCAGACCGCCGACCGGCTCGCCTGGGCGGGGCTATTGCACGAGGTGGGCTACACGGTCTCGCACACGGGCTTTCACAAGCATGGCGCCTACATCCTCGACAACGCGGACATGCCGGGCTTCTCCTCGCAGGAGCAGCACGAGCTCGCGCTCCTGGTGCTGGGCGCGCGCGGCCGGCTCGCGAAGATGACGCCCGCGTTGCAGAACGCCGATTTTCGCGCCGCGCTGCTTGCGCTGCGCCTCGCGGTGCTGTTCCACCACGCGCGGCGCACCATCGGCGCTCCGCGCGTCGCGCTCATCATCGACAAGTTGATCCGCCTGCGCGTGTCGCCGCCCTGGCTCGCGGCGCATCCGCTCACGGCCCACCTGCTCCTGCAGGAGCGCGCTGAATGGGTAGCGCTCGGCTACGGCTGGAAGACGGGCAAGTCCTAGCGCCGGACCAGCCTCACAGGAAGTCGGGCGCCGTGACGGCCTTGAGGAGCGTTCCCGCACCGCCCTCGCGGGCACGGTTGGTGAGCCACCACACGGAGCCCTTGCGCACGGACCAGGGCGCCTCGGCCCCGGCCAGCAGCGCCGCGGCGACCATCCCGAGCGTCGGCTGGTGGCCCACGACGAGCACGGGCTCGCGCGCGTCCGGCCAGTTGGCCGCCGCTAGCACCGCGCCGACGGACGCGCCCGGCGCGAGCTCGGCGAGCGTGCGAAACCGCCGCGGCAGCGCGAGCGCGGTCTGCTGCGCGCGATCGGCCGGCGACACCAGGATGCGGGCCGAATCCGGCAGGTGCCGCTCGAGCCACTCCGCCATGCGCTCGGCCTGCTTCTGGCCCTTGGGCGTGAGGCGGCGGCCGAGATCGGGCTCGCCCGCCTCCGCCTCGCAATGCCGCCACAGGATCAGGTCCATCTGGATGGGCGGCCGCGGATTCGGCTGGCCGGCACGATCACGCCGACGCCGGCGCCGCAAGCCGCGCGAGCAGGAGCGCCTGCGCGGAGGTGTCGCGCTCGCGGCGCCCGGCGCGCACCGGCTGCCAGCCGCCGTTGGCGTCGAGGAGCCACGCGTCGCTGCGGTCGGCGAGATAGGCGTCGAGCCCTTCGTCGATCACGCGCTTCTTCAGGACCGGATCCTGGATCGGGAAGGCCACCTCGATGCGGCGGAACAGGTTGCGGCCCATCCAGTCGGCGGACGCGAGCCAGACGTCGGTCTCGCCGGCATTCTCGAAGCACCAGATGCGATGGTGCTCGAGGAAGCGGCCGAGCACCGAGCGCACCCGGATGCGCTCCGACAGGCCCGGCACGCCGGGCCGCAGCGCGCAGGCGCCGCGCACGACGAGGTCGATCTCCACGCCGGCCTGCGACGCCGCCTGCAGCGCGCGGATCACACCCTCGTCGGTCAGGCCGTTCATCTTGGCCTTGATCCGCGCGGGGCGGCCCTCGCGCGCATGGCGAGCCTCGCGGCGGATCATCTCGATCACGCGCCGCTGCATCATGAACGGGGCGAGGATGAGGCGCTTCAACCGACCCGACTTCGACAGGCTGGTGATGTGGCGGAACACCTCGTCGACGTCCGCGCACAGGTCGGCGTCGGCGGTGAGCAGGCCGAAATCGGTGTACACGCGGGTGTTGCGCGGATGATAGTTGCCCGTGCCGAGATGGGCGTACGAGACGAGGCGCGTGCCGCCCGCCGGGTCGGCCTCGCGACGCAGCATCAGCGCGAGCTTCGCGTGCGTCTTGAAACCGAACACGCCGTAGACGACCTGCGCGCCGGCGCGCTCGAGGCGTTCGGCCCAGTTGATGTTCGCCTCCTCGTCGAAGCGGGCCATCAGCTCGACCACCACGGTGACCTCCTTGCCCCGCTCGGCCGCCTGGATCAGCGATTCCATCAGCGCCGAGCTCGCCCCGGTGCGGTACACGGTCTGCTTGACAGCCACCACGTCCGGGTCGTCGGCGGCGCGCCGCACGAAATCGAGAACCGGGTCGAACGACTGGAAGGGGTGGTGCAGCAGGATGTCGTGGCGACGGATCGCCGCGAGGATGTCCGGCTCGCCGGCGAGCCGCTCGGGAGTCCCCGGGACGAACGGCAGGTACTTGAGCGCAGGCAGCTCGACCTGGTCGATCAGCGCCGCGAGCCGCGCGAGGTTCACCGGTCCGTCGCACCGGTATAGATCGTCGTCGGCGAGCTCGAACTGCGCGAGCAGGAATCGCGCGAGGTGAACCGGGCAGGCCGCCGCCACCTCGAGGCGCAGCGGCAGTCCGAAGTGGCGGTCCTTGAGCTCGCCGCGCAGCGCCTGGCGCAGGTTCTTCACCTCCTGGTCGTCGATCCACAGGTCCGCGTCGCGCGTGACCCGGAACTGCGAGTACGCGACGACTTCCCGGCCCGGAAAGAGGTCGGGGATGTGCGCGTGGATGATCGATGAAAGCAGGATGAACTCGTGGCCGGTGGCCGCGATCTCCCGAGGCACCTTGACCACCCGCGGCAGCACCCGCGGCGCCTTCACGACGGCAATGGTGGTGAGCCGGCCGAACGCGTCGAGGCCGGCCAGCTCGACGATGAAGTTGAGGCTCTTGTTGACGATCTGGGGAAACGGATGGGCGGAGTCGAGGCCGATGGGAGTGAGCAGCGGCCGCACCTCGCGCTGGAAGAACTCGGCCACGAACGCGCGCGTGGCGGCGGTACGATCCGCCGCGGCGACCAGGCGCACGCCCTGCTGCGCGAGAGCGGGAAAGAGCTGCCGGTTGAGCACCTTGTACTGGTCGTCCACGAGGCTGCGCGCCGCGTCCGCCATGTCGGTGAGTGCGGCGCGCATGCCGGCCAGCGTCATCCCCGCGGCCGGCACCTTGGCGCGCAGCTGCTCGCGCAGGCCGGCCACGCGGATTTCGAAGAACTCGTCCAGGTTGCTGCTGACGATGCACAGGAAGCGCAGCCGCTCGAGCAGCGGTACGCCCGGGTCCTCGGCCAGGGCGAGGACCCGCCGGTGGAAGGCGAGCAGAGACAGCTCGCGGTTGATCAGCGAGGTGGGCGATCGGTCGGCGGTTGCAGTCAATGGCACGGGCGGCTGCAACGGCAGCGCCGCCACCGGATGCACGGCCAACGGTAGCGCGGCAAGTTGATCCCGCCCCGGGTGGCGGGGCGATGGGGCGAACGCCGCGGCCGCGGATGGGGAGCGTGCCGCAAGGGCGGGGATGTCGGCTCCCCAGCGGCGCGGCCCGGCCAGCGTTGCGGCCCGGCCGGCCGGCATCCCGCCGGCGTGGCGCAGCTCGCCGAAGGCGCGCAGCGGGTTGGGTCGGCTCCGGCGCGATTTCATGACGAGGCACTACCCTGCACGGACCAACGCTGCGCCGCAGCGGCGCGGGCGCGTGCTAGTGGAGCGCCGCCTCCCGGCCAGCGAGCCAGACGCAGCGGCCTTTCGACTCGCGATCGAGCGCCTCGAGATAGGCGAAATGCTCGCGGAGCTCGGCGTCGCTGGGGGCGATGACCGTGAGCGGCGGACGGCCCGCATCGTTCACGCCCAGCGTGCCGAACGGCGCCACCGGCACCACCGCCGAGGGCACGACGATGTCGATCGTGAGCGACTCCTGGCCGCGAGTCATCGCGAGGTACACGTCGGCGAGAAGGCGGGCGTCGAGCAGCGCGCCGTGCAGCGTGCGATGCGCGTTGGCCACGCCGAAGCGCTCGCACAGCGCGCCCAGGTTGTTGCGCTTGCCGGGGAACGATTCCTTGGCCAGCGCCAGCGTGTCGGTGAGGCGGCTGTAGAGGGCGGCCGCGGCGGGCATGCCGGCGCGGTCGAGCTCGTAGTCGAGGAAGCCCACGTCGAACGGCGCGTTGTGGATGATCCACTCGGCGTCGCGAGCGAACGCCACGAACTCCGCGGCCCGCTCGCCAAAGCGCGCCTGGCCCTTGAGGTCTTCCCAGGTCTTGCCGTGCACTTCGGTCGCGCCGGCGTCGATCTCCCGTTCCGGGTCGACGTGGAAGTGCAGATGCCGGCCCGTCGGCCGGCGATGGATGAGCTCGACGGCGGCGATCTCGATGATGCGGTGGCCCAGATTGGGATCGAGTCCCGTGGTTTCGGTGTCGAGGATCAGCTGGCGCATGCAGGCAACGGACGAGGTGACAGGCGACAGATTAAACCAGGCGGGCGGCGGCGGCTAGCGCCGGTACTTCTGGATGGTCGACTGGATCTCCGAGATCGCCCGCTCGATCTCGTCGTCGGTGAGGTCCCGCTGCGGCCCCTTGCGATCGGTCAGGGTGAGCGTGCGGTCGAGCTGGGTCTGGAACTCGCCCAGCCCGAGCGTCTCGGTGATGGTGGTGGACGGCTCGTCGGTGAGCGTCTCGGGCCCCCACCGAACGACGATGGCCGACAGGTTGTCGCCTTCGGCGCCGCCGCGCTGCTCGCCCTCGCGCATCATCTGCGGCGCGGTCTTGAGGATGGGCGTGGACGTCAGCAGGGTGGCCATCTCCCCGTGCGGCATCACGCTCCACAGGCCGTCGGTGGCGAGCACCATCACGTCACCGTTGCGCAGCGCCGTGCGCTTGGACAGGTCGATCACCGGGTCGACCAGGCCGCCTAAGCAGCTGAAGATCTTGTTGCGGTCGGGATGCATGGCCACCTCGTCGGCCGCGATGACACCCTGGTCGACGAGATACTGGACCTTCGAGTGGTCCTTGGTGGCGCCGATGATCGCGCCCTGGCGGAACAGGTAGAAGCGCGAGTCGCCTACGTGCGCCCAGTACGCATGGTTGGCCTGGACGATGACCGCGATGCAGGTGGTGCGGGGCGTCTCCAGCATCGAGAACTGGTTGGCGTAGGAGCCGAGCGCGGCGTGTGCGCGCAGCATGGTCTCCTGCAGGAACTTGAGCGGGTTGCGCAGGATCGGCTTGGCCTCCTGCTGGAAGCGCTCGATGAACAGCCGGACGGCGATCTGCGCGGCGATCTCGCCGCCCGCGTGCCCGCCCATGCCGTCGGCCACCACCAGCAGCAGCGTGTCCCGGCTGTAGGTGTACGCGATGCGGTCCTGGTTGACCTTGCGCGACCCCTTGCGGGACTCCTGGAAGATCGTGAAACGCATCGGACCCCATGCCCGCGTGGCGCGCCGGCTGCGCGCGGCGGGTCTCCCCCGTTATGGTTTTGGCGCTCTGCGGGCGCCTCAGGCGCCGATCTCGGAAAACAGCATTCGCTTCCACTTGCCGATGAACGTGAGCTTGGGCTTGCGCAGCGGGATGTCGCGGATCGCCCGCTGGAGCGCGAACACGCTCTGCGGCCGCTCGAGCGGATCGAGGCGCAGGCACCAGTCGATCACTTCGAGGACGTTGTCGGAATACTGGCCCGACCAGATCTTCTTGGCCGAGACGAGGTGATCCTCCTGCATGCGCGCATCGGCGGCCTGGGGCGCGAACGCGGCAAGGCAGGCGAACATGGATGCGCCGGTGCCGTAGACGTCGGTCCACGGGCCGAGCCGGTCGGGCTCGCGGTACTGCTCGGGTGCCGCGAAGCCCGGCGTGTACATCGGGGCGAGCTTCGGCCGGTTCGAGGTGAGCGTCTGCCGCGCCGCGCCGAAGTCCAGCAGCACCGGGCTGCCGTCGGTGCGCAGGTAGATGTTGGCGGGCTTGATGTCCAGGTGCAGAAGCTTGTGCGTATGCACCTCGCGCAAGCCGTTGAGGAGATGCATGAACACGTGCCGCACGAAGCGCTCGGACATCTGGTCCTGGCGCATCTGGATCTGCTGCTGGAGCGTACGGCCGCGCTCGTAGCGCATCACCATGTAGACCGTCTCGTTGGCGCGGAAGAAGTTCAGCACGCGCACGACGTTGGGGTGGTTGATCTTGGCGAGCGCGCGGCCCTCCTCGAAGAAGCACTTCATCCCGTAGCGGAACGAGGTGAGGTTCTCAGCCGAGCTGGCACGCACGATGTCGCCCTCGGTGCGCAATACCAGCGACGAAGGCAGGTATTCCTTGATGGCGACCGGCGCGCCGGTCTCGTCGAAGGCGCGATAGACGATCGAGAAGCCGCCGCGGCTGATCTGGCGATCGACGCGGTAGTTGAGCAGCTGGTAGCCGCCGGGAAGGGCTTGGTTGGTGACGGCCATGGATGAGACGAGCGGGCGCCTTCGTTAGGCGTGGACTTGCGCGACGCAATTCGCGTGCCAACGGCACCCGGTCTGCCTTGCGTGGGTGCCCAATTCCGCATACATTCTCCCGATGCCCCTGCGCAATGTAAAGCCGCACGACACGCGGATTCTGGCGCTTGTTGGCGCGATGCCACGATGATCGTCAGCATGACCGGCTTCGCCGCGGTGACGGCGGAGCTGGCGGGGGCCTCGCTGGCGGTCGAGCTGCGCTCGGTCAATCACCGTTACCTCGACCTCACCGTCCGCCTGCCCGACGAGCTTCGCTCGCAGGAGGCGGCGCTGCGCGAGCGCCTGGTGCGCGACGTCAAGCGCGGTAAGGTGGAATGCCGCGTCGCGTTCAACCGAACCGGCGCGGGCGCCGCGCCACTGAGCGTGGATCCGGTGCGGGTGGCCCATCTCGCCGCGGCCGCCGCGGACGTGGCGCGCCTGCTGCCGGACGCAACCCCGCTCTCGCTTGCCGACGTGTTGCGCTGGCCGGGCGTGCTCGCCGAGCCCACCCTGGCATCCGAGGTGCTCGCAGCCGAGGTGAGCCGGCTCGTCGACGCGGCGCTCGACGAGCTCGCGGCCTCGCGCGGCCGTGAAGGCGCCAAGCTGCAGGCCGTACTCGAGGCGTGCTGCGACGGCATCGAGACGCAGGTCGCGCGCGTCGCGCCGCGCATCCCGGCGATCCAGGCGGCCTACCAGGACAAGCTCGGCGCGCGGCTGCGGGACGCCGGGCTCGACACGGGCGAGGAACGCCTGAAGCAGGAGCTCGCCCTGTTCGCCACCAAGGTCGACGTCGCCGAGGAGATGGCGCGGCTGTCGACGCACGTGGCCGAAGTACGGCGGGTCCTAACGCAGGGCGGCAGCGCCGGCAAGCGGCTCGACTTCCTTGCGCAGGAGCTGCACCGCGAGGCCAATACGCTCGGCTCGAAGTCGGTCGACACCGAGGTCTCGCAAGCCTCGCTGGAGCTCAAGGTGCTGATCGAGCAGATGCGCGAGCAGGTCCAGAACATCGAGTGAGCGCCATCATCGACGGTATCGGGCAACCGGGAACGGCACGGGCGATGCGCAGCGCCGGCGGGCCCGCCCCATGACCATCACCACCCAGGGGCCGCCGGCCTCGGGCTGCCTGTTCGTCGTCGCGGCGCCCTCGGGCGGCGGCAAGAGCAGCATGGTGACCGCGCTCCTGCAGCGCGAGCCCGGCATCCGCCTGTCGGTGTCGTACACCACGCGGGCACCGCGGCCGGGCGAGCGCGAAGGCGTGCACTATCACTTCGTCGACGGCGCCGCTTTCGCGCACCTGCAGGAACAGGGCGAGTTCCTCGAGTCCGCGTTCGTCCACGGGCACTGGTACGCGACGTCCGCGACCTGGCTGCGCGCGCAGGTGGTGGCGGGGCAGGACGTGCTGCTCGAGATCGACTGGCAGGGCGCAGCCCAGGTGCGGCGGCTGATCCCGGACTCCGTGCACATCTTCATCCTGCCGCCGTCGCTCGCAGCACTCCAGGACCGCCTGGAAAAGCGCGCGCAGGATGCCCCGGCGGTCATCCGCAAGCGGCTCGAGGCCGCGCGCGAAGAGGTGCGGCACTTTGCGGACTTCGACTATGTTATTATGAATCAGGACTTTGCGCGGGCCGTGGACGATCTGTCGGTCATCGTCCGGTCCGCTCGACTCACGGCGGCACGCCAGCAGGTCCGCCACGCCCGCATCGTCACCGAGCTGCTCGCACCCGCCACCTGAAAGGCAATCCCCACCATGGCCCGCATCACCATCGACGACGCCCTTGCCAAGATTCCCAATCGCTTCGAGCTGACGCTCGCCGCCACCAACCGCGCGCGCCAGATCACCTCCGGCTCGCCGCCGCTGCTCGACGCCGACCGCGACAAGCCGACGGTCATCGCGCTGCGCGAGGTCGCTGCCGGCAAGGTCGGCATCGAGATGCTGCTGAAGACCGCCACGCCCACCAGTTGAGCTGACGGCCCGCCGCGGCGCGAGGCCCCATGTCGGAAATCGCCGAGTTCACCCGACACCTTGGCCACTATCTCGCGCGGCCGGCCATCGCGCTGGTCGAGCGGGCGTTCGAATTCTCCGAGACGGCACACCGCGGGCAGTTCCGCAAGTCGGGCGAGCCCTACATCACCCATCCGCTCGCGGTCGCGAGCATTCTTTCGCAGTGGCGCCTCGACGCGGAGGGCCTCGCGGCGGCGCTGCTGCACGATGTGATGGAGGACACCTCCGTCACGCGCGGCGAGCTCGAGCACACGTTCGGCAAGCCGGTCGCCGACATGGTCGACGGCGTGTCGAAGCTCGACCAGATCGAGTTCGCCTCGCGCGAGGACGCGCAGGCCGAGAGCTTCCGCAAGATGCTGCTGGCGATGGCGCGCGACGTGCGGGTCATCCTCATCAAGCTGGCCGACCGCCTGCACAACATGCGCACGCTCGACGCGATGGCACCGACGCACCGCAAGCGCATCGCGCGCGAAACGCTCGACATCTACGCGCCGATCGCCAACCGGCTGGGCCTCAACGCGCTGTTCCTCGAGCTCCAGGACCTGTCGTTCAAGCACCTCAACCCGTTGCGTTACCGGGTGCTCGCCAACGCCATCAAGACGGCGCGCGGCAACCGCCGCGAGGTGATGAACAAGCTGCTCGACGTGATTCGCGAGGGCCTCGTCAAGGCCGCGCTGCCGGCGCTGGTGAGCGGGCGCGAGAAGACCGTGTACTCCGCCTACCAGAAGATGAAGGAGAAGCGCTACACGTTCTCGCAGGTGTTCGACATCTACGGCGTGCGCGTGCTGGTCGCCGACAAGACCGCCTGCTACGCGGCGCTGGGCGTGCTGCACGAGCTCTACAAGCCCATCCCCGGCAAGTTCAAGGACTACGTCGCCATCCCGAAGGCGAACGGCTATCAGTCGCTGCACACCACGCTGTTCGGCCCGTTCGGCACGCCGCTCGAGGTGCAGCTGCGCACGAACGAGATGCACCAGGTTGCCGAGACGGGCGTCGCCGCGCACTGGCTCTACAAGCCGGGTGGCGCGGTCGACCTGGCCGAGGCGCAGCGCGAGACGCACCGGTGGCTGCAAAGCCTGCTCGAGATCCAGTCGGAATCGCGCGACTCGAAGGAGTTCCTCGAGCACATCAAGGGCGATCTCTTCCCCGAGGAGATCTACGTCTTCACGCCCAAGGGCAAGATCACGGCGCTGCCAAGCGGCGCCACCGCGGTGGACTTCGCGTACACGGTGCATACGGACATCGGCCACCACTGCGTGGCGGCGCGCATCAACTACGAGCTCCTGCCGCTGCGCACCGAGCTCAAGAACGGCGACCACGTCGAGATCCTCACGGCGCGCACGGCGCGCCCGAACCCGTCGTGGCTGTCGTTCGTCGCCACCGGCAAGGCGCGCTCGCGCATCCGGCACTACCTGAAGGGCCTCCAGCAGAAGGAATCGGCGGCGCTCGGCGAGCGGCTGCTGGGCCAGGCGCTGGCCACGCTCAAGGTCGAGCCCGAGGCTATCTCCTGGGACCGCTGGGAGGCGCTGCAGCGCGAGTACGGCACCAAGAGCCAGCTCGAGATCCTCGCCGACATCGGCCTCGGCAAGCGGCTGTCGTTCGTGGTCGCGCAGGCGCTCACCCGCCGGGGGGGCGACGACGCCGCCGCTCCGGCCACGGCCAAGGGCGGAGCGCTCACGCTGCGGGGCGTCGAAGGGGTCGCGATCCAGTATGCGAAGTGCTGCCGGCCGATTCCCGGCGACCTGCTCATCGCGCAGTTTCGCAAGGGCCAGGGCTTGATCGTGCACCAGCGCGATTGCGTCACGCTCAAGAAGCAGCGGATCGACGCGGGCGAGCTCGTGGACGTCGAGTGGGCCCCCGACGTGGCGGGGGTGTTCGACGCGGGGGTGCGGGCGCTGGTGGCCGACCGGCGCGGCCTGCTGGCGGAGCTCGCGACGCAGATCTCGGACGCGGACGCCAACATCGATACGGTCTCGATGGAGCGTCCGGACCGCGAGGAGGTGCTGGCGATCTTCTTCGGCGTGCAGGTACGCGATCGCCGGCACCTGGCGCAGGTGATGCGGGCGCTGAAGCGCGTACCCGAGGTGCGGCGCATCGCCCGCGCGCGCACCTGACCGCGTCGGCGCTAGGCGGTCTGCGTGGCGAGGAGCTGCTGCAGCTCGCCGCTCTGGAACATCTCCCGCATGATGTCGCACCCGCCGACGAACTCGCCGTTGACGTAGAGCTGCGGGACGGTCGGCCAGTTCGAGAATTCCTTGATGCCCTGGCGCAGGTCGCCGTCCTGCAGCACGTTGAACGTGGCGGGCTCGGCGACGCCGCAGCGGCGCAGGATCTCGATGGCGGTGGCCGAGAACCCGCACTGCGGGAACTGCGGCGTCCCCTTCATGTACAGGACGACCTTGTTCTGGCCGACCTGGTTGCGGATGGTCTCGGCGATGCTGTCCATGGCAGGCTCCGGTGGAACGTGGGCGGAATGTCCGATTCTACCAAGTGGAGGCGCGGGCGCGGGAAGCAACCCCGCTTGGCCGTGCTACTCCTTAACCGCCCCGGTGAGCCCCGACACGTAGTACTCGACGAAGAACGAGTACAGGAGCGCGACCGGCAGCGAGCCGAACAGGGCGCCCGCCATCAGCGACCCCCAGTGATAGACGTCGCCCTCGACCAGCTCGGTGACCACCCCCACCGGCACGGTCTTCATCTCCGACGACGAGATGAACGTGAGCGCGTAGATGAACTCGTTCCAGGACAGCGTGAAGGCGAAGATCCCCGCCGAGATCAGCCCCGGCACCGCCAGCGGCAGGATGATGCGCACGAGGATCTGCAGGCGGCTCGCGCCATCGATCAGCGCGCACTCCTCGAGCTCCTGGGGGATCGACTTGAAGTAGCCCATCAGGAGCCAGGTGCAGAACGGGATCAGGAAGGTGGGATAGGTGAGGATGAGCGCCAGGCGCGTGTCGAAGAGCTGCAGCTTGTAGATGATCGCGGCCAGCGGGATGAAGAGGATCGACGGCGGCACCAGGTAAGCGAGGAAGATGCTCATCCCAACGTACCGCGCACCCCGGAAGCGCAGCCGCTCGATGGCGTAGGCGGCCAGCACGCTCGCGAAGATCGAGATGATCGTCGCCGCCACGGTCACCAGCACCGTGTTCCACAGCCAGTCGGGGTACGCCGTCTCGAACAACAGCTTCTTGATGTGCGCGAGCGTTGGATTGCGCACCCAGAACGGGTTGCCCTCGCGCGACAGGAGCTCGGCGTCGGGCTTGAGCGCCGTGATGGCCATCCAGTAGAAAGGAAACAGCAGCACCACGAGGAACACCGCCAGCGGCACGTAGACCGTCACCACCCGGCGCGGCAGCGACACCAGGTAGTTCATGCCCTGCGAATCGCGCGGCGCGTCCGGCGGCGGCGCGGCGGCCACGGACTGGATCACCGGTCGGCCCCGCCCTGCTGCCACGCCCGGCGCTGCAGCCCGAAATAGCTGAACAGGATCGCGGCGATCAGGAACGGCACCATCGCGGTGGCGATCGCCGCGCCCTCGCCTAAGCTGCCGCCCGAGATCGCGCGCTGGAACGACAGCGTGGCCATCAGGTGCGTCGAGTTCAGCGGACCGCCGCGCGTCAGCACGTATATGAGCTGGAAGTCGGTGAACGTGAACAGCACCGAGAACGTCATGACGACCGCGATGATCGGCGTGAGCAGCGGCAGGGTCACGTAGCGAAACTGGTGCCAGTCGGACGCGCCGTCGAGGCTGGCCGCCTCGTAGTACGACGGCGAGATCGTCTGCAGCCCTGCAAGCAGCGTGATCGCGACGAATGGCACGCCGCGCCAGACGTTGGCCGCGATGGTGGCGAATCGGGCGTGCCACGGCTGGCCGAGGAAGTCGATGTACTCGGTGATGAGGCCGAGCTTCAGGAGCGCCCAGCTGATGATCGAGAACTGCGAATCGTAGATCCACCAGAAGGCGATGGCCGACAGCGCCGTGGGCACGATGAACGGCAGCAGGACGATCGCCCGTAGCACGGCCTTGAACGGCAGATGCTTGTTGAGCAGCAGCGCGAGCCACAGGCCAAGCAGAAACTTCACGACGCTGGCGACGAAGGTATAGAACAGGGTGTTGAACAGCGCGAGGCGCGTGACGGCGTCGCCCCACAGGTATTCGAAGTTCCCGATGCCAATCCAATGCCCGGCGCGGCCGATCTTCGCGTCGGTGAAGCCCAGCCACGTGCCGAGCCCGAGCGGGTAGGTCAGGAACAAGAGCAGCAGCGCCGCGGCGGGCACCATGAACAGAAGGCCGAGCGCATTGCGGCTGTCCTGCAGTCGCGCAAGAAGCCCCGGCGGGCGTCGCAGGCGCGGGCTGCCCGGCGCGCCGTCGAGAGTCGAGGTGTCCGCCATCGGAAGGTGGGTGCAGCGCCCGCGAACGCCGGCCGTCCCGAAGAACAGCCGGCGCGCCCGAACCTACACCTTGTAGTAGCGCTCCGCGCGGGCCTGCGCCCGTGCCGCGGCTTCTTTCGGCGTCTTCGATCCCGAGGCCGCCTCGGCGACCATGTTCGGGATGATGAAGTCGGCCGTCGCCGCCGCGGACGCGTAGCCCATCGACCCGGCGTACCCGTTGGGCGTCATGTCCTTCATGCAATCCCGATACGGCGTGTTCTTCGGGTCCGCGGTCCAGAAGGCGCTCTTCTCGTACGCCGCCAGCGGATGGCAGACGTACCCGATCGACGCTTCTTGCCAGGGCACGTACTGCTCCCGCTCCATCATGAAGCGCAGGTATTCCTTCGCCGCGTTCGGGTACTTCGAGTACTTGAAGATCATCATCGGGAAGACCAGGTTGAGCACGCGGTCCTTGCCGTCGAGGCCATGCGGGAACTTGCCGTGCTGGATATCCTTGGTGATCTCCTGGAGCTTCGGATCCGGTGACGTCTTGGCCGCGTAGTAGACCGAGATGCCATTGGCGGTGAGCGCGATCTGCCCGTCGAGGAACGCCTTGTTGTTGTTCGGGTCCAGCCACGACAGCGTACCGGGGATGAACGTCTCGTAGAGCTGCTTCGAGTACTCCAGCGCGGCGATGGTCTCGGGGCTGTTGATGACGACATTGTTCTGCGCGTCGACGAGCTTGCCGCCGTGCGCCCACACGAGCCAATGCGTCCAGCTCGAGTCGCCGGTCGCGTTGCCGAGCGCGAAGCCGGCCGGCGTGTTCTTGGCCTTGAGCGCCTGGCACAGCTTAAGGAACCCGGGCAGGTCGGTCGGGAACGTGTCGAAGCCGGCCGCCTTGAGCATGCTCTCGCGATAGACCATGGCGTTGCCCGCGGCGCCCATCATCACGGCGACCCAGCGGTTGTTATGCATGCCGTAGGCCTTGGCGGCGTCGTACCAGCCGCCGTATTTCGCGCCGAGATAGTTCGCGACGTCGGTGACGTCGACGAGCTTGTCCGGATACTGGTGCGCGTCCTCCATCGTGCTGATGATGATGTCCGGACCGCTGCCCACGTTCGCCGCGACGGCCGCCTTCGGACGCACGTCCTCCCAGCCTTCGGCGTCCACGCGCACCTCGACGCCGGTCAGCTGCGTGAACTTCTTGGTGTTGGCCGCCCACGTGTCCTCGTCGCCCTGCACGAACCGCTTCCAGCGCAGGATGCGCAGCTTGGCGCCCTTCTCCGGTGTCAGCTTCAGCTGCTGCGCGGCCGCGTCGGCCGCGAACAGGGCGCCGCCGGTGCCCAGCGCCGACGATGCCGCGACGCCCGCACTGGCTTTAAGGAACTCACGACGCTTGAAATCGCTCATGCAAAACTCCTCCGGGTGATGCGCTGCCGCGCCGGTCGAGCCGGCGCCGCGCGCGAGTGAATGGGTGAGGCGTGCGGATCAGGCCGCCAGCCGCGCTCCGCTGGCGGCGTCGAACAGGTGGGCGCGGGCGGGGTCCGGCATCAGCCCGACGTGGTCGCCGGCACGGCACGCGACCCGGTCGCGCACCAGCGAGGTCACTTCCTGTCCGTTGAACCGGCAGTAGAGTTGCGTGTCCGCGCCGGTCGGCTCGACCACGATCACCTCGGCCGGCAGCCCCGCACCGGTCGCCAGCGAGAAATGCTCGGGACGCATGCCGTATAGCACGGGCTGGCCGTCCGCCGCCGACGCGTTGCTCGGCATGGGCAGCACGACCCCGCCGGCGAAATGCACGACGCCGCGGCCGGCTTCGACGCGCGCCGTGCCCGGCACGATGTTCATGGCCGGCGAGCCGATGAACCCGGCGACGAACGTGTTGACCGGCGCGTCGTAGAGCTCGAGCGGATTGCCGCTCTGCTCGACCAGCCCGTCGCGCATGACCACGATGCGGTCGGCCATCGTCATCGCCTCGATCTGGTCGTGCGTGACATAGATGGAGGTGGTCCGCAGGCGCTGGTGCAGCTCCTTGATCTCCGTGCGCATCTGCACGCGCAGCTTCGCGTCGAGGTTCGACAGCGGCTCGTCGAACAGGAACACCTGCGGGTCGCGCACGATGGCGCGGCCCATGGCGACGCGCTGGCGCTGGCCGCCCGACAGCTGGCGCGGATAGCGATCGAGGTAGGGCGCGAGGCCGAGGATCTCCGCGGCGCGGTCCACGCGGCGCGCGATCTCGGTCTTCGGCTGCTTGGCGAGCATCAGCGCGAACGACATGTTGTCGCGCACCGTCATGTGCGGATACAGCGCGTAGTTCTGGAACACCATTGCGATGTCACGCTCCTTCGGCGGCATGCGGTTCACCACGGTGCCGCCGATGGCGATCTCGCCGTGGCCAATCTCCTCGAGCCCCGCGATCATGCGCAGGAGCGTGGACTTGCCGCAGCCCGACGGCCCCACCAGGACGCAGAACTCCCCGTCGGCGATGGCGACGTCCACGCCGCGGATGACGTGGGTCGAGCCGAACCACTTCTGCACGGCAGCGATGCTGACCGCGGCCATCGGGCTCCTCCTGCGCCTTGTGTATCGTCGGCGGCACCGGGCGCGCAGGCGCCGCCTGTTGAATTCGACCGCGAGGCCGCGCCCTTCAGGCCGCGGGAATGCGCGTGCCGTGGACGACCGGATAGTCCGGCCGCCCGGTACGCACCCAGCTCACGATGTTCTGTGCCGCCTTGCGCCGCAGCTCCTGCTCGGCCTCGAGCGAGAAGAAGGCGGCATGAGGCGTCAGGATGACACGCGGATCGCGCACGAGCGGGGAGTCGGGGGGCACGGGCTCGACCGGCAGCACGTCGAGCGCGACGCCCCGCAGTATTCCAGCATCGAGCGCCGACAGCAAATCGGCGAGGACGATCACCGCGCCGCGCGCGGTGTTGACGAGCGTCATGCCGGGGCGCGCGGCGGCGAAGAAGCGCGCGTCGATCAGCCCGCGCGTCGTCTCGTTGAGCGGCGTATGCACCGACACGACGTCCGCGGCCATCGCAAGCTCGGTCAGCGAGCGCACGCGCTCGACATACGCGGGAAAGTCCCCGTCGATCAGGTGCGGATCGTAGGCCGTCACGCGCTTGAACACGTTGCGGGAGACGTGCGCCATCCGCTTGCCGATGCGGCCCAGGCCGATGATGCCAAGGGTGAGCTCGGCCGGCCGCCGCAACACGCCCGCCGACAGGTAGTGCCACGTGCCGGCCCGCACGTCGCGGTCGTAGGCCGCAATGTTGCGCAGCGACGCGAGCGCGAGCCCGAGCGCATGCGTGGCCACCTCGCCCACACCGTAGTCGGGCGAGTTGGCGACCCACACGCCGTGCTGCGCGCAGGCGCCGGTGTCGACCGTGTCGAAGCCCGCGCCGATGCGGCTGACGATACCCAGGCCCGGCAGCGCTTCGACCACCCGTGAGCCGATGGGCGCGTACTGCAGCAGGATCGCGGCACAGCCGGCGCCCGCCGCCACCACCTGCTCTTCGGTCTTGCACTGCGCCAGGATGAGCTCCAGGCCGGCGTCGCCTAACAGCGTTCGCTCGAGGTCGATGTCGGGGAAATCGCAATCGGCGAACAGGACCTTGGACATCGGCAATCGGCGTGACCGGGGCGCCCGACGTTAAACGCGCGCGGCGGGCGGGTCAAGCCCGCTGCCATGCGGCGGTGCAGCGAACCCGCCGCGTAGAATCGCACGCCATGCGCTCTGCGCTGCCCGTCTTTCCCACCACCATCGCCGGCAGCCTGCCGAAGCCCGCTTGGCTGGCCGCTCCCGGCCAGCTCTGGGCCCCGTGGAAGCTCGACGGGGAGCCGCTGGCCGATGCGCAGCGCGACGCGGTGCGACTGGCGGTTCAGGACCAGGAGCGAGCCGGCATCGACATCGTCACCGACGGCGAGCAGACGCGCCGCCACTTCGTCGTGCCGTGCACCAACTGCGGGATGGTGCCGCTGCCCCCTCTGGTCGCGCGGGCGAAGCTGCAGGCGCTCGCGGCCGGCGCCGACCTGGCCCGCCGCGAGCTCGGCGGGACGGCCGGGGCCACCGCCGGGACGGCTCCCGCATCGGGCCCTGGGATCTGACCCTCCGCCGGGTCGCGCGAAGGGTCCTCCGAGACCGCCGCGTTGCGCGGATGCAACACCCCCGCCGCGCCCAGTCGCTTTTCGCCGGCGGACCGCGTATAGTGCGCGCCGTGTTTTGTTCCAAGCCGTAAAGCACCGCTCGGGTACGACCAAGCTCTCGATCGTTCTTACCTGCCGTACTTTCCTTGAGATCGAAACATCGTCCGGGCAACGTCCCGTTTACTCTCGTACTTAAGGAATTTCCAAAAAATGGCAACAGGAACTGTGAAGTGGTTCAATGACGCGAAGGGCTTCGGCTTCATCACGCCGGACGGCGGCGGTGAGGACCTCTTCGCGCACTTCTCCGCGATCAAGATGCAGGGCTTCAAGACGCTCAAGGAAGGCCAGAAAGTGTCGTTCGAAGTGACGACGGGCCCGAAGGGCAAGCAGGCGAGCAACATCAACAACGCCTGATTCGAGGTCGATGCTGCCGCCGTTGCTGCGAGGAACCTGCAGCAGCGGCCGGCGGCGCGAGGCCGGGCGCCGCCCGGCCTTTTTTTATGGCGCCGCCCATGTCACCCCATCTTCCCCGCGCGCTGCGTCTGTCGTTCTGGTTCGCGCTGTGGGGCGTGGTGACCGGCCTCCTCGCGCAGGCGCTGTTGGTCGGCGCGGTGGTGGTGGTGCTGTCGCCGTTAATCTTCGTCATGGCGATGATCAGCGGCAGTCCGGGCAAGATCTTCGACGGCCCGCCGGGAACGGCGGCGTACCTAGGCACATGCGCGCTGCTGCTGGTGCTCACGGTGGCGCTCTCGGCGCTGCTGTTGGTGTTCCTCACGGCGCCGCGGATGGCGAGGGGAGCGCGCGATCGACCCAAGTCGGGATCCGCGCAGCGCCCCGTGCCGGCGGCGGCCGTGCCGTTGCCGACCACGCCGGCCGCCGTCGACGAGATGGCTGCCACCATCATGCCGAGCGCGCGCGCCGGCGACGCGTACGCGCAATGGGAAGTCGGCGAGGCGTTTCGCCACGGGCTCTTCGGGCTGCCGCGCGATTTGGCGCGTGCCAACGAGTGGATCGCCCAGCCGGCCGCGCAGCGCGACCCGGATGGCCAGCTCAGCCTCATTACCGGCGCAATCGACTACGACCTTCCCAACGCCCGCGATACGAGTCTGCCGGCCCGCCGTGGCCAGGTCCCGCGCCTGGTCGCCCTCGGCGAGCGCAGCTCGGGTTGGCGGCGGGTTGCGGTCGAGTTGATATTGGGCATCGAGCGAACCGAGCCCGGACCCTGGTTCGAGCGTGCCGCATTGCACGGTAGCCGCTACGCAGCGTTCCAGTTCGCCGGCCAGCTCGACGAGCGCCGCGACCCGGCCGATCCGGAGCGACCGCTCCGGGAAGCGTACGGGTGGTATGCGCGCGCCGGCGCGGACGTCGAGACCGCCCGGCTTGCCGACCGGTTCGACCCGGTAGCGCGCGCCGCCGCACTGGCGCAGGCCGACGCGATCCAGGCAAGCGTCGCGGCCAGTCTGCGCGAGAATCCACTCCCGGAGCTATCCCCAGATGCGTTGCAGCGCGTGCAGCGACGCGCGCGTATGGTCGCGGCAGGCCGCGACGTGGGCAGCTACCAAAGTGCGGACGCGGGGGCGCACGCAATTGTTTACGCGGAAGCCGCGGGCGAAACGGGCGAGCTTGCCCACTGGTTCGCCACGCCGTTCAGCCCGGGAACCCCGCCGCGCGATGGCGGCGTCGTGGTCTGGCTCCATTCGCTCGCTGCACGCGAGGGCGACGCCGCGGCGATGCTGGAGACCGCGCGCCTTCTCGAAGGGTACGGCCGTCGCGTGCCGCGCCACGGCGAGCAGCTCTACGCGTGGTATGTCCTCGCTGCCGAGCGGCTGCAAGCGGCGCCGGTGGTCGACGCGGCCGCCGTCGCGGCAGCACTTGCCGGCGGAGCGCGCGCCAAGGCTGCGCTCGACGAGCGCCAGCGACGCGCCGGCGACGCGCTGGTGGAGGAATGGCGTACGAGCATCCCGGTGCGTTGAAGCACCCCCGCCGTCAGCGCCCGCGCCCCGCGCGCCAGGCGATCACGACTGTCATTAGCACGGCGTTGGCGGCATCCAAGAGGCCGGCGCATTGCCGACGGTCACGACGCACTTGCCGAGACGTCCGGGCGGCCCTTGTGCCGAACGCCGGCGCCCGCAACTAGGAGGTTCCCGCACCCCGCCGGGGACCGATTCCCTATCCCCACCATGCCATTGCGTCCATCCGGCTCCGGAATCCTCGCCGAAGCGCTCGAGCTCCTGCAGGAGGCGGACCGGATCAACCGCCGGTTCTTCACCGTCTCGCTGGGACGCGAAGCACCCGCGTGGCAGCCGCCCATCGACATCGTCGAGCGCGGGCGCACGCTGGTGGTCCAGGTCGCCTTGCCCGGGGTCGCGCTGGACTCGCTCGACGTCCGCACCGACGGCGCGCGCCTGCACGTCGCCGGCGCACGCCGGCAGGCGGCCGGTCCGGGGGACATCATCCACCGGCTCGAGATCCCGTACGGCCGTTTCGAGCGGCGCATCGAGCTGCCGCCCGGCCGCTATGAGCTCATGGCGAGCAACCTTTGCGACGGATGCCTGGCGCTGCAGCTGCGCCGGCTCGACTGAGCGGAAACCCTTCATGAGCCCCATGGACGCACGACAGGCATTGCCACCCCCCGCCGCCGGCGACGACGCCCCCGCGCCCTCCGCCAAGGGCCCGATGGACGACCTGCCCGACGACGCCCTCATCATCGTCCCGGTGCGCAATCTGGTCCTGTTCCCGGGCCTGATCGCGCCGCTGGTGCTCAATCGCCCTGCGTCGATCGCGGCCGCCCAGGAAGCCGTGCGCACCGAGCGCCGCGTCGGCATCCTGCTGCAACGCGATGCGGACACCGCCGAGCCGGGTGCGCAGGACCTGCACACGGTCGGCACCCTCGCGACCATCCTGCGCTACGTCACCGCGCCCGACGGCACGCATCAGCTCGTGCTGCACGGCGAGCAGCGGTTCCGCGTGGCGGGCTTCTTAGGCCACGCGCCGTTCCCGATTGCGCGCGTGGAACCGCTCGCCGATGCGCCCGAGACGGGTGCGCCCATCGAGGCGCGCATGCTGCAGGTGAAGGCGCGCGCCGCGCAGATGCTCGAGCTCGTGCCGCGCGTGCCGCCCGAGCTCGCCAACACGCTCGAGCAGGTCGCGACGCCGGGCGCCCTCTCCGACTTCATCGCCGGCCTCCTGGACATCAAACCGGCCGAGAAGCAGTCGATCCTCGAGACGCTCGACCTGTCGGCGCGGCTCGACGCCGTGCTGCGGCTCATGGTGGCGCGCATCGAGGTGTTGCGCCTGTCGCGCGAGATCGGCGAGCAGACGCAAGGACGCCTGGAAGGCCGCCAGCGCGAGGTCCTCCTGCGCGAGCAGCTGCGCACCATCCAGAAGGAGCTCGGCGAGTCGGGCGACGACGCCGCCGAGCAGGAGGAGCTCGCCCAGCAGATCGGTCGCGCACAGATGCCCGACGAGGTCGAGAAGCAGGCGCGCAAGGAGCTCCGCCGCTTGAGCCAGATGTCCGAAAGCTCGCCGGAGCATTCGATGATCCGCACCTATCTGGGCTGGCTCACCGAGCTGCCGTGGACAAATGCGGAGGAAGCACCAATCGAGATCGTGGCGGCACGCGCGACGCTTGATGCCGACCATTTCGGGCTCGACAAGGTGAAGCGCCGCATCCTCGAGTATCTTGCCGTGCGCAAGCTCAATCCGCACGGCAAGAGCCCGATCCTGTGCTTCGTCGGGCCGCCCGGCGTAGGCAAGACCTCCCTCGGCCAGAGCATCGCGCGCGCGCTTGGCCGCAAGTTCGTCCGCCTGTCGCTCGGCGGCGTACACGACGAGGCGGAGATCCGCGGCCACCGGCGCACCTACATCGGCGCCCTGCCGGGCAACGTGATCCAGTCGATCCGCAAGGCCGGCACGCGCAACTGCGTGATGATGCTCGACGAGATGGACAAGCTCGGCGCAGGCATGCACGGCGACCCCGCGTCGGCGCTGCTCGAGGTGCTCGACCCCGAGCAGAACTCGACGTTCCGCGACAATTACCTCGCCGTGCCCTTCGACCTGTCGAACGTGCTGTTCATCGGCACGGCCAACGTGCTCGACCGCATCCCCGGACCGTTGCGCGATCGCATGGAAGTCGTCGCGCTGCCCGGCTACACGGAGGAAGAGAAGCTGCAGATCGCGCGCCGTTACCTCCTGCCGCGCCAGCACGCCGCCACCGGCGTGACGGCTGAGCGCGCGGAGGTCGATGACGGCGCGCTGCGCACCGTCATCGAGGACTACACGCGCGAGGCCGGTGTGCGCAATCTCGAACGCGAGGTCGGCAACCTCTTGCGCCATGCGGCGATGCGCATCGCGGAAGGCGCCACCGCGCACATCGCGCTCGACGCCGCGGCCGTCGGGGAAATTCTCGGCGCGCCGCGGTTCGAGAACGAGGTCGCGATGCGCACCAGCCTGCCCGGCGTGTCTACAGGGCTCGCGTGGACGCCCGTCGGCGGCGACATCCTGTTCATCGAGGCCACGCGCACGCCGGGATCGGGCAAGCTGATCCTCACCGGGCAGCTCGGCGACGTGATGAAGGAGTCCGCGCAGGCCGCTCTCACGCTGGTCAAGGCACGCGCCGAGAGCCTCGGCGTGGATGCGGGTCGCCTCGAGAAGGGCGATCTTCACATGCACATCCCGGCCGGCGCGATCCCGAAGGATGGGCCGAGCGCGGGCGTGGCGATGTTCGTGGCGCTCGCCTCGCTTGCGCTCGACCAGCCGGTGCGCCACGACATGGCCATGACCGGCGAGATCAGCCTGCGCGGCCTCGTGCTGCCGGTGGGCGGCATCAAGGAGAAGGTGCTCGCCGCGCTCCAGGCCGGCATCCGGATCGTGATGCTGCCCGCCCGCAACCGGCGCGACCTCGAGGACATACCCGAGGACGCGCGCCGGCGGCTGCAGTTCGTGTGGCTCGAAACCGTCGACGATGCGCTGCGTCACGCGCTTTCGGCGCCGGAGCCGGAGGTCGCGCTGCAGACCGCTTGAACGAACGGGGCGCGGCTGCTTAAGGCGCGGGCGGCGAGCGCCGACCGACGCAGCGCTTCCATCCGACGCGGCGCGTCTAGCCGCCGGGCAGGCGCCCGCCGAGCAGCGCCTCGATCGCCGTCATCAGCGGGCCGAGCTTGGGCGGATCGGCCTCGACGTCCACGCGCACGCCGGCGTGGCGCAATGCCGCACTGCAGACCGGGCCGATCGACGCCACCTGCGCGCGATTCAACCCCGCGCGCAATGCCGCCGCGCGCCCGTCCCCGTCGCCCGCCACCGCGAACAGGTTGTGCACCTGCGACGCGCTGGTGAACATCACGAGGTCGATCGCATCGCGATCGAGTTCCCCGATCAGGTGAAGCAAGGGTGCGAGATCGGCAGGCAGGCTCCACCGGTACGTGGTGAGCTCGGCGACCTGCGCGCCGCGGCTCTCCAGCGCCTGCATCAGGCGGGCGTTGGCGTCGCCATAGCGCTGCACCACCACGCGCCGGCCCTGCAGCGGCGTGGCGGCGAGCTCGTCGAGCACTTCGTCGGTGGTGAACGGATCGCGCGCGGCCAAGTCGATGCGCACCTTGCGGGCGCGCAGCGCCGCCGTCGGCTTGGGACCGCGCACCACCACGCAGGCGCGCTCGAGCGCCGCCAGCAGCGCACCGGTGCGGCCGAGCGTGTCGGTGGCGTCGAACAGCGCGCGCGTGCCCACTCCGGTCTGGAACACGAACACATCCGGCGGAGCGGCCTGCCACGCGACGATCTCGGCGGCCAATGCGGCCGGATCGAGGTCGGGCACCTCCGCGAGCGCTGGCGCCGACAGCGGCGTGCCGCCCCGCGTGCGCACCAGATCGGCAAGCGCATCGCGCGTGCGGCTCTCCAGGATCGCGATCACCTGCCCGTTCATACGCTCGGCATCGTACACGCGCGCCGCCGCGCGCCCCCGCGTGCCGGCGATAGAATGCGCGGTCGCTCGCCGCATCGAGCCAACCCGCCCGCCATGGCCGGCACTTCCCCTCCGCCACCCCTGCTGGACCTTCGCTCGAAGCTGCCAGCGGCCGGGACCACGATTTTCAGCGTGATGTCGGCGCTCGCCGAACGGCACGGCGCGGTCAACCTCGGGCAGGGCTTTCCCGACTATCCGATCGACCCGCGGCTGATCGACCTCGTCACCGAGGCGATGCGCGCCGGCCACAACCAGTACCCGCTCATGCCGGGCGTGATGGCGCTGCGCGAGGCGATCGCGCGCAAGGTCCTGCGGCTGTACGGGCACCGCTACGATCCGGCGCACGAGATCACCGTCACCACCGGCGCGACGCAGGCGATCTTCACCAGCATCCAAGCGCTCGCCCATCCCGGCGACGAGGTGATCGTGTTCGAGCCCGCCTACGACAGCTATCTCCCGGCAGTGGAGCTCGCCGGCGCCACGCCGGTGCCGCTGCCGCTCACGGTGCCCGGCTTTCGTATCGACTGGGACCGCGTCCGCAGCGCGGTCTCCCCCCGCACCCGGCTGATCGTCGTCAACTCACCGAACAATCCGGGCACCAGCACGCTGTCGGCCGAGGACGTCGATGCACTGGCGGCGCTCACGCGGAGCACGCCGATCGTCGTCCTCAGCGACGAGGTCTACGAGCACATGGTCTACGACGGCGCGCGCCACGAGAGCCTCGCGCGCCACGCCGAGCTCGCTGCGCGCAGCGTGGTGATCGGCTCGTTCGGCAAGACATTCCATGCCACCGGCTGGAAGGTCGGCTACGCGCTGGCGCCGCCCGCGATCACCGCCGAGATCCGACGCGTCCACCAGTTCAACGTGTTCACCGTCAACAGCCCGATGCAGCACGCGCTGGCGGCGTTTCTCGACGACCCGGCGCGCTACGAGTCGCTGCCCGCCTTTTTTGCGGACAAGCGCGACCGTTTGCGGGCCGCGCTGGCCGACGTGCCGCTCGACCTGCTGCCCTGCGCCGGCAGCTATTTCCAGTTGGCGACCTATGCGCGCGTGAGCGACGCGCCGGCGGACGAGTTCGCGCAGACGCTCGTGCGCGACTATGGGGTCGCGACAATTCCCCTCACCGCGTTCTATCGGGGAAGAACCGCCCATCGCGTGATCCGCTTCTGCTTTGCGAAGCGCGCCGAGACGATCGAGGCGGCGGCGCAGCGGCTGCGCCGGCTCGGTCGACCCACCGAGCCAGACTGAGGCGACCGCTCGCGTAGCGCTACGCGCGCCTCACGCACGCCTCACGCGCGCCTCACGCGCTGCTACGCTCGCGCGACCCCCACACATGGCGCCCCGCTACCACCGCACGCCGCGCTCGATCACCGCCAGCAGGTCGCCGAAGTCGACGGCCTGCTGCCGCGGCGTCGAGAGCTGCAGCAGCCCGGTGCCGCTCGGTCCGCCATACGATCTCGTCCACACGCTGGCCCGGCCGAACTCGTCGGCGGCGAGGATCTCCACACCCGGTTGTGGCAACACGCCCGCGAAGCCCACGCCGGCCGTGGCGGCGAGCCCCCATTCGATGCCCGTCGGCGTCGGTCGATAGCCGTAGTAGCCGTTCACGACCTGCGCTTCGGCGAAGGCCACGTCGAACATGGCCGCGGGAACCGCATAGTCCACCGTTTCGACCGCGCCGGTCGACGGGTCCGCACGGTACGCGAGCGGATTGGCTCCGAGCACGACGACCTTCCCGCCGGCGTCCAGGTAACGGCGGATCGGCGCGGCAGCGGATGGCGGCGTCGCTGCCGTGTCAGGGATCCGGTTGTCGGCGAACACCACGACGCTGCGGACGGCGCGCGTCGCCTGCGCGTCCATCAGTGCTGCAAGGCCGGCCGCGTCGACCTGCCGATAACCCGGGCGACGAAGAAGGCGAGCAGCGCGCGGTCGACGTCGTTCTGGAACCACGAGAACGCCTGCGCGCTGCGCTTACCCTCCCAGTAGACCACGCGGTCGACCGGGGCGGCGCGCGCAGACGGCAAGTTCGTCGCGACCAGCGCATGCAGCACCCCGTCGTCGGACGCGCAGTAGACGAGATCGCGCCAGACTACCGGCGTCGAGAATGACCGGTGACCCATCGGATAAACCCATAGCGGCGTTCCATCGCGTCGATCCACCGCATGCACGCCGCCCGAGAAATCGGCGAACACGACCACGTCCCCCGCGATGGTGGGGGACGAGAACACCGCGCCCTGCGTTTTGTACCGCCAGCGCTCGACCCCCGTGCGCAGGTCGGCCGCCTGGACGAACTGGGCGCTCCCGCTGGAGGCGTAGACCACGCCATCGGCAACCCCCGTCGCCAGCACCCACGACGACCCGTCGTGGTCGGACTGCCATAGCGCCCGCCCGGTCCGCAGGTCGAGCGCATAGAGCATTCCGTCGCGTCCGCCGATGGTGACCACGCCTTCGGCGATCGCCGGCGACGCGACGATGGACGTCGTGTCGTTGCCCTCGTCCTCGAACGTCCGGCCGGCGCCTTTGGTGGCGAAGCGCCAGCGCAGTACACCATTGGCCTCGCCGACCGCCTGCACGTATCCGCCGCTGGTGCCGAACGCCACCATCCCGTCCTGCACCGCGGGCGTGGAGCGGATCCGCGTCCCCGCGTCGAAGCGCCAGGCTCGCCGGCCCGTGCACGCGTCGAGTGCGTACAGGAATCCCGAGCCGCTGCCGATATAGAGTCGGCCGCCCGCGAGCACCGGCGACGACATGAGGTAGTCCCAGTAGTGTTCCGTCCCGCGCTCGCGGCCGAGGTCGAGCTTCCAGCGGATCGAGCCGCGCCGGGCGTCGACGGCATAGAGCTGGCCGTCGCGGCTCGCGAAATAAACCAGCCCATGGGCCGCGGCCGCCGAAGAGGTGATCGCGCCGCCCGTCTGCAGCCGCCAGCGCTCGCGTCCCGAGACGGCGTCGACCGCATAGAAAATCCCGTCCTCGCTGCCGATGAACAGCGTTTCGCCCTGGACGACGGGCGTGCCGCGGATGGGACCGCCCGTGCGCAGCACGAAGCGCACGCCAGTTAATGCGCGCGGGGCGGGCGCGGCGGCGACGCCGCTCAACTGGGGCGTACCGCGAAACATCGCGGCGGCCGGCTCCGCCGCGGCGGCGCGCGGCGCGGCACTGTGCCTGGGCGCGCAAGCCGGCGAAAAGCGGCTGCGCGACGTCGTTACAGCCGGAGGGTTTACGCAGTTCCGCTGCGCGACGCAGACGCCGTTCAACCTGGTCTTCGAGGCGCGGCTATAATGACGCGGTCGGGCGGCGAGCTTAGCGCAAGGGTTCGGGGTGGCCAAGGGCGGAATCGAACCACCGACACAAGGATTTTCAGTCCTCTGCTCTACCAACTGAGCTACTTGGCCAATTTCGTGCGGGTGCGAATTGCATAGGACTTTGAGCGGCGCGCCGAGCGGCGCACCGGGTCGACCCTGCGATTTTACCCTAATTGCGTCGCGTCGCCGGCGGGTGAAGGCGTGGCATCACTCGGGACGGCGCCATAGTCGCGGCTTGCGCCTTCGCGGGTCACATAGCCTGCGCGCACGTCGTCCGCCAGCGCCTGCGGAGATCGCCGCGCAGGGTTGCCGTAGCCGCCGCCGCCGGCCTCGAAGGTCGTCATGCGATCTCCCGGTGCAAGCAGGTAGCGTCCCTTGGGATGGACGACCTTGCCGTTCAGACGGAACTCGCGCAACCGCCCCGGCTGCCCGCCCAGCAGGCCGAGCGGAGGGAATTCGGTGCGCCCCGCCAGGCAGGAAAACGTCATCGGATGACCGCTATCGTTGCGCATCTCGATCTTCTGTCCGAGTCCGCCACGAAACTCACCGGCACCCCCGCTGTCGGGCAGGAGCGCCTTGCTCTCGATGCAGACGCCCGTGAGGTTCTCCCACACCTCGACCGGGGTGCCCGTCATGTTGGAGGGCGATGGCGTGGTCGACGCTCCGTCGAGGCCCGCCAGGGCGCCGAATCCTCCCGACGCGAAAAATATGCTCGATACGCCTCTCCCGTCCGGCATGCGGCCCTGCACATTGATCAGGTTGAGCATGCCCGAGTCGGCCTGCACTCGTTCGGGCAAGGCCTCGGCGAGCGCGCCGAAGATGAGCGGCATGATGAAATGACCGACGATGTGACGTCCGCCGGTGGGCGACGGCGACAGCGCGTTCAGCAGACACCCCGGAGCGGCAAGCAGCTCCACCGGACGGACGGAACCCTCGTTGTTCGGTATCTTCGGCGTGGTGATGCACTTGATCGCATAGCAGGTCATGGCCCGCGTGTAGCACAGCGGCACGTTGATGGCGATATCGACGGACGGACCCGTGCCGGCGAAATTCACGAGCACCTTGCCGTCGGCGACGGTGAGCTCGCACGCGAGATGCAGCGGTCGATCGAGGCCCTCGATGTCGATCGCGTTGCGGAACGTGCCGCGCGGCAGTCGCGCGATTTCCTCGCGCATCGCGCGCTCCGACAGCTCCAGGATGGCGTCGGCAAGCGGCGCAAGGTCGTCCAGGCGGTATTCGCTCATGAACTCGGCCAGCATACGGGCGCCCACGGTGGTACAGGCGACGTTGGCCATCAGGTCGCCGATGGTCTGCTCGGGCACGCGCACGTTCGTGCGCACGATGTCCAGCAGCACCGGATCGACCACACCGCCCCGCACCAGGCGCACGATGGGCAGGCGCAATCCTTCCTCGAAGACCTCCCGCGCCGTCGCCGAGAAGCCCGCGCCGCCGATGTCCGGCAGATGCGTGATGCTCATGACGTAGCCCACCAGCCGCCCATCGCGGAAGGCCGGCTGCATCACGTTGACGTCGAAGAGATGCCCCGTGCCGATCCACGGGTCGTTCGTCGCGATGACGTCGCCCGGCTGCAGCGAGCTCGCCGGAAAGCGCGCGAGCATGGCCCGCAGCGTGTCCGGAGCGGTGCCGGTGAACGACGGCACGCTGTAGGTACCCTGGGCGAGCGCCCGCCCACGCGCATCGAACACGATGCACGACAGGTCGTAGCTCTCGCGCACGTTGGTCGAGAACGAGGTCCGCACCAGCGAATTCACGATCTCGTCCGCGATCGAGATCAGTCGGTCCCAGTGGATGCCGAGGGCGATGGGATCGTAGGCGCTCATTGCAGCCCGCCGACCTCGATCACCAGGTTCATCCGTGCATCGATCGTCGCCCGATCTCCCGGCGCCAGCACGCACGTGGATTCGCGCTCCTCGACCAGCGCGGGGCCCTCCACCGAAAATCCCGGGGCCATCGAATAGCGGTCGTAGACCGGACACGCCACGACGCCGCCCGCCTCCGGGAAGTAGGCCGGGCGACGGTGCTTGAGAGGCATCGGCACCGATGGGACGCGCGACAGGTGGTAGTCGACCTCGTGACCGGGAACCGGTCCGTGCGCCTCGGCCTTCCAGTTGACGATCTCCACCGGGCGTTCGGGAAAATCGATTCCAAACACGGCCCTGTACGATCCTGCGAACAAATCCTGGAGCGTACCGTGCGACGTCGCCTCGAGCAGCGACGGCGGAATCGCGACCTCCACCTCGTACCCCTGTCCCTCGTAGCGCATGTCGAGCCGGAATTCTACGGCGATGTCGTCGCGGGCGACGTCCGCGTCGAGCAGGAAACGACGGGCCTCGTCGGCGAGGTTCCCGAGCTGACGTGCGAGCTCGCTGGGCGCGAGGTCGGCCAGCGCCACGCGCCAGGATCGGGCGACCTCGAATCCGAGTGGGCTGGCGAGCAGCCCGAACGCCGACATGACGCCCGCGCCCCAGGGGCAGATGACCCGAGGAATACGCAGCTTGCGTGCCACGCGGCCGCCATGCAAGGGACCCGAGCCCCCGAACACGATCATGCTGCAATTTCGATAGTCGCTGCCGCGCTCGGACGCATGCACGCGGAACGCGCGCGCGACGTCCTCGTTGATCACGTCGTGGATACCCCATGCGGCGCGCATGGCGTCCACGCCGAGCGCGCCGCCGATGCCGGCGTCGAGCGCGCGCCGCGCCGCTTCCCGGTCGATCGTCATCTCGCCGCCGAGAAACGATTCGGTATCCAGGTATCCGAGCATCAGGTTGGCGTCGGTCAACGTCGCGGCCACGCCGCCGAGGCCGTAGCAGGCCGGCCCGGGCCTCGCCCCCGCGCTGCGCGGCCCGACGCGAACGGTTCCGCGCTCGTCGATCGCCGCCAGGCTGCCGCCCCCGGCGCCGATCTCGATCATGTCGATGACCGGAATCTTCGCCGGCAGGCCGCTCCCTTTCTTGAACTCGTGCACCCGCCCCACCTCGAGCTCGTAGCGCTTGAGCGGGCGACCTTCGTGGATGAGGCACCCTTTCGCCGTCGTGCCCCCCATGTCGAAGGAGAGCACGTGCATTTCGTGCAGCGCACGACCCAGCGCCGCGGACATCAGCGCACCGGCCGCAGGCCCGGACTCCAGCAGGCGGATTGGAAAGCGGCGGGCCGCGACGGCGGTCAACGTGCCGCCACTGCTGCCCATCACGAGGAAGCGCCCCCGAAAGCCCGCCGCGGCCAGTCCCGCCTCCAGCCGCGCGAGATACCGATCGACGACCGGCTGGACGTACGCGTTGAGGCACGTGGTGGTCCAGCGCTCGTATTCACGAATGTAGGGGAACACGTCCGCCGAGGCGGAGACATGCAGCGACGGCAGGTGTTGTGCCAGCGCCGCGACCGCCATCCGCTCGTGGCGAGCATCGCGATACGAATGGAGGAAGCACACCGCGACGGCCTCGACGCCTTCGGCGACGACGGCCCGGCGCAGTGCTGCTAGCGCGTCGTCGAGGGCGAGCGGCTGCTCCTCGGTGCCGTCCTGCAGCATGCGACCCTGGACCTCGAACCGCAGGTGCCGCGGAACGACGGGAGTCGGGAAGCGCAGCCGCAGGTCGAACAAGTCGTAGCGGCGCTCGAGCGCGATATCGAGCACATCCGCGAAGCCCCGCGTGACGAGCATCGCGGTGCGGGCACCCCGCCGCTCGATGATTGCGTTGGTGACCAGCGTCGTGCCGTGGACGACGGCGGCGAGATCGGCCACGGCGACGCCAGCCCGCCCGGCGACGGCGTGCACGCCTTCGATCACCGCGACCGACGGATCCGCGGGCGTCGTGAGTTGCTTGTGCGTATGGACGAGGCCGGTGGAATCGTCGAACAGCGCGAAGTCGGTGAACGTTCCGCCGATGTCGACGCCGACGCGGTATGGCTGCGGAACGGTGCGCGCACGCTCGACCATGCGCGCTACGCCAACGCGACGCGAAACGCCGCCACCGTGCGGACGACGTCGTCGTCGCCGATGTCTCGGTAGAGCACGAGGCGCACGCGATCGGTCCCGAACGGAAGCGCCAGCACGCCGTGCTCCGCCAGCCGGGCGCACGCCTCGATGGCGGTGCGGCCGGACGCAGCCGTATCCACCACCACGAGGTTCGTGAGCACCCGTGCCGGGTCGATCGACACGCACGGAAGCTCCGCAAGCTCGACCGCGAGCGCTTTCGCGCGCCGATGATCGTCCGCCAGGTGAGTCGTGTCCTCGATGGCAAGCAGTGCTGCGGCGCAAAGCGCACCCGTCGGCCGAATGCCGCCGCCCAGCCGTTGGCGCAGCCGGAGCGCCTGGGGCATGCGCGATCGCGCGCAGCAGAGCATCGCGCCCAGCGGAGCGCCCAGGCCCTTGTTCAAGCTGATGGCGACGGTGTCGAAGCCTGCGCACAGATCGCGGGCCGACACGCCCAGCGCGACTGCCGCATTGAACAGGCGCGACCCGTCGAGGTGCGCACCCATTCCGTTCTGCCTGGCCAATGCGACAAGTGCGCGCCCGTCCGCCACGGAGACCGGAATGCCGCCGCTGCGATTGTGGGTATTCTCCAGCAGCAGCGCCGACACGCGCGGGACCGACGCGTCCCCCGGCCCGCTCGCGAGCGACGCCCACGCAACGACGGGGGGACACGGCGAATCGCCCGGGACCGCGACGATCCGCACGCCGGCGAGGGCAGCGGGCCCACCCGCCTCCGAGGTCACGACGTGCGCATCCGGCGGCGCCACCACCACCTCACCCGGCGAGCTCAGCAGCATCAGCGCCACCTCGTTCGCCATGGTGCACGTGGGAAAGAGCAGCGCATCCTCCATGCCGAGCAGCGCCGCCGTGCGCTTCTCGAGCAGCTGCTGCTGCGGATCCTCGCGCAACCCGAATTGCGCCGGCCGAAGCGCCGCGGCGGTCATCGCGTCGCGCATCGCCTCCGTCGGGCGCGTCAGGAAGTCGCTGCGAAGATCGACCGGTTGCGCGGCGGGGGTCATGCCTTCATGTACGCTGGCAGCCAGAGCGCGAGGCCGGGCACGAAATACAGGACGAAGCACAGCGCCACGATCAGCACTGCAAAAGGAGCCGATGCCCAGGCGATCCGGCCGAGACCGACGCCGCCAGAGATCGACTGGATCGCGAACAGGTTGAGGCCCATGGGCGGCGTGAGCTGGCCAAGCTCGATCAGCACCACGAGTATCACGCCGAACAGGATCGGGTCGAAGCCGTTGGCGAGCACCGTCGGGTACAGAAGCGGTATCGTGAGCAGCATCATCGAGATGCCGTCGATGAACATGCCCAGGATCAGGTAGAGCACGACCATTCCGCAGAAGAACGGGAACGGGCCGAGACCGAGCGAGGCAAGAATCTGCGAGACGCCGCGCCCGACGCCCGACGTCGTCAGCGCGTAGCTCAGGATCTGCGCGTTGACGATGACGAACATCACCACCGCATTGGTCACCACGGCGTTGCGCAAGGCTTCGCGCACGTTGCGCCACGAGAGGCCGCCGTAGAAGGCCGCGATGATGAGCGCGATGGCGCAACCGAACGCCGCCGCCTCCGTCGGCGTCACCACGCCCGCATACATCCCACCCAGGATGCAGGTGATCAACGCCACGATCGGAAGGGTGTCGAGCAGGCCGCGCGCGATCTGGCGCCGGGAAGGACGCGGCGCCGTCGCCGGCACGAGCGAAGGCTTCGACGCGACTCGGACGGCTACGAACGCTATGAACAGCAGGGTCAACGCGATGCCGGGCAGCACGCCAGCCATGAACAGGTCGATCACCGACGCCTGCACGACCGCGGCGTAGATCACCATTGGAATCGATGGCGGAATCAGGATGCCCAGACAGCCCCCGCCGGCGAGCGTGCCGAGCGTGAGCCCGTCGTCATAGCCGCGCTTGCGCATCTCGGGCAGCGCCACGGTGCCGATCGTCAGCGCGGTGGCCGTCGACGAGCCCGAGATTGCAGCAAACATGGCGCAACCGGCGACATTGGCGTGCGCAAGGCCGCCTCGCACGCCATAGAGCAGCTGCGCCAGGGCCGCGTAGAACCGGCCCGAGACTCCGCTGCGCAGGATGATCTCCCCCATCAGCACAAACAGCGGAACGGCAACGAGCGTGAACGAGTTCGCCGTGTTCCAGACGATGTCGCCGATGGTCGGCCATAACCGCGTACCGGACAGCAGCGTCACGCCCAGCGTTCCGACAATGCCCATGACCGACCCGATCGCGACGCCGAACGTCAGCAGCGCGACCAGCACGACGGCGTAGATGGCAAGCGCGGTTTCCCAGCTCATCGGCCGGAGCGCCGGACGAGCAGCGCGCGAGCACGCACCGCGGCGGCGCGCGCGTACAGCACGACCAGCCACGCGAACGCGACTGGCATCACGGACTGCGGGATCCACAGCGGTGTCGACGACGGCTGGATCGAGTGAGTGCCGTACTTCCAGCTCGCCAGAAAGGTGAGCGCGCAGGCGTAGGTCGTCACGGCGGCCACGATCGCGCCCGCCACGGCGCCGCACAGCTCCGCCGCGTCGCGCGACGGCCCGTGCAGGCGCTCGACCAAGGCCTCGACGCGCAGGAACTGACCGTTCTCAAGCGCGTAGCCGAATCCGAGCAGGCTCATCCAGACGAAGAAGTAGCCCGAATACTCGTCCGACAGCAGCGTCGAGGAGCCGAACCCATAGCGCAGCACGACCTCGACGTTGACCAGCACGACCACCAGCGCCAGCAACACACCGGCCAGGTCGGCGAAGCCTCGCGTGACCCGGTCAAACCGGCCCACGGGCGCGACGGCCGGCTCCCCAGTCGGCCCGTCCGGGATCACGCTGCACTCACCAGGCGATACCGGACGGTGCCGCCCGTCCGTCGATCACGTCGACCCGCAGGACTTGATCGCGCCATCGACGAGCTGCCGCCCTTCGGCCCCGTACTTGTTCGCCCAAACGTCCCACATCGGGCGCATCAACGCACGCGCCCTGGCCATGTCGGCGGCATCGGGCTCGACCAGCGTGACCTTGTTCGCGACCAGGTTCTTGCGCGCGGCCGTATCGCCTTCCTCGGACATCTGCGCATATTTCGGCGCCCACTCCCGCGCCTTGGCAACCAGCACGCTCCGCACGTCGGCCGGCAGGCGGGCGAGCTCGTCGCCGTTGACCATCATCACCTGGTGGCCCATCGTCATGTTCACCATGTAGCCGGTCTTGACGATGTCATAGGCGCGCCAGTCGTTGGCGGAAAACGCCGAGGTGATCGCTCCGTCGATGATCTTGCGCTCGAGGGCCGGAATGACCTCCGCCGAAGTGATCGACACCGCGGAGCCGTTGAGCGCCTTCATCATCTCCACCTGCTCCGGATTCCACGCCCGCACCTTCATGCCCTTCAGCTCGTCGAGCCGGGCCACCGGACGATTCAACCAAAGATTCTGTGGCGGCATGGTCCAATGCATGAGCACATCGACGCCGAACTTCTTCCTCAGCGTCGCGTCCACCACGGGTCGGACCGCCGGGAGCGCCTTGTCGAATTGCGCGTAGGACGTGCACAGGAATGGCAGTTGCAGGACATTGAGCTCGGGCACGTCACCCGAGGCGAAGCCGAGCGCGACATCGCCCATCTGGACCTGGTCGCTGGCGACCGCCTTCACGACGTCCGGGGCCTTGTAGGGCAGCTCCCCTGCGGCAAGTACCGTGATCTTCAGACGGCCGTTGGTCGCCTTGAGCACGTCTTCCGCGAACGCACGGTTGGTCTGGGCGGGTTTGTCGTTGGGCGCGAAGTACGTGAAGAAGCGCCATTCGATCGGCGCCTGCGCATGAACCAGGCCGGTTCCCAGGCCGATCGCGACCGCGGCCGCTTCGGCAACCCTGCGCACCGAATGAGTGCTGACCATGCGACCCCCGCGGAAGTTGCTGCTTTCGCAGCGATCTGCACAATCTATAAGACGCAAACTGCGCGCGTCAACGCCCGTGTTTACCGGTAAAACGCCGGCGATTCGCCGCAACACCGCTCGAGCGTCGGTGGTGCAAGGTGACCCGTCGTTGCGCTCACCGCTTCGTATGCACCGGCGGCGCCTTCGGCTGCCGGATGCTTGCGGCCGTGGCGAAGCGCCCCGCCTGGTCGTAGAGACCCGACATCGCGCGCAGCAGCGTCTCGATGCGCGCGAGATCGGCGACGCCGGCGCCAAGCCACGACAGGCTCTTCACCAGGAACTCCTCGCGGACCCGCCGATAGGCGAGGCACGCTTCATCGCCGGCGGTCGTCGTGGAGTAATGATGCTCGCGTCCCCTGGTCCGAAACGTCACGAGCTTGGCCGCGACAAGCTTCTTGAGCGCGTAGGCGACCAGGTGCGACTCGTCGATATTGAGCACGGTGCAGATCTCCGAGAGCCGGCGGCCGCGCGCCCGGTGGTTCACGGCGTGCAGCACCAGAGTATCGAGCGCGCTCAGGCCCCGCACGTTGGCCGCCGCCATGCAGGTCTCGACCCAACGCGAAAATCCGAACATCACCACGATCAGCGTGAACTCGAACTCGCTGAGGATGCCGGACAGGTCGCGCCGGGCCGCGCCGGCGGGAGCTACGGCCAGGCGCCGCGGCGCCCGCCTGGCCGCCGCACTTCGCAACGGTTGCTTCCGGTCGGCCATCGTTCCGCCAGGCGCCGCGCCGCTCACTGCCCGGCGGAAACGGGGAAGAACCGCTCAAGCTGCGCGAGCGTCTCCACCGGCGCTTCCTCGGCCACGTAGTGACCCGTCGGCATCACCTGCCCGCGCACGTCGGACGCCGCCGTGCGCCAGTCCTCGACGGGCTCGAAGAGCCGATGCACCACGCCCCTCCCGCCCCATAGCGCGAGCAGCGGGCACTGCACGCGCCGGCCGTCGTCGGCACGGTCGTGGACGAGGTCGATCGACGCCGCCGCACGATAGTCCTCGCACGTGGCGTGAATCGTCGCGGGATCGCGGAAGCAGCGCTCATACTCGGCCCAGGCGCGCGGGTCGAAGAAGTCGGCCGTCTCGGCGCTCAGGCTTTTCATCTTGCGCGCGAGGTAGTACGCAGGATCCGCGCCGATCAGGCGCTCGGGCAGGTCGAACGGCTGGATGAGCATGAACCAGTGGTAATAAGCCGTCGCGAAAGCCTGGTCGGTGCGCTCGAACATGAGGCGCGTCGGCGAGATGTCCAGCAGCGCTACCCGTGCAACCGCATCCGGGTGGTCGAGACACAGGCGATGCGCCACGCGGCCGCCGCGATCGTGGCCGGCGAGGTCGAACGACGCGAACCCGAGCGTGCGCATGACTTCGACCATGTCGGCTGCCATCGACCGCTTCGAATAGGCCTCGTGCGGTGGACCGCTGTCCGGCTTCGACGAATCGCCGTAGCCGCGCAGGTCTGCGCAGACCACCGTGCGGGAGCGGGCCAGCGCCGGCGCGATTCTGTGCCACATCGCATGCGTCTGCGGATAGCCATGCAGCAGGAGCAGCGGCGGGCCCGCTCCGCCGACGACGCAATGGATGCGGGCGCCCGCGCCGTCGAGGTCGTGCGCGGCGAAGCCGGGGAACAGCGACAGGTCGCTCATCAGGCGGACGCGGACCGCGGCGGGCCGCTAGGCCAGGAGCGCCTCGACACGCTCGGCCGTCACACCGGTCGATTGCGCCGCGGCAACGAGATCCCCCCAGCTCTTGTCGTCGATCGGAATGCCGCCGGCGCGGCGCGCGGCGCGCGTGCGCCGCTCGATCTCGCCGGGTGCGAGCACCGGCTGCTCCGGATCGCTGGCCGGCGATGCCTTCACCCAGTCGATGAACCGGCGCGCCTCGCGCAGCACCGCGCCCTCCGGATCGTAGACCGCGGGATCGATGTAGATCGAGAGCATGTTGTTGCGCAGGATGGGATCGTCCGGGTCGGAGCTGCGGCCCGTCGAGATCGCACCGGCGAGCAGATCGGTGACGATCGACAGGCCCGAGCCCTTGTGCGCGCCGACGGTCAGCAGCGCGCCGCCGTCGTAGAAGTCGCGCGGATCGGTGGTCGGGCGGCCGTCGCGATCGATGATCCAGCCCGCCGGCACCTGCTCGCCCTTGTTCATCGCGACCATCAACTTGCCTTCCGCAACGGTGGATGTCGTGACGTCGAGGATGACGGGCTCGCCGCCTTCGACCGGCACACCGATCGCGATGGGATTGGTCGACAGCCGTCGGTCGCGTCCGCCGAACGGCGCCACGCGCTGCGCGCCCGAAGTGTTGAGGAAATGCAGGGACACTTGGCGCGCGGCCGCCGCCATCTCCGCCCAGTCACCGACGCGGCCCAGATGCCCGCAGTTGCGCAAACCGATGAGCGCGATTCCCGCACGCGCAGCCTTTGCGATGCCGAGGCTCGTCGCGAATTCGCCCACGACCTGGCCGTAGCCGCGGTTGCCGTCGATGATGGCGAACGCATCGGCTTCGGTGACGATGGTCGGCTGCGCGTTCGGCCGCAGCCAGCCGTCGCGCGCCCACTCGAGATACTTGCCGACCCGCAGCACGCCGTGCGAATCGTGGCCGACGAGATTGGAGTCGACCAGCCGGCGCGCGATAGTCGCCGCTTCGGCCGGAGCCGATCCGGCCGCCGCCATGATTGCCGTCACCAGCCGCTCCAACCGGTCGGCCGGCAGCGTGCGCATCAATGGATCTCCGGATCGGGGGTCGGCGCCGTGCCCTCCAGGAAATCGAAGTCGCAGCCGTCGTTCGCCTGCGTGATGTGCGCCTGGTACAACGCGCCGAAGCCTCGCTCGTAGTGCGGCGGCGGCCGCACCCACGCGGCGCGCCGCCGCGCGAGCTCGGCGTCGTCGACCTCGAGGTTCAGCGTGCGCGCGTCGACGTCGAGCGCGATCATGTCGCCGTCGCGCACCAATGCGAGCGGCCCCCCGACGAACGACTCGGGCGCCACGTGCAGCACGCATGCGCCGTAGCTGGTGCCGCTCATCCGCGCGTCGGAGATGCGCAGCATGTCGCGCACGCCCTGCTCCAGCAGCTTCTTTGGAATCGGGAGCTGGCCCCACTCGGGCATCCCGGGCGCGCCGAGCGGTCCCGCGCTCTTCAGCACGATGACGGAGTCGGCCGTGACCGGCAGCGCCGGATCGTCCATGCGTGCGGCCATGTCGTTGTAGTTTTCGAAGACGATGGCCGGACCGCGATGGCGCAGCAGCTTCGCGTCCGCCGCCGCCGGCTTGATCACCGCGCCGTCGGGCGCGAGATTGCCGCGCAGCACGGCGAGGCTGCCGCTCTGCACGAGTGCGCGCTCGCGCGGCAGGATCACGTCGGCATTGTGGATCTCAGCGCCCGCGAGATCGTCGCGCAGCGTCGCGCCGCTCACCGTGCGCTCGTCCAGCGCGAGCAGGTCGGGAATCGATGCCAGCAGCGCGCGCAGTCCGCCCGCATAGTAGAAGTCCTCCATCAGGTACTTGCCCGCGGGACGGACGTTGGCAATCAGCGGCGTGAGCCGCGACAGCTCGTCGAAGCGGTCGAGCGTAAGCGCGATGCCGGCGCGCCGCGCCTGCGCGATCAAATGGACCAGCGCGTTCGTGGAGCCGCCCAGGGCAAGCACGGCCGTGATCGCGTTGTCGAAGCTCGCAGGCGTCAGGATGTCGCGCGGCTTCAGGTCCTCCCACACCATGTCGACGATGCGCCGGCCCGTCGCCGTCGCCATGCGGGCGTGCCGCGAGTCGGCCGCGGGTATCGAGGCTGCACCCGACAGGCAAAGCCCGAGCGCCTCGGTGGCCGACGTCATCGTCGACGCCGTCCCCATGGTCATGCAATGGCCGTACGAGCGCGCGATGCCGTTCTCGATCTCCTCCCACGCCTGCTCGGTGAGGTTGCCGGCACGCTTCTCGGCCCAGTACTTCCAGATGTCCGAGCCGGAGCCCAGAAACTGGCCCTTCCAGTCGCCGCGCAGCATCGGCCCCGCGGGCAGGAAGATCGCCGGCAGGTTCATGCTGATCGCACCCATAAGCAGGGCCGGCGTGGTCTTGTCGCAGCCGCCCATGAGCACCGCGCCGTCCGCCGGATAGGAGCGCAGCAGCTCCTCGGTTTCCATCGCGAGCAGGTTGCGATAGAGCATCGTCGTCGGCTTCTGGAACGGCTCGGACAACGTGATCGCGGGCATCTCGACCGGAAACCCGCCGGCCTGCCAGACGCCGCGCTTGACCTCCTCCGCGCGCTGCCGGAAATGCGCGTGGCACGGATTGATGTCGCTCCACGTATTGACGATCGCGATCACCGGCTTGCCGAGGTAATCGTTGCGGGCATAGCCCATCTGGGCGGTGCGCGAACGATGACCGATGCCGCGCATGTCCGACTTCCCGTACCAGCGGAAGGAGCGCAGGTCCTCCGGGCGCTTGCGTGACATCGGTTCCCTCCCAGGTGGCGGGCGCGCGGGTGGTCCCGTGCCGTGGCCGCCAGGCAATTATAGCGACGCCGTTCCACCCGGTCCGGGCGCGCGCCCGGCGATTGACCGGCGATTGACCGGCGATTGACCGGCGATTGACCGGCGATTGACCGGCGATTGACCGGCGATTGACCGCGCGATTGTAGGACGAACACGGCTTGCGAGCGTCGAGGCCGGGTTATAGTGTCTGCGGGCAATGGAAGGCTGTCGCGACCCGCCGCCACGGTGGTCGCCGGGCCACCTGCGAACGGGGAGACGATCATGGCGTGCCATCGTGACGACGTCGGCCGCCCGGCTCATGCCCGCACGCTGCTGGCGGCCATGCTCCTCACGAGCCTCGTGCTAGCCACCTACGACTCCGAAGCTGCGGACAGCCCGCCGCGCCGGAACGCCGCCCGCACGTTGCCACCGGCCCAGGCTCCGGTGTCGCGCGAAACCTCGGATGTCGACGCTGCAGCGCCCATCGACGCTGAACGCCTGTTCAACGCGATCGTCAAGGTCAGCGTTCGCGCGGTTGCGGACGCCCGTAGCTACTCGACGCTGGGTCGCGACCGCGAAGGGACGGGCATCCTGATCGGCAGCGACGGGCTGGTGCTGACGATCGGATATCTGATCGTCGAGGCCGATGACGTGAAGGTGACGGATTCGCGCGGCCGCACGTTGCCCGCGCAGGTCGTGGGGTACGACCACAACAGCGGCTTCGGGCTCGTGCGCACGCTGCTGCCGGTCGAGGCGAAGCCCGTGACCCTCGGCAACTCGGGTCGCGTCGCCGAGCAGGAGCCGGTGCTCATCGCGAGCGCTACCGAAGAGCGTGCAGCATTCGCCCACGTAGTCTCGAAGCGCGGGTTCACCGGCAGCTGGGAATACCAGCTCGAATCCGCGCTCTACACGAGCCCGCCGACGCTGAACTGGAGCGGTGCCGCGCTCATCGACCGCGACGGCCGGCTGATCGGCATCGGCTCGCTCATCGTTCGCGCCGCCAGCGAAGGCGATCCGAGCGTCCCCGGCAACCTGTTCGTGCCGATCGACCTCCTCAGGCCGATCCTGGCCGATCTCGTGCGCCAGGGGCACCGCAACGGACCCGCCCGGCCGTGGCTCGGCGTATCGGCCGACGAGGCTCAGGGTCGCGTCGTGGTCGCGCGCGTGTCCCCGGACGGTCCGGCGGACCAGGCGGGGCTGCGCTCGGGCGACATCATCCTGGCCGTCGGCGACCACGCGGTGACGTCGCAGTCGGAGTTCTATCAGCGCCTGTGGCACGGCAGCGCCGGCGACGAGGTCACGCTGAAGGTCCTGCAGGGCACCGACGTCCACCAGGTCAAGGTCAAGTCGATCGATCGGCTCGACTACTTCCGACCGATGAGCACGATCTGATACGCATTCAAGGAGGCTTCATGCTGTCACGCAAAATCGCCGTTTCGCTGGCCCTCGCGGGCGCGGCCGGGGTCCTGGCCGCCTCGCTCGATCCAACCCTGTTGCAGTCGGCGTGGGCCGGCGTGGCGAGAACGCGCTTCGTCGCGGCCCCCGCGCCGAGCATGCTGCCGCCGCTGCGCGACTGGGCCGCGCCGCAGTTCATCGCGCCGCCCGGCATCGCGGGCTCGATGGACCATGCACTCGTCGACGGCAAGCCGACGGGCAAGGGCTTCGCCCTGCCGCTGTCCACGTTCATCCCGGTCACCCCCTGCCGGCTGCTCGATACGCGCGGCACGTTCTCGCCGGTCTACGCAGGGGGACCGTTCAGCGCGGGAGAGGTGCGCGTGTATCGCGTGCCGGGCAACTGCGGCGTGCCGGCCGGAAATGGGCGCGTCCAGGCGGTCTCGCTTGCGGTGACCACGCCGCCCACGGTCGCCTCCGGGGATATCGAGATCATCTCGAATTTCGCCACGCTGGGCGGCACCGTGGTTATGGTCGTGCAGGCGCAGCAGTGGAACAGCGCGACCACGCTGACGGCCGTCGATACCAACGGCGACTTCAAGGTGCAGCTCCGCTCGACGCCCGGCGACGTCGTCATCGACATCAACGGCTACTACGCCACCACCAGCGGCCTGCAGCAGGACTTCATCTCGATCGTCGGCACGCGCTCGCCGAACGGCCTCCTGTACGTGCAGAACGGCGATGCAGTCGGCGCGGCGGCCAACCTGTTCAACAGCGGATCGAACAGCCAGATCGAGCTCGCGTCGGGGCCATACGCGATCGACATCCACGGCGGCGGAATCCGCGTGCTCGGGGCGGGCATCAACACGACCACCCCGGCATTCGTTTATGAAGTGGATGCCTCCAACCTTTGCGCCGCCGACCCGCGCTATGTGCGCATCGACAATCCGCAGGTGTTCCAGGCGGCCGCGAACTCGGCGCAGATGTTGTTCGTCACCCAGCGCATAACCGCGCTCGATCCGACCGCTCCGCGGACTGTGAACGTGCAATTCAGCAGCACCGGAACGTGCAACGGCGTCACGGCTCCGGGCTGGTACCTGTTCGCCACGACGGCCTTCGGCATCGGCGAGCAGTTCAACGTGCTGGTCATCAACCCGTAACGACGATTGGGGATTCGCGCAGCCGTCGCGCGAGTTTCCGCAACCGCGAGCCGATAAGCGGTTCGCGGGTCTGGCCGAGCCGCTCGCGCGCAGACGGCTCGGTTGGGGGAGCAGCCCGTGGGCGCGCCCGTTCGGCGGTCCGGTCGCTCAACCGGACGAGAGGCGGAATATTCACTAGCCGGGTGGCTTGCGCTATGTGACTATCCGGGCGGTCGACAACGGTCCGACTGAGTCAGTCCGTCCGACTTCGCTTACTTCTCGAGTCCGCCCCGGAGGCACCATGCGCATTACGAAAACCACCCTTACCGCCATCGCCGTCGCGGCGATGATGACGGCCAACGCTTATGCAGGGGACGGCCCGACGTCCCGATCGGCCGCGCCGGACGTCGCGGCAGGCCCGTCGATGCTCCCGCTGCTGCGCAACTGGTCGGTCGCGCAGGTGTTGTCGCCTCCCGGCATCGCCGGCACGATGGACAGCGCGTTCGCCGGCGCAAGGACGCTGGAGAAGAGTACACTGGTGCTTTCGACGTTCATCCCGATCACGCCGTGCCGCCTGGTCGACACGCGCGGGGCCTTCTCCCCAGTGTATGCCGGTGGACCCTTCTCAGCCGGACAGACGCGTGTCTACCGCAGCCAGGGCAATTGCGGTGTGCCCGCCGGCACCAACCGCGTCAAGGCCGTCTCGCTCGCGGTGACGACGCCCCCGACTGCAGCATCGGGCGACATCGAGGTCATCTCGAATGCCGGCACGCTGGGCAACACGGTCGTGATGGTCATCCAGGCCGGTCAATGGAACAGCGCCACCACGGTCAGCGCCGTCGATACCAACGGCGACTTCAAGGTGCAGCTCCGCTCGACTCCCGGCGACGTCGTCATCGACATCAATGGTTACTATGCCGGCACCAGCACGGCTCAACAGGATTACATTTCAATCGTTGGGACATATTCGGGCGGCGGCGTGCTGTACTCCCAGAATGTGGACGGCACGGGTTCGGCCTTGAACGCCTATAACGGCGGGACCGGCAGCGGGGCCGAGCTCGCCAGCGGCACTTCGGCGCTCGACGTGGTGCAGGGTGGATTCCGTGTCCGCGGCGCGGGAGTCGGCAGCAGCTCGTTCGTGTTCCAACACAAGGTGGACACATCGGCCGCGTATCCCACGGGAACCGGGACGCTTTGCGGCACGAGTTCGGGAACCAATTACGTCACCGTTTTCGACAACCCGTATACCACAGGCAATCCAGCCGCCATCCTGTTCGTAACGCCGACGGCGGGCTTCGGAACAAGCTACGGCTCGCAAAATCCCTCGGATAGCTATTTTGTCTTCTATGGCCCGGGATGTGCCGGAGGGACGTCCAATAAATGGTCAATCGTAAGCACGTCGCACGGTGCCGTGCAGAATGGCTTGACCTTCAACGTGATGGTCATTACTCCCTGAAGTCGAATGCACCACGCACTTAAAGGGCCCTTAAGGGCCCTTTTTTCGGCTTGTGGCGCGGCGAATTTGTGCGCTTGACGAATGGGTGCCGGCGGTTTGTTGCTTTCATTCACGAGGTGAGCGTCTGCGAATGTGTGCAGCAGCAAGCCGCAGTACACACGGCTAGAAGGTCCTGAGGCGTTTCACGCCAATGCGAATTCGGCACAACTTCTTATGGTCTCGCAGCGTAACGTCGCTTGACCCGACCCCGGCACGAGTTTTCCGGACCGGCGTCGGTTTGCGCTGGCCCACGTCGTCCGACGGAGTGCCGGCACTCGACAACCCGGAGTGGCTCGCTCGGCGTCTGTATACTTCTCGGCTTCCCGAACGTCGCTATCGCCAATGCTTCCGATCGCCGACTCAGCGGCGCGGGCCATCGCCCGCGCAGAATGGCAACCGCTGCTTTTCGACCGGCTCCATCGCGCGGAGTTATCGGCGCTGCGTGCTCCCTGGCCGAGCCGCAAAGTTCGCGCGCGCGTTCATCGCAATCATGCGTTCGAACCGGTCGCGTCCGCCACGCCGCCTTTTGCGGCCTGGAATGGCCTGACGGTAGATTGGGTCATAGGCCCGTATGACGACACTTTCACGTTTGACTGGACTGAAGGCGCATTCGACGCCGAGATCCTTTGGATCGATGCCGCGCGGCTTGACGGCCTCGCCGGCGACGACGTCTGGGCCGCCTGGCTGATCGACCGCGTGGGCGCCTTGCGGGCGCAGACGTCGGCACCCATTCTCATCCTTGCGTGGCCGCTGTCGCCCGCCGTTCGAGCGAGGGTTGGCGCGGCCGGAATTCATGCCATGTACCTGGCCGATCTAGAAACGATTGCGCATCGGCTCAACGAACACTGGACCGATGCGCGCACTGCAGATTTGAGCGGCACTCGGCTCTCCAATCGCAGTTGCCTGGAGGTTGCTCGCGAGCTGGCCTGTAGCTGGCTACCTGCAACGGTCGGAGTTCCGATCAAGGCGATAGCCCTCGATCTCGATGGCACGTTATACGACGGCGTCCTCGGCGAGGATGGGGAACAATCGGTGGTGCTCACCCCGGGCCACGAGGGGTTGCAGGCGTATCTGGTCGAGTTGCACCAGCGAGGCATCTTCCTGGCGCTTGTGTCACGCAACGAGCTTGCCGATATCGAGCGCATGTTCGACCGCCGCAGGGATTTTCCGCTGCGACTTGGTCATTTCTCATCGATCGAAGCGTCATGGGGCGACAAGGCTTCGGCACTCGAACGAGTCGCAGCGCAGCTTCGCATCGGCGCAGACGCGATGATTTTCGTCGACGATAACCCAGGCGAGCTTGCCGCCGCGGCCTCGCGCTCGCCGGCGGTTACAGTGCACGCGCGTCCAGACGGAGCCCAGACGGTGGAGGCACTTCGACATGTTGCCGGTGTCTTTCGCTGGGGAACGTCAGCGGAAGACTTATTACGCACCGCTGACCTGAATGCAGCGGCCGTGCGCACGTCGTTGATGCGCGACGAGCCATCCCCCGAATCATATTTGCGCTCGCTTGGAATCCAGCTGGAATTCTACGTCGGCGCGATGGACCTCGTCCCGCGCATGGCCGAGCTCTCACGCAAGACGAACCAATTCAACCTCTCACTGCGGCGGCTGAACGAGGCCGAAATCGCGCAGAGAATCGCCGAAAGGTCCGCGAACGTCGTGGCGGTTCGGCTTCGGGATCGGCTTTCAGACAGCGGCATTATCGCAGTAGTCGTCGGCACGCCCATGCATCCGGATATGCGAGTTGAGTTGCTCGCCGTAAGCTGCCGGGCGCTCGGACGCCGTTTGGAGGACACAATGCTGTCGCGCGCCTTGCTGCTTCTGGCCGGCGACGAGCAGCCCGCCAAGCTGTCCTTCGAGATCGCGAAGGGTCCGCGAAATAGTCCAGCTCTCGACTGGATCACTCGCTTTGCCGGACTGGCGGCGCCGAGCGACGGGGGTCGGATCGAAGTGGAGTACGCTCGGGTGCGGGCAATGGTCACGTCGCGCGCCGTGGAGATTGTCGTGCATGAGCGAGCGGTAGCATCATGACGTGCATCGTGGCCGATGACGAGATCCAGTCGCTAGTTGCACAGGTTCTGGGCCTGTCCGAGCTGCCTGCGGTCGATCTTTCGCGCAGTGAGATCCCGCAATGGGATTCGCTCAAGCATGTCGAGATTGTCTTTGCCCTCGAGGACCGCTACAACGTCCAGTTCGACGAAGCGGAATTCGCCGGATTGACTACGGTTGCCGTGATCGCCGCGTCGTTGCGCGCACATCTTGCGGCATGACTTGTGCGCGTCGGGCCATCGCTTTCGGCTGAGGCCGGTGACGCCGGACGACGCGGCCTTCATTGCCGGCCTCCGCGCGCGCGCGGCGCGCTTCATTAACCTGGGCGCGGTCACTGCGGCCGCTCAGCGGGAATGGATCGCGCACTATCTCGATCGAGCCGGCGACTACTACTTTATCGTCGAGCGGCCGGGGTCCGGCGGCGCGGCGCAACCTGAAGGCACGGTGGCGCTCTATCAAGTCGACGCGACCACACGCACGGCCGAGTGGGGCCGATTCGTGCTCGAGCCCGGCTCCCCGGCCGCCATCGAAGCGACCCTGCTGACTTATCGGTGCGCGTTCGACACGCTTGCGCTCGACGGGCTCGTCTGCCGCACGCTGGCCGAAAACGCGCAGGTGGTCGCGTTCCACGACAGTTGCGGGCTGGTGAGGACGCCGTTGCCCGTCACCATTCTGCACAATGGTGAGCCGCGCCCTTCGATTGAGCATCGGCTGCTGCGCTCGGGGTGGCCGGACGTGGAGCGGCGACTGGAGGGGCTGGCGCTGCGCCTGGCCAAACGCACGCCGGGCGCGGCGAGGGCGATGTCGCCATGATGGACTCCCCCGCCCCGGGCCTGCGCTTTCATCACATCGGGGTCGCGTGCTCTGACATTGCGTCGGAGGCGGGTAGGCTCGCCTGCTTGGGCTACGTTCGCGAAGGCGCGGTATTCATCGACCCGCGCCAGGGGGTGCGCGGACTCTTCCTCGCCGGTCAATCGCCACGGCTCGAGCTGCTCGAGCCGCTGCCGGGCGCCGCGCCAGGCCTGCTCGCCCCGTGGCTCAACCAGCGCGTGAAGCTATATCATCTCGCCTATGAAACCGCGGATCTCGATGCCGCCATCGACGCGCTGCGCGCAGCGCGGGCGAAGCTCGTGGTGCCGCGCGTGCCCGCCGTTGCGTTCGATGGCCGCGACATCGCATTTCTCATGCTGCCCACCCTGCTTCTGGTCGAATTGATCGCCGCGCCGCTGCCGTGAACGGCGAGCTAGACCGGCTGGACCAGATCGCCGATGTCTCGCGCTATGCCGCGGGCGTCAACACCGATTCCATCGAATACTCGTTTCGCGTGTTCGAGCGCTTCCTGCGCGGCGAGTCGATCCTCGAGATGGGGGCCGCCGAAGGCGTGATGACCCAATGGCTCGCCGACACCGGGCGCGCGCTGACGATCGTCGAGGGCAGCCGCGCGTTCTGCGATTCGCTCGCAGCGCGCTTCCCGGCAGCGGTGGTGCATCACAGCCTGTTCGAGTCGTACGAGCCCACGCGCGCGTTCGACAACATCGTGCTGGGCCACGTGCTCGAGCACGTCGAGGATCCGGCGGACATAGTGGCGAAGGCGAGCCTCTGGCTGACGCCCGCAGGCCGCATCCTTGCGGCCGTCCCGAACCGTCGCTCGCTGCATCGCCAGGCGGCGGTGCTGATGGGACTCCTCGCGAGCGAAGACGCCATGAGCGACGCCGACCGCCATCACGGACACCGGCGCGTATTCGATCCGGAGTCCTTCCGGCAGTGCTTCCTGGCGGCCGGGCTCGCGATCGAGGCCTTCGGCGGCTACTGGCTGAAGCCCCTGTCCAACGCGCAGATCGAGCGTACGTGGACGCCCGAGATGCTCGCGGCGTTCATGCAGCTCGGCGAGCGCTATCCGGACATCGCCGGCGAAATCTACGTCGTGGCCGGTCGTCGGGGTCGATGACCATCGATCTGCCCGTGTTTCGTTTCGCGACCGATCCTGCGCTGGCCGAGGAGCTGCAGCGCGCCGCGCAGCACGTGATCGAAAGCCGCCGGTATGTGCTGGGGCCGGAGGTGGACGCGTTCGAGCAGGAGTTCGCGCACGACTGCGGCGTGCTCGATTGCGTGTCCGTGGCGAACGGCACCGATGCGCTCGAGCTCGGGCTGCGCGCCATGGGCGTCGCCCGCGGCGATCGCGTCGTCGTGGCCGCTAACGCGGGCTTCTATGCCAGCACGGCGCTGCTGGCCATCGGCGCCGTTCCTTCATACGTCGAGATCGGCGACGACCTGGTGGTGACGCCCGCGTCGTTGCAGACGGCGCTCGCCGGCGCGCGCGCCATCGTCGTCACGCACCTGTACGGCAAGCTCGCCCCCATCGAGGCGATCGTGGCGATTGCCGACGCCGCGGGTGTCGCCGTGCTCGAGGATTGCGCGCAGGCGCACGGCGCCCACCGCGACGGCCGCATGGCCGGCTCGTTCGGCGCGGCCGGCTGCTTCAGCTTCTACCCGACGAAGAACCTCGGCGCGCTCGGCGACGGCGGGGCGATCGTCACCTCCGATGCGGGCATCGGCGCTCGCGCGCGCTCGTTGCGGCAGTACGGCTGGGGAGTGAAGTACCACGTCGTCGAAAGCGGGGGCCGCAACAGCCGCCTCGACGAGCTCCAGGCGGCCTTCCTGCGCGTCAAGCTGCCGCGCCTGGCGGCGGGCAACGCCGCGCGCGTGGCGGTCGCCGCCCGCTATTGCGAAGCGCTGGCCGGATTGCCGCTGCGGTTGCCGCGGTGGACTGGCGGCGACTATGTCGCGCACCTGTTCGTCGTGCGCAGCCGCGACCGGGAGGCGCTGCGCACGCATCTCGGCCGCGCCGGCATCGGCACCGACGTCCACTATCCGGTGCCGGACCATCTGCAGCCCGCCGGAGCGGCGCACCCCCGTGTGCGGCTGCCGGCCACCGAAGCGGCGTGCAACGAGGTGCTCACGCTGCCCTGCTACCCGGATCTCCGTGATGCGGAGATCGATCGTGTCGTCGACGCCCTGCGCACGTTCTTCGACGCCCGCCGCGCCGCATGAGCACTCTCTGCGACACGCCCGCCTCGCTGTCCGCGCCAGCCCTTTCGGTGGACGGGTTGCGCGTGCTGTCGCTGATCGTTCCCGTCTATTTCAATGCCGAGTCGCTGCCATTGCTATTCGAAGCGCTCCAACCGGTCGAGGCGGCGCTTCTCGCTCGCGGGCTCGCGCTCGAGCTCGTGTTCGTCGACGACGGCTCCCGCGACGATTCGTTCGAGCGTCTGCGGCAGATCAAGCGCGCGCGTCCCGCTACGCGCGTGATCCGCCTCACCCGCAACTTCGGCGCCGTGCCGGCCATCCGCACCGGCTTGCGCTATGTCACCGGCGACGCCTTCTGCTTCCTGGCCGCGGACTTGCAGGACCCGCCGGAGCTCGTGCTCGACATGGCCGAGCGCTGGCAGAACGGCAGCCGGTTCGTCATCGCCGAGCGCGAGACCCGCGACGATCCGCTCCTCTCACGGTGGCTGTCGCGCCTTTACTATCTCGCATTGCGCAAGCTGGTGCTGCCCGGGTACCCCGCCGGCGGCTTCGACCTCGCCTTGATGGACCGCGTGATGCTGGACCCTCTGCGCGACAGCGCGAAGAGCGCCTTCCTGCCACTGCTCGCCTACTGGCTCGGTTTCGAGCCGTCGGTCATCCGCTATCACCGGCGCCCGCGTCTGCACGGCCGCTCGCGGTGGACGCTCGGCAAGAAGTTCCGTGCGTTCATGGATGTGATGCTCGGCTTTTCCGTCACGCCCATCCGCGCCATCTCGGCGGTGGGCGCGATCGTTTCGATCGCGAGCTTCGTCTACGGCATGGTGGTGGTGGCTGCGGCCTTTGCGGGCGACATCCCGGTGCCCGGCTTTTCGACCGTGGTGGCGCTGGTGACCTGGCTGCTCGGCCTCATCATCCTGATGCTGGGCGTGATCGGCGAATATCTGTGGCGGATCTTCGACGAGAGCAACCGCCGTCCCGAGGCCGTCGTCGATGAAGTTCTTTGACGGAAGCGTCGCCCGGTTCCTCCTCGCGGGCACCCTGAACACGGGGGCCACCTACGCGGTCTATCTCCTGTTGCTGCAGGTGGCGCCCTACGCGATCGCGTTCTCGATCTCATTCGTGGCGGGCATCCTGCTGAGCTATGCGCTGAACGCGCGCTTCGTGTTCCGGCGGCGCACGGCGTGGCATTCGTTCCTGCGCTTTCCGCTCATCTATCTCGTCCAGTACCTCATCGCGATGCTGCTGGTCGCGCTTTGCGTCGAGCGCCTCGGCATTGCTCCCTGGCTTGCGCCGCTGCTCTGCCTGGTGGTGACCATCCCCATGACCTATGTGCTGGCGCGGGCAGTCTTCAACCGGCCGGTGACGCGATGAGCGCGGGCGGCGGAATCGCGAGCTGTCGCGTCATCGAGCTGCCGCGCATCGCCGACCCGCGCGGCAACCTGACGTTCCTGGAGGGCGACCGGCATATCCCGTTCGCGATCCGGCGCGTGTTCTATCTCTACGACGTGCCAACCGAGGAGAGCCGCGGCGCGCACGCGCACCACCGGCTCCATCAATTCCTCGTGTGCCTCGCCGGCAGCTTCGACGTCACGCTCGACGATGGCGTCGCGCAGGACCGGGTGCACCTGAACCGGCCGTGGCGCGGCCTGCACGTGCCGCCGATGATCTGGGCCGCCGAGGTCAACTTCGACCCCGGATCCGTCTGCCTCGTACTCGCCTCCGAGCGTTACGACGAGGCCGACTACATCCGCGACCACGCGCGCTTCCTCGCGCTGGCGCGGGCGGCGGAGTAGCCGCCCTTTCGCTACAGGCCGTCAGCCGGCGACACCAACCAATTGGGGTCGCTCAGCAGCGTCGCGAAGCTGCTGTAGCCGGTCCCGTTCATCAGCCAGATCGTGGTAGACGAGCTGGCGGAGTTGCGCCACACGAGGTCCGACTTGCCGTCGTTGTTGGAATCGGTCACGTGCGTGACCCGCCAGTTGGGATCGTTCATCACGATGGCGCTCGATGCGGCCGTCGTGCCGTTCATGAGCCACACGGCCGTCTGCCCCGTCCCCGAGTGTCGCCATACCAGGTCCGACTTGCCGTTCCCGTCGAAGTCGCCGACGTTCGTGACCTGCCAGTTTGCGTCGCCGAAGATCACGGCCGCGCTGGACGCATTGACCCCGTCCATGAGCCAGATCGCCACCTGCCCCGTGCTGCTGTTGCGCCAGACGAGATCGCTCTTGCCATCGCCGTTGAAATCGCCCACGTGTGTGACCGACCAGTTCGGGTCGCCCATCACGAAAGCGCTCGACAGGATCGCGGTGCCGTTCATGAGCCACAGCGCGGTCTGCCCGGTGGAGCTGTTGCGCCACACCAGGTCTGCCTTGCCGTCGCCGTTGAAATCGCCGACCTGGGTCACCTGCCAGTTCGGATCGGACAGGACGATCGCTGAGGCGGTGGGCGCCAGCCCGTTCATCAGCCAGATCGAGGTCTGGCCATTGCTGCTGTTGCGCCACAGCAGATCCGCCTTGCCGTCGCCGTTGAAGTCGGCCGTCCGCACCACGTTCCAATTGGGGTCGGAGAGGAGCGTCGCATACGTGATGTACGACGTGCCGTTCATGAGCCAGCCCACGGTGGCGCCGCTGGTGTGGCGCCAGATGAGATCGGTGCGTCCGTCGCCGGACAGGTCGCCGGTGTTCGTGACGGTGTACGCGGGGTCGGCGTAGATGATCGCGGCCGAGCTGTAGGTCAGCCCGTTCATGAGCCACACCGACACCTCGCCCGTGGACGAGTTGCGCCATACGAGATCCTGCTTGCCGTCGCCATCGAAGTCGATCTTGCGCTTGGCGAGCGTGACCGTGCCGCTGATCGTCTGCGTCAGCGTCGCGCTCAACGAAGGATTGTCGTTGCCGTCGCCGGAGTAGCTCGCCACGATCGCATGCGTTCCAGCGGGCAGCGCCGAGTTGCTGCACGCGGCGGTGCGCGCGTCGCCGGTACCGGCCAGCGCGACCGCCGCGCATCCGGAGATGGCGCTCCCGTCCGCGGTGAAACCGACGGTGCCCGTCGGAGCGACGCCAGTGACATTGGCGGTGAAGGTGACCGAGCTGCCTGGATTCGCAGGGTTGGCGGAGCTGACGAGCGTCGTGGTGGTGGCTACGCCAATCGACACGAGCACGGCACGGTAGGCGTCGGCGAAGCCCGCGCCGCACAGCGCGGTCGTGCAGGTGCAGCCGAACCAGGAGCTGCTCGGCACCGAGCCGATGCCGTTGCCATCGGGCACGTTGGCCGTGCTGCACACCGGCGCGCCGGTCTGGAACGCGCGCGCGCTGGTCTGCAGCTTGGACAGCACCTGCGAGGGCGTCAGCGCCGTGTTGGCCGAGAGCATCAGCGACACGATCCCCACCACGTGCGGGGTGGCCATGCTGGTGCCGGTGTACTCCACGTACTCGTATCCGGCCGGATCGGGCGACGTGCCGACGTTCACGCCGCGGTTCGGGTCGAACACCTGCGTGCCGCTGTTGAGCGAGGAGAGGATGCCGCGCTGGTTCGGGTTGTAGGTTGCCTGGAAGCGGCGGTCGCCGCCCGGCGCGGCGATCTCTACTCCCGTTCCGAAGTTGCTGTAGTACGCCTTGAAGCCGTGCTCGCCGGTGGCAGCGACGGTGATCACGCCGGGGCAGTTGCCGGGCGAATCGTGGATGGAATCGTAATTGTTGTTGCCCGCGGCCACGACGATCACGGCGTTGCGCCCGAGCGCCCCGCTGATCGCGCCGCTATAGGCCGGATCGCAGGTCGCGCTGGAGCGGAATCCGCCGAGCGACAGGTTGAGCACGCGTGCCGGATGCGTGTTGACCGGCAGCCCCGTGACCGTGCCGCCGGACGCCCACGTGATGCCGTCGGCGATGTCCGACGAATAGCCGCCGCAACGGCCGAGGACACGCACCGGGACGATCTTGCTCACCCAGTTGAGGCCGGCGATGCCGATGCCGTTGTTCGGAATCGCGCCGATCGTGCCGGACACGTGTGTGCCGTGGAACGAGCTGCTGCCGAAGTTGCACTGGTAGAACCAATTGTTCGGGTCGCTCGTGGATGCCGCGAACAGCCAGTCGCCAGGGTCGGCCCCGCTCGAGTCGCGGCTGCCGAAGCACCCGCCCACCGTCGTCTCCGTGCACATCGGATTCGGATCGTTGTCGTTCGCGACGAGCGCGTCGTCGATCATGTCGTAGCCGGCGAAAAAGCGTCCCGCGAGATCGGGATGGCTGAGCAGCGCGCCGGTATCGATCACGCTCACGGTGATGCTGGCCGAGCCGGTGGTCAGGTTCCACGCTGCCGGCGCGTTCACGCCGCCTACGGGATCGAACAGGTCCCATTGATAGCCGCTGTTGCACGCGCCGGTCGACGGGCTCGCATAGCAGGGATCGGTCGGATTGAGGGCGATGTGGTCGATGTAGTCGGGCTGCGCCCATTCGATGTCGGGCTGCGCCGCGAGCTGGCGCGCTACGGCCTCGAGGTCCTCGATGGGCATCCTGCGCATCACGGTCAGTACGCTCGCACCGTCGGCCATCGGCCGGACGAAGGCGACGGGCATCCCCGCGACGGCGCTGAGCTGGTCGAGGTCGAGGCGCGCCATCGGAAAGCCAGCGAGCAGCGCCGATACGCGCACCGGATCGCGATATTTGACGATCAGCCGGGTGGTCGGCGGCGACGCTGCGCCCAAGGCCTTCACCCGAGCGCCGGGCCGCGACGTCGGAGCCGGCGGCGCCACGGCGGCGTACAACACGTCGGCCTGCAGCCGCAGACGATTCAACGCCGCGCGGGCCGCGTCAACGTCGAGCGGCGCGATCAACGCCAGCCGGACGGCGCCGTCGCGCGTGCGTCCGGTCTCGACGAACCCGACCTGGAGCGCCGAGCCGATCCGCTGCAGCAGGGCCGGTGGCAGCACGACGGCACCCTTCGCCAGCGCGTCGTCGCGATACTTGATGACCAGCTCGCGCACTTCCGTACCCGCGGCGGACACCGTGGCCGCGAAGGCTAAGGCCCACGTGCACAAAATCAGCGCGACGAGGCGGCCGGCTGCGGACGGGCGGGACGGCGTGCAAGGGTGCATGTGCGGGACTCCACGGGGCAACCGGACCGCATCGTAGCCCAAGTGCGCCCGGCGGCGGAACCGCGAATATTCGTGGGCGACGAAAGGCGCGGGCCTGCGCGGGCTGATTTCACCCGCGCGCGGCCGGCAGGACGACGCTTACGGCAGCGCGAGACGTTGGAACAGCACGGACGGATTGAGCGACAGCGTGGCGGAGCTGGCGGTTGCGAGCCCGTTCATCTGCCAGAGCGCGACGGCGCCCGTCGCGGAATTCGACCAGACGAGGTCGGCCTTGCCGTCGCCGTCTAGGTCGTCGGCCATGATCACCGACCACTGGGGGCTCGTCAGCAACACCGAAGCCGATGTAGATGACACACCGTTCATGAGCCAGGCCGCCGTGGCACCGGTCGTCGAGTTGCGCCACACGAGGTCCGACTTGCCGTCGCCGTTCAGATCCGCGGTGCGGGTCACGTGCCAGCCGCTCGCGGCGGGCAGGAACGCCGAGCTCAGCACCGTCGTGTCGCGCATGAGCCAGATGACGGTCTCGCCCGCGGCCGCGTTCTCCCACACCAAGTCGGCCTTGTGGTCGCCGTTGAAGTCGCCCAGCGCGACCACCTGCCATGCCGCACCCACCGCATACAGAGCGCTCGACTTCGCGACCAGCCCGTCCATCAGCCACAACGCAGTCTGGCCGGTGGCGGTGTTGCGCCAGACCAGGTCGTCACGGCCGTCGTCGTTCACGTCGCCGATTTGCGTGACTGTCCAATTCGGATCCGCGATGATCGTGGCCGCGGAGAGCACTGCCGTGCCGTTCATCAACCAGATCGCGGTCTGTCCTGTCGACAGGTTGCGCCAGACGAGGTCACTGCGGCCATCGCCGTTGAAATCGCCCACCCCGACGACCTTCCAGCCCTGCCCGGCCGACAGCGTTGCGGACGCGGTCGACGACGCGCCGTTCATGAGCCAGATGCTCGTCTGCCCGGTCGTTGCGTTCCACCACACGAGGTCGCTGCGGCCGTCGCCGTCGAAATCGCCGGTGGCCAGCGCGGTCCAGTTGGGATCGGTCGTGAGCGAAGTGCTCGACAGCGTCGTCGAGCCGTTCATGAGCTGCAGCGTGGTCGCGCCGGTCGACGCGTTGCGGGTCACGATATCCATCGATCCGCTCTGGTCGAAGTCGGGCTTCGGCGCGTGCGGGTCCACCCGGACCGTCACGGTGGCGCCGGCGGCATTGACCGCCCCGACCGTGACGGTCAGGCCGGCGACGTTGTCGTGGTAACGCTGGCCGGTGAGGAGCGCGCCGTCGGTGAGCGCCGACGTCGTGGGCGTCATGTCGACGAGCTCGGTGTCGTCCGCGCATCCACCGCAAATGGTCTCGAAGGGGACCGCGACCCGCAGCTGCACGCCGTTGTTGGGATACGCGGACAGGGCGCTGTCGAAACCGATCGGCTGGCGATACTCGAGCCAGTACGTGCGGAACGAGCGGCCCGGCACCTTGACGGCATAGGTCGCGCCACCCGCGTTCTCGAACGGCGCGAGCGTGTAGCTCTGCGTGCCGCTGGTCTGTGTCTTGACCGACGACGGCGGGATCCACCCGAAGAACGCCTTCTGCGTGGCGTTGAAATGCATCGCGCGGCGGTTGCCCATGATCACCCACTCGTCGCCGTATTCGGACGACGTGCAAGTGCCGCCCACCGAGACGACACCGCAGTCGAGGCTTGCGGCATGCAGCGCGCCGAAATTGTGCCCGAGCTCGTGGCCGATCACGAGCAGCGACAACGTGCCGTTGATGTAGGCGCGCGGATAGCCGACATACGCGAGTCCGGACCAGCCGCACACCGACAAGTGCGGGAAGATGTAGACGCGGTTGATGTACGAGGCGAGGTTGTAGCCGGCCGCCGCGGCCGCAGTGTCGGCGGCGGCGCCGATGCCGTTGAAATCGCACGTCGCCGGCCCGGCCATCGCCGCGGTGACCCAGTTGGTCGCCGTGCCGGCGAGAAGCTGCTGTCCGTACGAGGCTTCCTTGTAGAACTCGGCCACGCTGCCGCTACCCGGACCGCCGAAAACCGCGGCCTGCGCCTGGGCCTGCGTGAACGGATCGGTAGCCGGCGAATTAGTGAACTTCACCAGGATCGCGATGACGTTGTTCGTGGTCACGGTCTTCGCAGCACCGTCGAGCTTGCCGGCGGCCTTCGGGCCCGGCGGCAGCGCGAGGATGGTGACGTCGCTCACCTCCAGCGCCGCGCTGCCGGCACCCAGGTTGCCGCCCACGCGAATCCGCATGCCGTCCTCGAGGATGTCGGGCAGCACCGGGAAGACGACTTCCGTGGCGCGGGCATCGTCGCCGATCACCGCGAACCGGTATTCGCTCACGCCGCTATCCATGTTGTCGGCGTGCATCAACGTCAGGCGGCCCTCGAGCGACACCGCCGCGGTGGGGACTACCGGCGGCGCGACGAGCGAGGCGACCTGGCGCACGCCGGTCATGAACAACGTGGTGCCCTCGAGCTTGCCGGTGGCCTGGACGCGCGCGCCGGACGCGAGTGCCGCAAGGCTGTCGCCTTTCAGGCGGACGCTGCGGCCGTCGGCGAGACGCAGGCCAACATAGCGTGCCCTGGCTGCGAGCACCGTGTCGTCGACGACGAGGTCGATGACGACGCCGTTGAGCGTGGTCACGCCGGTCGCCGCGGACGGCGACTCGGGGCCGGCGAACAGGTGCTCGGTGCCGCCGTGGCCATGCGCAAGCGAAGCGACGCTCGCCACGCACGCCGCGAGCACGCATCCGATCAGGTGGGTCTTGTTCTTCTGCAAACTACCTCCTGCTGCCTACACGAGAGAAATGCCGGCTGTCGCATGGCGCAGCTCGCGCCAACGACGATGCGCGCACGGCCGCTACGACTGTTTCGTCATCGGCACCCGCGCGGGTGCCGCGCAGGTCTATTTCGCCACCGGCCGACGAGCGGGGGCCAGGTTGGCCCACAGCGCTCACCGCGAACGGCAGTCGCCACTTTCGCCGGCTCAATGCAGGTCGACCACGCGCCAGCTCGGATCGGTGAACACCACGGCAGCCTGCTTCGGGGCCAGGCCGTTCATGAGCCACACAGCGGTCGCGCCGGTGCTACCGTTGGTCCATACCAGGTCGGCCTTGCCATCGCCGTCCGCATCGGACACGTGCGTGACGGTCCACGCCGGGCTGGTCAGCACCACTGCAGCGGAGGTACCCACGACGCCGTCCATGAGCCACAACGCGGTCTGGCCCGTGGCGGCGTTGTACCAGGCCAGGTCGCGGCGCCCATCACCGTCGACATCGGCGGCATGGGTGACCGTCCAGCCCGCGGGTGCCGACAGGATCGCGGTCTTGCGCGCGATCACCCCGTCCATCAGCCACACGGCGGTGGCACCCGTCGCGGCGTTGCGCCATACGAGATCGTCCTTCCCGTCGCCGTCGAGGTCAGCGGCGAGCGTGACGCTCCAGTTCGGATCGCCCAAGATCACCGCCGTGGAACTGGCGCTCGTGCCGGCCATCAGCGACACCGCGGTTTGCCCCGTCGACGTGTTGCGCCAGAGGACGTCGGCGCGGCCGTCGCCGTCGAAATCGCCGGTATGCGTGACCACCCAGTTCGGGTCGTAGGACAGCACGCCGCTGCCGGCGACCGCGGTCCCGTTCATGATCCACACCCCGGTGGCGCCGCTGGTGCTGTCGTGCCACACGATATCGGCACGGCCGTCGCCGTTGAAGTCGGCGACGCCGCTGATGGCGAGCGCGGAGGTCGCAGGCAACGCGGCGCTCGACGTCGTGGTCGTCCCGTTCATCAGCCAGAGGACGAATTGGCCGGTGCCGGTATTGCGCCACAGCAGGTCGGCGTGGCCGTCGCCGTCGAAATCGCCGCTGCCGAGCAGCGTGAGCTGGGGATTTGCGTTCACGACGACGGCCGCACTGGCGCTCACCCCGTTCATCAGCCATACCGCCGTCGCGCCAGTGCCCGCGTTGTGCCAGGCGAGATCGCCCTGGCGGTTGAAATTGAAGTCCACACCAGCGCTCGCCGCCGCCGACCCTGGGGCGAACGCCGTCAGGTGGGCGTTGTTGTCCAGGACGTAGAGGACCCCGTTGTCCACGACCGGGCTCTGCCAGTGGACCCCGCCGATCGCCGCGCTCCACAGCTGGGCGCCCGACAGCGGCGCGAGCGCGCGCAGACGGCCGCCGCCGGCTACGTACACGACGTTGTTGGCGATCAACGGCGAGGTGGCCGATTGCCCGACGTTCCAACCGGCGACCAGCGACGGGTTGCCGCTCCCGTCCAGCTGCAGGCGAACCCCGCCCACGCCGCTGCCGTTGCCGAGCATCGCCCAGGGCGTGCCATCGGCCGGGTTCACCCATGCTGCGGGCTGTGTCACGACGCCGCCACCCTGCGGCACGCCGATGATGCCGAGCTGGCCGCCGACCTGGCCCGGCCCGCCGGCCGCGCTCAGGTTAGCCAGGTTGAGCAGGCGCACCTGCGCGTCCTTGCCGGACTGCACGCCGAGCGTGCGCACGGTCGACGCGGCAGGCACGCTGAGCACTGCGGGCGCCGTGCTGCCGAGATCGGCGTCCTGGTTGTCGAGCGACTGGAAGTTCGTGGGCGTGTACGAATCGAGCGGCAGGCCGCTGGCGCCGCCCGTCCCGTCCGGATGGATCGCGAGCACGCTCTCGCTCCAGTTGTGTCCACCGGCGTTGCCATTGAACGACCCGTTGCCGGTGCCCGCAAACAACCGGTTGGTCTGCGCGTCGTAGATCACCCCGGGCCGCGCCCAGACTGCCGAGCGTTGGGACGAAGGACAGTTGGCATCGTTGTGCGCGAGGTGCATCGCCTTGTCGCTGCACATCGCGTTGAACACCGCCTGCGCGCCCGTCGCGAGGTTGATGGCCGTGACGTGCCCCTGATAGTCGCCGTTGTCGCCGGGATATCCACCGTGCGCGACGTACAGGTAGGTCACGCCGTTCACCGTGGCGAACCCCAAGGCCGAGGAGCCCTTCTCGTCGTAACCCTTGAGCGTCGCGAGCGCCGGCCAGCCGCCGCCGGTGACTTCGGTCCCGTCGCCGACCTGATGCTTGTGCACATAGCCGTCGAGGCCATAGCTGTAGACGAACGAGCGGCTCGGGTCGACGGCCGGCGACGAGGTGGTGAAGCACGCGCCGCCCACGTTGTTGATCTGGCACGCGCCCGGTCCGTGCTGAATCGCCCACACCTGGCCGCCAGTAAGGGCGTCGAGCGCCACCAGATGCCCGGCCGTGGTGGTGACGAACACGAGATCCTTGCGACCCGAGGCCGTGACGACGTTCCGCACCAGCACCGGGGCGCCGTCGGCACTCGCGGGCAGGGTGGCCTGCCAGCGTTGCGCCAGCGTCCCGACGTTGGCGGGACCCAGCACCTTCTCCTGCACGTTGTTGCCGTGATGGGCGGCGTCACCGTTGAACTGCAGCCAGTCGTAGCCGGACGCAGGAACCGCGACCACCGCCATCAGGATGCCCGCGCTGATCAGCGCGGCGCGAAGCTTCCGGTTCGAAACTGTCGATACAGACCGCATGCGCACTCCACCCGGCCGAGACGACCGCAGGCGCTATGCTAATGTCATAGCCAGGTTTCGTCCAGTACGGGTGTACAACGCATCCCGGGCTCGCCGAGGGTGGAATGACCGGGTCAGCCGAGGGCGGCGGCGGCAGCCGCGGCGCATTCCGGGAACACGGCGTTCAGCAGCATCGCCGAGCGCAGCAATCCCCGCTCGGTGATGAGACCGGTCACGAGCCGGGCCGGGGTGATGTCGAAGCCGTAATTGACGGCGCGCGTGCCCGGTGGCGCGATGGCGATGGTCGACGCCTGGCCATAATCGTCGCGGCCGGTGGCGGTGAGCACCTCGTCGCCGGAGCGGGCTTCGATGGGCACCTGGTCGCCGGTCAGGAGCCTCCAGTCGATCGTCGGCGAAGGGAGCGCCACGTAAAACGGCACATCGTTGTCGCGCGCGGCAAGCGCCTTGTCGTACGTACCGATCTTGTTGCACACGTCGCCGTTGCGGGCGACGCGATCGGCCCCGACCATCACCAGGTCGACGTCGCCGCGCCGTAGCAGCAACCCACTCGCGGCGTCGACGAACAAAGTGTGCGGGATCCCCCGCTGCGCGAGCTCCCAGGCGGTCAGGTTGGCGCCCTGGAGGCGCGGGCGCGTCTCGCTCACGAACACGTGCACGGGCAGCCCTTCCGTGTGTGCGAGAAACAGCGGCGCAGTCGCCGTCCCCCAACCGCAGGTGGCAAGCGCTCCGGCGTTGCAGTGCGTCATCACGTTGATCGGACCGCCGCGCCGGCGCGCGATGTCGCGCAGGAGCTCGAGCCCCACGAGCCCGATCGCGTGATTGATCGCCTCGTCCTCGATGCAGATCTGGTCGGCCTCGTGCCACGCGGCATCGGCGCGCTCGTCGGGGGGCAGGAGCAGCACCGCGCGGCGCACGCGGTCGAGCGCCCAGTGCAGGTTGACGGCCGTCGGTCGCGCGCTGTCGAGGTTGCGGAACGCCGTGGCCAGCGCGGCGTCGGAGCCGTCGCGCTGCAGCGCCATGGCCAGGCCGTACGCGCCCACCGCACCGATCAGCGGCGCGCCGCGCACCCACATCTTGCGGATGGCAAGCGCGGCGGTGTCCGCGTCGGCGATCTTCACCATGACCTGCGAATGCGGCAGCGTGCGCTGGTCCAGCGCCTCGACGAAGCGCGCATGGCGCGGCCGGCGCAATGCGCGATACAGCGCCGGGTCGGCGAGCGGGGAGCGCTTCATGCCCGCGATTCTACTGCCCCCGACAGCCCTCAGCGCTTCAGGACCTGGAACAGGTTGTTGAAATCGTCGGTCCAGATGCGCCATTCCGGATGCGATTCGACCGGCACGGCCACGTCCTTGATCAGCGGACGGTCCAGCAGATCGCCGGCGGACGTCAACAGCACCCAGTCGCTGCGGCTCGCGAGCGGCGGGTCGCCTTCGTCGGCGATCCACGCCACGCGCATGCCGCGCGCTTTCGCCAGGGCCTCGACCACCGGCACCAGGTCGAGAAACCGGTTGGTGACGTGAAACGCGATCACGCCTTCCGGCTTCATGTGCCGGCGGAACACGTCGAGCGCCTCGAGCGTGATGAGATGCACGGGGATGGCGTCGCTCGAGAATGCATCGATGGCGAGAAGATCGAATTGCTGCGGCGGCTCCCGCTCCATCGTCAGCCGCGCGTCGCCGAGCGGCGTCTCGATGGTTGCATCGCTGTCGCCCAGGAACGAGAAGTCGGTGTGCGCGATGCGAACCACCGCCGGGTTGATGTCGTAGAAGCGATAAACGTCGCCCCGCGCGCCGTAAGTGGCAATGGTGCCCGCGCCCAGGCCGATCACGCCCACCTTGAGCGGCGCAAGGCGCGGATTGAGCGATTCGAGCACGCGGCCCACGCCTGACGTCGCGGTGTAGTAGGTCGTGGGCCGCCGGCGCAGCTCCGGGGCGAGGTACTGGTTGCCGTGCATGATCGTGCCGTGCACGAGCGAGCGATGGTGGCTCGGCTCGCCCGTCCCGCTCTCCTGCACGCGCAGCACCCCGTAGAAATTACGGGCGGTCTCGATGGTGTCGTCGTAGAACGTGCGCACGGACCACACGCCGCATCCGAGCGTCGCAACCACCGACACCACCGCGAGCGCCGCGAGCATCCGCGTCCCGCGGCGGGTCTGCCACAGCAGCAGCAGCGCGCAGGCGCACAGGCCGATCGCGAGCTCGAACTGGGCAGGCAGCACCACGGGCGCGACGATGCCCACGAGCGCTGCGCCGACCGCGCCGCCCAGCGAGATCATCAGGTAGAAGCGCGTCAGGAAACGGGGCGCGGGCTTCTGCCGGGACAGCTCCCCGTGGCAGAACATGCACGCGATGAACAGGCCGACCATGAAAACGCCGACCTGCAGCGCGAGGTCATGGGTGCGCTTGGGATCGGCGAGCGTCCACGCCATGACGCCGAGCGCCGCCGCATTGGCGCCCGCGAACTCGGTCCACCGATACCAGTGGGTGCTGTCGAAGCACAGCACGAAGGTCAGCAGGTAAGTGGCGAGCGGCGCAAGCCACAGCAGCGGGACCGCGGCGATATTCTGGGTGATGTGGCTCGAGACGGCGAGCAGCAGGATGGAGCCCGTCGCCGCGAGTGCGCCCCACAGGACCTGGCGGCCCACGGTCGGCGGCGGCTCGTCGGCAGCGCCTGCGGCAACCGGCGCCGGCGCGCGCGCATCGCCACCGCCATAACGAAGCACGGTGAGCGCGCACAGGACCACGAAGGCCGCGTACGCACCGGACCACCACCACGCCTGGACGCGCGTCGCGATCCACGGCTCGAGCAGGAATGGGTATCCCAGCAACGCGAGCATCGACGCAAGATTCGACAGCGCGAACAGCCGATACGGGCTGCGGCCCGGAAACGTGCGCGCGAACCAGCTTTGCACGAGGGGGCTGGTCGTGGATAGCAGGAAGTACGGCAGGCCGACCGTGACGGCGAGCAGGCCGAGGATCAGCCAGGCCGGATTCTCCGTACCGGTGGGCTTCCATGCCACCCCGGGAATGATCGGCAGCACCAGCACGCTCGCGACGAGGAGCGTCCCATGCAGGCGCACCTGCGTGCGGGGGGCGAGCCTGCGCACCACGAAGTCCGCATACGCATAGCCCGCGGTCAGGATGCTCTGGAAGAAGACCAGGCAGGTCGTCCAGACCGCGGCCGAGCCCCCAAACCACGGCAGGATCTCCTTCGCCACGATCGGCTGCACGAGAAACAGCAGGAACGCGCTGGCGAAGATGGTCAGGGCGCAGAGGAGCATGCAGGACCGTGGGAGCGAGGGACGTTTCCGATGATACGAAAAAATGCCGGCACATCGCGCCGGCATTTACAGCTTCGAAAAGGAGGGGGCTATTGCTTGACGACCCAGACCGGGTAGGCGTGGCCGTTTTTGAACGCGGCGCTCCCGCTTGGCTTGACCAGCGACCAATGGTTTTGAAGATTGGTGCCGCCGCACGGCTGCGACGAGGCGGTGAAATACTGCACCTGCACGGGGTCCCAGTCGTCGTTGCCGCCGCCTGCGCCGGGATACGAGTACATGCTGGTGCCCACGACGGGGATAGTGCCCGGATTACCGTCGAGGTCGGGATGCTGCAACACCAGCCGCGGATAGCCGAAGACGCTGCAGATGTTTCCGCTTGCGGTCGAATCGACCACCTCGACGTATACCGCGGTAGGCGTACCCGCGCCGGCGCCGTTCACCTTGAATCCGCCGTTCTCGATCTGGAGGGCATTGGTTCCGTAGGCGAGGGAGACCTGGCTTTCCGATGTGTTCTGGGCGTTGATGGCGGCCCCGCCTGCGCCTGCACCGTTGAAGACGTAGAACAAGCCGCCACCTAATCCATAGTTGCCCGAAATGGAGAAATAGTCGCTCACTTGTCCGCTCGACGTGGCGGCGTAATAGCCGTTGATGTCGATCACGACGTCGCCCGGCGTCGTGCGGAGCTGGACCTTGAACGCACCGGCGGCATCCACCGCGCTGACGGTCGTCGCGCTGTTCCACTGACCCGCCTGGATCACCATGACCACGGTGTGGCCGAGCGTAGCACCGTTGGCGATCACCTCGATGTCACCCGAGGCTGACGTCGGCGGCGTCGTCACCGCCAGCGATACCGCCTTGATGCGGCCCGCGCCTGCGGGAACGCCACAGTTTCCCGCAGCAGCGTATACGCGCGTCTGCCCGGCCGTGAACGGGCCGCCTGCGTAGACGGGAGAAAACACGCCGCGCGTGTCGACCAGCCGGCACGGAGTGATCGGGATGAACGTCGACAGGGCCAACTCGCTTTTCTCGAAGGCGTCGCGGTCAGTCCCGTGGAACAGCGGGCTGGTACTGGTGAATCCAGGCGGGACATTCAGCGCCTGCGGCGCCATCCAATTCACGATCGGCGGCGACATGTGGTCGGTCGCGCTGGCAGCCGCGCTCGCGCCGGACTCGCCACCCGACGTCATTGCCTGCACGGAACCGGCGACGATGGTCGCGAAGGCCGCCGCGGCGGCCAATTGAACCGCAGTTGGATGGTCCATGTTTTGAATCCCCTTATGGTTGGGTAACGCCGGGCACGGCAGAAGGCGGAGCCCCCTTCGTGCGCGCCGCAGTCGAAGGAGTGGTCGGATCGTTCCGGCCGCCCGCATCTTTGCATTGCAGTACCGTCTATGGCCAGAGAATATTCGGCACCACGCGGACGTTCTAACTGAAAGCGCCGGTCGCCGATGTCGCACGCGACCGGTGGGCGCGCCTGCGAGGAAGCGAAACGATAGCGGCCGGATGCAGAGGCTGGAGTGCCCCGGCTAGCGCCCCAGCACCTCCCGATACACCTCGCGCGTGCCCGCCGCGCACCGCTCCCATGAATAGGTGCGCGCCCATGCCTGCCGGGCGCCGTCCGTCGCCGCGTCTCGCGGCAGCTCCAGCGCCGCCGCCATCGCATCGGCGAGCGCGCGCGCATCGCGGGGGGGCGTCAGGAGCGCGTGATCGCCCGCGACCTCGCGCACGGCCTCGATGTCGGAGGCGACGACCGGCACGCCGCTCGCGAGGCTCTCGAGCACCGGCAGCCCGAACCCTTCGGCCAGCGACGGGAAAACACAGGCGCCCGCAGCGCGATACAAGGCCCGCAGCACCTGTCCGTCGACATATTCGAGCCAGCGCACCTGCCCTGCGGCGGCCAGCGCCTTCAGACGGCGGCGCTCGTCCTGCGCGCCCCAGCCGTACTTGCCGACGATGATGAGCCTGCGTGCCGCCCGCAAGGCCGGCGAGAGCCGCTGGTACGCATCGAGCAGCGTGGCGAGGTTCTTACGGGGTTGAAGCGTGCCGACGAACAGGAAGTAGCCCGCATCGACGCCGCACGCATCGCGCGCCGCCTGGCGCGCCTTCGCCGGCGGAACCTGGAACCATTCGTCGGCGACGCCCAGGTGCACCACGCGAATGCGCTCCGAGTGCACGCGGTAGTAACGCTCCACCTGGTCCGCGGCGGCCGCCGAGATCGCGATGACGAGGTCCGCATTGGCGGCGCCGGCCTTCAGCAGCCAGTTCTTGGCGCTTCGCAGCCGCGGGTTGGCCCACTGCGGGTGCATGATCGGAATGGCGTCGTAGAGCGTTGCGACGACCGGGATCCGGGCGAGGCGCGGCACCCGGTAATCGGTGCAGTGATAGAGGTCGATCGACTGCCGCACCGCGGCGCCGGACGCGATGGCGGTTCCCGTCAGCGACGACCACGCGATGGCCAGCGCTAGCGGGACTGGCAGGTTCACCTGCGATCCCGTCGGCCACTTCAGCCGCAGTCCCCGCAGCACGGGCGCACCGACCTTGCACGTCGCGACGCCGATGCGCCGCAGCGCCTGTTCAAGGGCGACGGTGTACACCCCGATGCCGTCGAATTGCCCGGAGCCGAGCTCCGCGTCGACCACGTTGCTGCTGAGGCCGATCACCGGGTACGAGTCGTTCGATCGTGGCGTCACGCGGCAGCGTTCGCGAATTGCGTCTGCTAACATTGCATCTTAGCAGCGACGCCGTTGCGCACGCGAACCGTTGGCGCCGGGAGACGAAGGAACGTGCCGAACTTGCTGGTCACCGACCGTTTCCGCGTTAGTCGAACGCACGACGCCGCCAAGATCCGACGCGACACCCTGGGGTGTCAGCATTCCCATGAGCGATACCGTGGCCGAGGTTCTCTACAACTGGCGCGCCCGGGTGCGCGATGAGTAAGTGCGCGGTCATCACGGGCATCACCGGGCAGGACGGCGCGTACCTGGCGCGATTGCTGCTGGACAAGGATTATCGCGTCGTCGGCTTCACGCCGCGACGCGGCAGCGACACGCACTGGCGGCTGCGCGAAATCGGCGTGGCGGACGACGTCGAATTCAACTACGGGGATGTGACCGATCTCGCCTCCATCCTGCGCGTGATCGAGAAGTACCAGCCCGACGAGGTCTACAACCTGGCCGCGCAGAGCTTCGTGGCCGCGTCGTGGGACGAGCCCGCGCACACCGCGGACGTGAACGCCATCGGCGTGTCGAACGTGCTCGAGGCGATCCGGCGCGCCGCGGTGCCTGCGCGCTTCTACCAGGCGTCGACGAGCGAGATGTTCGGCAAGATCCAGGCGGAGCGGCAGAACGAGGCGACCGCCTTCTATCCGCGCAGCCCGTACGGCGTCGCCAAGCTGTACGGACACTGGATCACCGTCAACTATCGCGAGAGCTTCGGCCTGCACGCTTCCAGCGGAATCCTCTTCAACCACGAGTCGCCGTTGCGCGGAATCGAGTTCGTCACGCGCAAAGTCACCGATGCCGCGGTCCGGATCAAGCTCGGGCTCGCCACGGAGCTGAAGCTCGGCAATATCGACGCGAAGCGCGACTGGGGCCACGCGGCGGACTACGTGCGGGCCATGTGGCTGATGCTGCAGCAGCCGCAGCCCGACGACTACGTGATCGCAACCGGAGTGACGACCTCGGTGCGCGACATGTGCAGGATCGCCTTCCGACATCTCGGCCTCGAATCCGACCGGCACGTCGTGATCGATCCGGCGCTGTTCAGGCCCGCCGAGGTGGACGTGCTGCTGGGCGACGCCACGAAGGCGCGCACCCACCTGGGCTGGGTGCCCGAGCGCACCATGGAAGGGTTGATCGTCGAGATGGTCGACGCGGACATGCGCAGGCTCGGGCCGCGGGGCGTGTCCTAAGGCCTGGCCACGGTCTGGAGCCCAGCCGCGGGCAGAACCGTGATCGAGCGGAGCCCGATGCCGAGCTTGCGCTCATCGGTGTTCATGCCGAGCTCGCGGGGCGAGCGCGGATCCGGGATGTCGATCTCGATCGCACTGGTGGCCGTCGTGTGGTCGAACGGCAGCTCCACGACCGATGAGCCGGACCCGACGATGAAATGACGCTCGACGTTCCCTACACGCGCCGTCAGGGGAGTGCCGACGCTCGGTCCGAGTGCGGTCGCGGTCTCGATGCGCAGCACGAAATGCAGCGGCAGGTTGCGGGACAACTCGACCTTGATCGCGGGGCCGACCGTCCATCGGCCCCACGGCTCGAAGCCGGAAATCCCCGCGACCTGCTTCACCAGTCCCGTCAGCTCGGCCTCGTCGAAGCGGATCGGCGAGTCGATGGGGAACTGTACGTCGCCGAGAGGCAGCGGGCTCGTTCCGGTTGGCTCGAGTCGATACATGGCGAGCTCGCCGTCCTTGCTTTCCACCAGCGGCGGCCCCAGGCGGTCCCGCAGCAGGCGCTCGGCCGCGTGCGCGCCGTCGACGAAGCCGCGACGGTCGACATAGATCGCACCGAAGCCGCTGCGCGCAGCCAGACCGAGCTGCACCTCCAAGGGCCGGTCGGCCAGCGCGTGGATCCAGCGATCGGCGTCGCGCCCCTTCATCGCGCCGTAGCTCCAACGCAGCGCGGTCGAGTTGAGATAGCCGCGAAGCGGACCGTAGAGCGCCATGTGGTGCACCCAGTAGCTCTCGGGGAAGGGTTGATAGGGCAGCTGCCAGACCATCGTTCCGAGCGGGAGGCGCACCTCGGCTGCGCGCACGAAGTCGCGATCGCTCTCGAAGCTGCCGTCTTCCTGCGGCGGCGCGCCGACCGGTGTTTGATCCAGCACGCCCGCGATCGCCAACACGGCCCCGATGGCCGCGAGGCGAACCGGTCGTAGATGGCGTCCCGATCGCGTAACCAGGTTGCCCAGCCCGACCAGCAATGCCGCGAGCGCGACGAACCCGAGCACGACACTGATGCGGTTGTACGCCCGGATCATCGGTGAGACGAAGAAGGCGAACAGCGCGCCGGCGCCCCCTGACGTTCCGAGGAGGAATGCGGTTGTCGCCATTACCACCAGGAACGACATCGCGTGGCTGGCCGCGGGTATTCCGCACAGCCGCCTGAAGCCCACCACGCCCACGATGACCAGGCCGGCGGCACCCGCGGATCCCAGGGCCGAGGTCACGTTCTCGTTGACGAGCGGCGCGCCACGCTCGTAGCGGGCCGTGACGTCCCGCAACGCCTCCACGCGATGCGCGCGCTGCGGGAGCAGCAGCTGGGTGAGCCGCAGCCCGTATATCTCGCTGTCGGTAGACGTCCGCACCGCCACCTGGGAATTCGTGCCGTTCGCCGCCCAGTAGACGAGCGATGGTGCGATGTTGAGCAACACGGCCGTCGCAATGCCGGCGGCGAGCAGCGCGCCCATGGCGGCTTCGCGCAGCGTCCGCGTGACCGCGAGCCGGGCGCAGGCGGCGACCCCCACCAGCACGGCCGAGAAGAAGGCGTAGTAGACGCCGCCCGATCCGACCGCCACCACGGCGAGCGCGAGCAGCACGGCATGGCGTGGCGAACGCCACATCGACGCCGCTCCGTTCCACGCCAGCGACGCGAGATAGATCCCAAAGGGCACGACCGGGTACGACACCAGCAGCAGATGCTCGCGTCTGAGAAAGTGATAGGGCAAGAACGCGAACAGGAGCGCGCCCGCGATGGCGAGCGGACCCTCGACGCGCAGATGGCGCAAGACGGCATAGGCGGACGCCCCGGATAGAAAGAATCCGGCCAGATAGAACAGGTTGGCGACCACCACCCAGTCGGAGCTGAACAGCGCGAGGACGTGGATCAGCAGCAGGTTGAGCCCGTCGCTGAACGGGTAGTCGAACAGGCTCGACCCGAACGGCGCCCCGAGCCAGGGCGTGAAAACCGGATACCACCCGACCTCCATGGTCGTCTTCACCAGGAGGCCGTGCGCCAGCGCGTCCTGTGAATAAGCGGCCGGGCGGGTGATGTCGAACGGGTTGGGCCTCACGAGCCACGCCAGCGCCCCAGCGGTAGCGCCGAACACGAGGAGCAGATCGCGCATCGGCGAGCGCGGCCTCCGCGTGTCGCTGGTCGACCGGCGGCGCGAAGCGAGCGCGCCCCGGAGCGCACCGTGTGGATCCCCCGCGGGATCCACCGCTGCCGTGACGGGGGCGCTGGGGAGCGCGCTCATGGCAAAACCGGCGCTTCGCCGATCCCGGCCAGCAACTGCCGCGCGCTCTGCGCCCAGGTCAGCAGCGGCAGGTTCGACGACTGCGGATGCGCGGCAGCGGCGTAGAGCGCGAGCCACGCCTCGATGGCATCGACGAGGACGGCGTGCTCGTCGCCGGCAAAATACCGCGCGCTGTCGCCGGCCACCTCGCGGAACACCGGAATGTCGCGTGCGATGATCGGCAGCCCGTGCCGCGCCGCTTCGACCAGCGGCAGCCCGAAGCCCTCGCCCGCCGACGCGGCGATGAGGCAGGTGCAGGCGCCGAAGAGCCGGTCGAGATATTCGTCGCTCGCATCCTGCAGCCAGAACAGCCGCTCGCCGCGCTCCGCATGCTCGCGCAGCCGGGTCACGATCGCCGGGATCGTCCGGCGCATCGCCGGCGGCACGCTGCGCCAACCGTCGTTGCCGACGATCACCAGATCGATGTCGACACCGCGCTGCCACAGCACCGTGAATGCGTCGAGCACCTGCAGGTAGCCTTTGCGCGGCTCGATCGTACCTACCATCAGGAACGTCCGGCGGGTGGCGAACCGCGCCAGGCGCGCCGGGGCGTCGGCCGGCAATCCGCGGCTGGGCGCGGAGCTCTGCACGTCCGCACCCAGGTGGAACCATGTGACTGGCAACGGCCGCCCGCGTTGCGACTCGGCGTCATGCGCGCGGCGCGCCACGTCGTCGGCCACCGAACGGGAGATGCACACCAGCCGATCCGCAACGCGCGTCACAGAGTCGAACCAGCGCCCGAACTCGCGTCGCCCGGGCGGAAACATCTCGGGCATCTGCAGCGGCAGGAGATCGTAGACGACGAACACCAGGCGGACGCCAGCGTTGGCGAAGTCTCGATAGAGCCCGGCGCGCTCCGCCTCCGGGACGAATCCTTCGGTGAGGTCGAGCACCAGCAGCGTGTCACCCGGTGCCAGCTCCACCGGATCGTCGCGCAGCAGCCCCGCCGGCAGCTGCATCAGCGACGAGGTCCATTGCCGCGCGTAGCGGTAGTGCCATCGCCCGCTCGCGTCGGTTAGGTAGACGGGTTCGATGCGGGGCTCCGGCTCCGCACCCTCGATCAGCGACATGGTCAACGCGCGCACGGCGCGCTGGATGCCGGTCTTCAGGTCTTCCCGGCAGGTTACCGATACATCGACCAGCAGGTGCCGCGCGCGCCGGGGGGGAAGCGAGGCCCCGATCGCATCGGCGATGGCCTCGCCGCCAGCCGACCGCACGGCGTCGCGGGCGTCGCCGGCAATGCGCTCGATCAGCGCGCGGTAACCAGTGCGCTCGCGGTGCCGGAAGCCTTCGATGGCGCGGTGGTAGGCGTCGGCACACGCGGCCGGGTCGTGCTCGGCCTCGATCAGCGACCGCGCCGCGGCGCCGAGCGCCGTCCGGCGCGCGGCATCGTCGCGCAGCGACTCGAGCGCGCGCGCAAGGTCGCCGGCGCTGAACTCGTCCTGCAGCATCATCACGGCATCGCCCGCGATCTCGGCGAAGGTGCCGTTGGCGTTGACGATGGTGGGCAGTCCATACGCCATGCAGTCGAGCACCGCGGCAGACGTTTCGCCGCGCGAGGACGTGCGCACCTGCACCGCGGCGTCGGCGGCCGCGAGATAGCGGTGGAACGTCGGCGCGTCGGTCCACCCGGCGATCGACACGCGCTCGCCGCCAGCGTGGGTCCGCATCGCCTTGCGCAGGACGGCACCATAATCCTCATCGAGGCATGCGCCGACGAATCGCAGCGCGCAGCGCACGTCGCCTCCAAGCGCCGACTGCAACCAGCCCTCGAGCAGCCGATGGTTGAGCTTCGACGGCCCAAGCGCCCCGAAACTGCACACCAGGAACGTATCGTCGGCGATGCCGAGCGCACGCCGTGCCGCGGCCTTGTCGTGCACCTCGGGCGGGCGGCGCAGCGACGCGACGCGCTGCCAATCCTCGGGGAGAGCGCCACCGTACCAGCGCCGCGCGAGATCCATCGCATGACGGGAATGCACGATCACGCCGCGCGCGCGTTGCAATATGGACAGGTTGACCGGATAGGTCCACACCGCCGCCGCCTGCGCCGCGAAGCGGTCGCGCAACGCGCGGTAGCCATGCGCGTGATAGAGCTCCCGCGTCCACGCGGCCGGATCGTCGGCGCCGCCCTCCAGGAAGGCCTGCAGGTGCCCGAGATGGAAGTCGTGGAGCACCACAGTCCCGGGCGCGCGCTCGAGCAACGCCGGCATGTCGCGGTGGAAGTCCGAGTTGCCGACGTGATAGAGAATGCGGTCTTCACGGGGGCCGTGCTCGCGCAGCCACTCGATCGACCGCTGCACGCAGTGCTCGGCGATCCAGGGATCGTCCATGGCCTCCTGCGCCACGACCACGTCGATTGCGTAGTGCCGGGCAAGCGCGGGCAGCAGCAGCGCGCTGTAGTCGGCGATCCCCGTGCGCTGCGGCGGCAGCGGTGACACGTACACGAGCCGTGGACGCTCGGGCACCGCCCCGGGCGCTGCTGGCGACGCGTTCGCCGACGCGGCGTGCAGATCCTCGAGGCGCGCCACCAGACGGCGCGCCGCGGTGTTCTGCTCCTCGTCCGTGCCGTCGAGCGCTGACCCGGCGTCGACGATCGATGCGACCGGCAAATCGAGCCATGCAGCCACTCCTTCGGGTGTCAGCGGCGCGAACACGTGCAGCAGCGAGGCGCGTCGTAGCAGCGGGACGGCATAGGCTGGCTCGGCCGCGGGCATCGCTTGCGCGCCTCGACCGGCCGCTCGCGGAATCAGCGCCACGACGGTGGGCGCGCCGGGGCCGAGCCCATCCATTGTCACGCCGATGCCGGCCTCGCTGCCGGCTTCATCGTCGGTCTCGACCGCCGGGGCGTATACCACGTCGGGGCGCAGGCTCGCGACAAACGCTTCGCGGATCATGGGGTCGATCCGCCGTGACGGATGCGTGCCCGAGCCGTGCGCAGGCGGCATCGTCGAGCCCTGCGCGGTTTCCACCGTCGACCAGGCGCGGACCGCGTGCGGAGACAGCGACGCGAACGCCGCCCGCAACGGCGCGAGCGTCTCCGGAAGCGCATCGCTCGCGGCCAGCACGATCTGGTGCGGTCCGCGGTTCCGCACCACCGCCTGCAGCCACGGCAGCACGGGGTCCGCCGGCTCGCGTCGATGCAACGCGAGCTGGGCGCGCTGCAGGTCGACGACGATGCGCACCTCTAGGCCCTGCCCACGCTACGCGCTGCCCGGGTCGTCGGGGGCGGTTGCGTCACGCAGATCGCGCAGCACCCGCCGGGCATGGGCGGTGAGATGTGACCGGGCCCCGTGCTCCGCAGCAGCGGCGAGAGCTGCGCCGACTGCGGCAGGGTCAGCGGGAAGCGCCGCCAGCGAACGGCCTTGCGCCTCGTGCACCAGGGCGCGCACGCGCCGATGGAGCTGCGGATGCCGCCGGATGGCAGTGCCGATGCGATAATGCAGGCCCGGTCGATCGCGCAGCGCGCCCGCCACGCGGCGCAACGCTGGATGCAGCGCGGCCTGGGCCGTGCCGATCAGCCACCCCCGCGCGCGCCGCGCCGTGTCGGCGCCACGGCGCGCGAGCGACTTGGCGGCGCGAAGCGGAGCGGTCACACGCCACGAGCGCGTTCGCTGGATCCCGACCCACTGCTCGTGCCACTGCATCGATTCGCGCCACCAATGCTCGGCGCTAGCCGCAGCCGCGCGACGCTCTGCATCCAGAGTAGTCGCCTGCGCGCGCAACGCCTCGACCGCCGCCTGCTCCTGCTCGAGGTCGGCGAGCGCTCGCTCCTGCCGCGTTATCGCGTCCGCGACGCATCGCTGTGCCTCACGTGCTTCCGCCACCGCCTGCGCCTTCCCCAGCGCCTCCCGTTCCCATACGGCTGCGGCCTCCACAAGCGCAACGTGCGCAGCCCGCGCGTCTTGAAGCGCGCGATCGCGCACGGCGAGGTCACCGCGCGCCCGCGCGCTCTCCTCCAGCGCTGCGGCACCGGCGGCTTCGGCGTTCGTCCGGGCCCGATGCTCGTCGTCGAGACGCCGTTGCGCCTCGGCGTAGCCACGGTCGGCCCGCGCGGCGTCTTGCGTCAGGCGCGCGACCGTCTCGACGAGGTGAAGGCGGTCTGCTACGCCGCGCGCCGTCGCGTCGGCGCTGCGTTGCACATGCCGGCCGATCAGTTCGAGGTATTGCTCGATCGCCGTCTGCCACACGGTCTGCGGGGGCAGCGGCACCGAGCCGGCGCCGGCCGCCCCGGCGACGCCGTCGTGACGCACCGCGCGTGTCGGCGCAAGGGCCTCGCGCATTCGTGCGAACGTCCAGCCCTCCATCGGCTGCTGCCAAAGTCGCAGGACCCACTCGCGCCATGGCGGATCGAACTGCTGAGGCGTGAAGGCGGGCACGCGAGCCGGAACGATGCGCGGCAAGCCGGTCCCCAGCAGTTCGTGCACAAATACGATGAACGCCAGAAACACATTGCCCGGCCACGCGCAATCCGCGGGTTCGGTCGTGATATCGCCGTAGTCGATCAAGGTCGAGCGGCCGTCCGGCTCGACGATGACGTTCCAGATCCGCACGTCGCCGTGATAGAGCTCCGCTGCCTCCAGTATGCACAGCTCGTCGAGCACATCGCGCACGACCCGTTCGCGGTCGACCGGCTCGTCGGCGGCGACGAGCGCGCTAAGGCGTCGTCCGGGAACAAGATCGCGGACCAGCCAGCCGAACCCGTCGTCGGCGCCATAACCGGACAGCCGCGGCACGCGTGGAAGCAGCGGCGGCGGCGCGCGCAGAAATGCGGCCTCGCGCGCGAGCTCCGTGCGGTTGCGCGCACCGGGCGCGCCGTCGAATCGAAAGTACTTGGCCATCCGTCCATCGAGGAAATAATAGCGGCGACTGCCTTGATGGATGCCACCTGCCAGCTCGTGCGGCTCGAGCGTCCACGACTCGATGCGGGACAGCGTGGCGCCGAGCCAGCACCATGCGTTGCTCGCGAAGAATAGCGGACGTGCGATTTCCGACAGATGCGTGTCGAATCGGGCGAACGGATGCGCGAACGCGAACCCGGCGAAGAGCTCGCGCGGATCCATCGGCAACGCCGATGCCCAGTACAGCGCTTCGGGCCGCAGCGCGGTCTCCGCCAGCACGGCCTCGACGCACGCTCCGGTCTCCTGCAGCAGGCTCGTCGTGGCATCGACGCCGCGCTCATGAGCCAGGTGATGGACCACGCTCAACGCCAGGACGACGTCGAACTCGCCTGGCGCGAGGCCGGCGCATACCGATGCCGCGTCGCCTTCGACGAACCGGACGGCGAGCTCCGGATGCGCGGCGGCGAGCGCCACACACAACGCAATGTTCTGCGGCAGTCGATCGACACCCGTAACCACGGCGCCGCGCGCAGCGAGCTCGAGCGCGAAATAGCCCTGCGCGCACCCAAGATCAATAATGCGCAGCGGCCGCCGCAGCTCGCCGCGCAACGCATCGACCACGGTGACGATCGCCGCCAGCCGGTCGGCGCACGGACGCGAGGCCGCCGAAGCGAATTCGGGATGCCCGAACACCGGCTGATAGAGCTCCGGCAGCGCGCGCACCAGGGCGTTCAGCTCATCCGTCGACACGTGCCGTGCTTTCGAGGATCCGACACTCGGCGCCGAGGTCGACAAGGCCCCAGATCGGCTGGTCGTGCACCACCTGCAGCAAAATCGAATCGTAGCGCCGGTCGATCGGCTGCAGCGCCCCCGAGGCATCGGTGACGGATACCCCGAGCGAGACGAGGAACGCTCCCGAGTTGAGGCCCACCGGAAGCGCGAACTCGACGCCTACCACGTCGCCCGCCGCGGCGTCGTGCGCAGCACCACCGCCGGCAATCGCGGAATTCGTTCCGAACAGGAAGATTCCGTCGAGCGTCTTGATCAGGAGCCCGTAAACGGGCGCCTCGACCGCACGCTCGAATCGCACCTGCATGACGATGCGCAGGCGCGCGCCGGATCGGACCGGCGACGGATAGGACTGTCCCTCGGACTCCAGGTAGTAGTCGACGATGCGAGCTCCGCCTGCGCCCCACCGATGCTCGTCCGCACGATAGAAGGGCCGCGTGGTAAAGCGTTCGACCCCGGTCGATCCGAAGAATTCCGCGGGCAAGGTCGCCGCCGCGGGGGCGGGTCCGCGCGCGTGCCCCCAGAGGTGGTCGAGATACGCGTTCGCCACTTCGCGCGACGGAGCGTCCAGACGCAACGCGCCGGCGTCGACGAACAGCGCCCGTGCGCAATGCTTGACCACCTCCTCGACCGAATGCGAGACGAAGAGCAGCGCGCATCCGGAGGCGCGCATCGTCTCGATGCGGGCGAAGCACTTGGCCTGGAACGACAGGTCGCCCACCGCCAGGGCTTCGTCGATCAGCAGCAGGTCGGGAGTGAACGCGGTCGCTACCGCGAAGGCCACGCGCATCTGCATGCCGCTGGAATAGATGCGCGTAGGCTGGTCGAAGTATTCCCCAATCGCGGCGAAGTCCTCGATGCCCGCCAATTCCGCGTGGATCGCATCGGGGTGGATGCCCATCAGTCCGGCGGCATGCAGCGCGTTCTGCCGCCCGGTGAACTCGGGATTGAAGCCCATCCCGAGCTCGAGAATCGCGGCGACCCGCCCATGCGCCGTGACGGTGCCTTCCGACGCCCGCAGCGTGCCCGCGATGAGCTTCAGCAACGTGCTCTTGCCGGCGCCGTTGCGGCCGATCAGACCCACCGATTCGCCGCGCGCCACGCTGAACGTGACGTCGCGCAGCGCCCAGTGGCGGTCGAGTGGCTGCTGCGCCATGCCGAGCCATCCGGCCATGCGCTTCCATTCGCTGCTGTAGCGCAGGAAAGCCTTGCCGAGCCGCTGCACGCGCAGGATCTCGGACGTCACAGCACGTCGGCCATTTCGGGGCCGGCCCGGCGCACCAACGCCAGCGCGACGAGCAGCAGCGCGGCGCTGATGCCCGCAAGCGGGACCAGGGCGATCCAGTCCGGAGCGCGCGCCGCGACCAGAATGTCCTGGTAGGCCTGCACGAGACGGGTCAACGGATTGAGGTCCGGCACGTGCCGGTACTCCACGGGCAGGATCGACGCCGTATACACGATGGGCGTCAGCCAGAACAGGATCTGCAGGACCACCGGCACCGCCTGCCCGGTATCCCGCGCGAACACGTTGACCACGCCGAGGATGATGCCGAGCCCCGTGGCCAGCGCGAGCGTCACGACCATGAGCAGGGGCAGCCACAGCAGCTCGAGTGAAAGCGAGTGCCCGAGCAGCACGGCACCCGCGACGATGGCGAGCAGCAGCGCGCCGTTGTTGAGCAGGGCTATGCCGACGACGATCAAGGGCAGCGATACGCGCGGAAACGAGATCTTCTTGATGAGGTTGCCGTTCTCGATGAAGATCGTGAGGCAGCGCGTGATGACGTCCGCGAACAGCGACCAGCACAGCGTTCCCGCCATCAGGTAGATCACGTAGGCGTGCGGTCCGGGAACCCCCGGTATGCGCGCGGAAAGCAGGCCGGAAAGCACGAACGAAAAAATGGCCACTTGGGCAAGTGGCTGCGCCAGCATCCAGAAAGCTCCGAAGCGGCTGCGCGTGAAGCGCGCGCGGAACTCGGCCAGGATCGACGACGCGATGAATCGCCGGTATCGCCAGGCACTCGCCAGCATGCCATTCATGCAAACGTTCCGTCGCGTTGCGGTCCCCGGGGACGCTGCCATCGGGCCACGACGCGCAGTGGAGGGGCGACCGATCCCATGAAAGTCGTCGTCCCTTGGCGGCCGGCCATCGGTGCCGCCAGCGCGCGATCTTAGCAGATGACCCCGCCGGCTTCGGTGCGTCCACCGGCGCCGACGATCGCAGCGACGCGTCGGCTGCGCGGTGTCCGGGGCGCGGCTCGCGGATGCCCGGTGCGCGGGCGGAACGCGAAAATAAGGTCCCGCGCGACGGGGCCCTTCGTCACCGGAATGGCGCTGTCACTGATCGGGCGGCAGGGGCATCCAGTTGGGGTCGGACAGCAGGATCGACGTGCTCGTGGGCGCGAGGCCGTTCATCAACCACAAGGCCGTCTGGCCGCTGGCGCTGCGCCACAGCAGGTCGCCCTTCAAATCGTTGTTGGTGTCGATCGTGTTCGTGATGGTCCAGTTCGGGTCGGCCAGCAGCGTGGCCGTCCCGGACGGCTTGGCCGTCAACCCGTTCATCAGCCATGCCGCGGTGGCGCCCGAGGTATGCCGCCAGATGAGATCGGCCTTCTGGTCGCCGTCGAGGTCGCGCACGTTGGTCACCGTCCAGCCTGCTGCACCCGGCAGGATGACCGCCGTTCCACCGGGCTTGGGCGTGAGGCCGTTCATCAGCCAGATCGCCGCGTCGCCGGTGTTCGCGTTGCGCCAGAGGATATCGGAGCGCCCGTCGCCGTCGAAGTCGGCGACGAATTTGGGCTCCCAGCCGGTTCCCGGTCCGAGGATGAACCCCGCGGCCTTCGCGCTGAACCCGACGGAGGTATTGCCCTGCATGAGCCACATCGCGACGCTTCCGTCGGTGTGCTGCCACAGCAGATCGCCCTGGAAGTCTCCATCGAAATTACCCAGCAGCGGCTGTTCCCACGCGGGTCCTGCCGAATAGATGACCTGCGTATAGGAGGGCACGACGCCCTGGTCCATGTACCAGTAGGCGACGTTGCCGGAGGTGGGATCGCGCCAGAGCAGGCAGCGCGCGGCGGTACCCGTGCAGCCCACCGCCCCGAACGGCACATAGGTGCTGGGTCCGAGGATGATGGCCGATTCGCCCGGGCGGGGCGTGAGCCCGTTCATGAACCACGCCGCCGTCTGGTTGGTCACCGTGTTGCGCCAGACGATGTCGCCCTTGCCGTCACCGTCGAGATCGCTGCGCACGACCGGCACCCAGTCGCTGGCGCCCAGGATGATCGCGCTCGCCGTCGGCGCCGTGTTGTTCATCACCCATCCAGCCGATTGCTTCAGATCGGCCGGTCGGCCTGCGCCGAGCGTCGCAGCGTCACAGCGGCGATCAGGGCGCAAACGAGGAGCGCCGCGCCGCACAGCAACAGCGTCAGCCGGAAGTGCACTGGGCGCCAGACGAGCTCGACCACGTGGTCCCCGTCGGGCACGTGCACGCCGAGCACCAGGCCGTCCGCGGGGATGACGGTCGCATCGACGCCATCGATGCGCGCCCGCCAGCCGGGATCGTAGCTCTCGCTCACCACCAGCATCCCCGCGCCGGTGGAGGCGCTTCGGAGCCGCCAGCGCGCTGGACTGCGGTCCAGCAGATCGATCGTGGGCGCACGAGTACAGGATAATGCCGGCAGAGGGACGACCGACTCGATCAGCACTTCCGTCATCGCGTCGAAGCGCTCGCCCGTTGGATGGCGACCCGACCGCAGCGCCGCGGCCAGGTCCGGAAACGTCGCGGCGCGCGCCGCGCACACGCTCCAGATCATGCCCCGGTAGCGAGAGCGCTCGGCGATCGACGGCAGGCCGTCGACCCGAATCGCCTCGCCGAGCGCCGTCTCCTCGCCGGGGAAGGACGGCGTGAGCAGCAACGGTGTGCGACCGCCGGTCTTCGGGTCGACGAGCTCGACGCTCTTGATGCGCAGCGGCAGTACGACATCGTCGAGCAGCGACAACTCCACTGTCTCCGTACCGTCGAGCTCCATTGGCAGCGGCATTACCGCCTCGAACCAGAGTCCCCGAAATCCCCCTCCATCGAACGTCTCTGCGACCGGCGGGCGGTCATGCGCGACGCTGACGCGGATGTCGGGACGATCGTACGCCCATTCCGCGGTTTCGACCCCCGCCCGAATCGGCGCAGTCAGCAGAACGTTTCCAGCGTCGGACAGGACACGCGTCTGACCTACGACCTGCCCGGTCGGCAAGTGTTGGGCGCAACTCATGTGCGTGACTAAACGCAGAGCGCCCTTCGCGTGCGGCGGCAGTCGCACGCGAAGCCTACGCAAGTCGTTCGCAGCACCGCACCCGGATCCGAGCAATTGCGTCGGGGCGCCGGTGCCCCCGCCTGCCAGCCAACGCACGGCGAGCACATCCATCAGCGGCGCTGACGGCGACAGGGGGGACATGTTGCCGGCGGTGTCGATACCCGTGAGAAATGCGTAGCGCCTCGAGAGCAGTGGCGTGTAGCCCGCGGCGCTCGGAATGTCGTAAAGCATATTCACGTTCGGGCGAGTGGGATTGACGCTCATGCTCGACGCAGCAATCGGCAGCAAGCGCCCTTCGCCCGACTGCAGGCGCGCGAGCACCGCGCGGGTTGCGGCCGGCAGCGGCGCCGTCACGACCGGCGTCGTGCCGTAGCGCCACTCGTAGAACCAGCCGAAGCTGCCCGCGTCGACCACCAGCACGACGAGCGCAAGGAGCGCCGATGTCCGGCCAGGACGTCGCAGCAGCGCAAAGAGCGCGGCCAGGCCGACGGCCATCAGGAGTAGCGGCGTCCAGAGTGAGGGGTTGCCCCACGTCTTCGGCCGCAGGCCCCCATACGCTGGTGGCGCGAGCCCCACGGAGGCCACGAACAGGACGCAAAGCCCTGCACACGCCAACAACAGAAGCCGCGCCCCTCGTGCACTCCATCGCGTTCGCAACATTGCGGCGAGCCCGTAGCCCGTCAGAACGCCCAACGCAATGTCGAAGATGATCCCGAAGCGCGCCTGCGCGCGAAAGCGTCCGAGAATCGGCAGCCGGTACACGAGCTCGCCCAAGGGTGTCGCTGCGCCGAGCGAGAGCAGCAGCGCGAGACCGGCGATGGCGACCCAGAACAGCGGCGCCCGTTCCGCTCTCCAATTCGCCAGCGCCACGATTGCAAGGAAGAGCGGTAGAACACCCACGTATAGCGACAGCTCGGTCGGGCTCCACGGACCCGCATAGCCGCCGAAAGGCCCTGAGTCAATCGCGCCGTACAGGTTTGGAAAGGCGATCAGGCGCAGCGACGCCCAGCTGAGCGAAAAGCTGTTGAAGTCCTCCAGCGTCCACGTGTCGCGGACGCTGGCCGCAGCGGCACCGATAACGGGAACGAGCATCGGGCTAGCCACCGCGATGCCGAGGACGACCATCGTAAAGGCGCGCGCCGCGACCGCGACCGCCGCCCGTCCGCCCCCCGCTCGCCAAGTGCCTCCGATCTCGTGCAACGCGAAGGCGCCGGCAAGCATGAGGCCGATCATCGAGATCTGCGGGTGGCCGCCGAGCAACGACAGCCCCACCGCCAGTGCGCCGCCGACGAGCGCGAGCCCGTAGCGAGGCGCTCGCAAGGCCGCGATGGCCCACAGCATTGATGGCACCCACGCCGCCGCGTGGATCATGCTCAGGTGACCGAGGTGCGCTACCATGAAACCGCTACCCGAGACGACGAACGAGGCGCCCAGCGCAGCGATTCGCGATCCGGTCAACCGCCATACGAGACCGAATGTTCCGACAGCCGAGACCACGTATGCCGACACCACCATTACGTTGAAGGTCGGGCTGACCCAGCGCAGCGGATACACGGCATGCGCCTGCGGATCCGCAATGGCCGGATAACCTGAAAGCATGAGGTCAGTCCACAGCCGGACGGGCGGCTGGGCAAAGAATGGAAGGTAGTAGATGGCCCCATCGCCGGGAGCGAGCAGCACCTCGCGCAGCAGCGCGGGCGCGAAGTAGAGCGCGTAGAACGCCGCAAAGGCCACGACGAGAACAAGCCACGGCAGTGTCCGCCGCGCGTGGCGGGCAAACCGGTGTGAGCCGCGTGTTTCCGCGATCGGCGTGAGCGCGCCAGCCCGACCGCCGGACCTGACGTCGGTCATCAATCAGGCGTAAATCGGGGGGCGCGTGCGGAGCGAATGGGACCCAACGTGCTCGCCGTCACGATCACCAAAGCGCAGAGGCGACTCGCAATCGATCACCTTTCGCAGTCGAATTCGACGGTGCCGCCGACACTGTGCCCATGCAGACACGTGAGCGCGTCGCCGCCACTCCGAGGCGTTGAAGCTCAATACCCGGTCGCTGCCGCGAGACTCTCGACAGATAAGCGCCGCCCTTACCTACGATGACGATGAGAAACGCACGAGGACTCATCCCGGGAACGTTTTCTTTGTTAATATTCCATTTTACCAGCCCCCAAACCCACCGGTGACTCTGCAGCCGCGCGAAGCGCCAATGTCCGTGGGACTGAGCGCAAATGTGTCGTCGCCGCACGCGATCGCACGTGAATCGTCCCGTGCCCGCGCTTGACCGCGTCGTGCCAAGCGTGATTCCCGATCGCCACGCTGTAATTCTCGCAGGCGGCCGCGGCACGCGGCTGCGTCCCTACACGATCACGCTTCCCAAGCCCCTTGTTCCCGTGGGCGATATGCCCATTCTCGAGATCATCGTCCGGCAGCTCGTCGAAGCCGACTTTCGCAGTGCGACGATCGCAGTAAACCATCAGGCCGACCTGATTCGAGCGTACTTCGGCGACGGGTCGAAGTGGGGCCTCGAGCTCAATTACTCGCTCGAGCAGCGGCCCCTCGGCACGATGGGGCCGTTGGGGCTGATCGCGAACCTGCCCGAGTATTTCCTGGTAATGAATGGCGACGTCCTCACCGACCTTCGCTTCGGCGATTTCCTCGACGATCACGCGCGATACGGAGCGATGTTCACGATTTCCGCTTCACAACGCACGCAAGCCATCGATTTCGGCGTGCTTCACGTTCGCGATGAAGTGCTGACCGGCTTCGAAGAGAAGCCGCGCATTCCATACACCGTCAGCATGGGTGTGTATGCGGTGTCGCGCGCCATCGCGTCGTGGATTCCGCGGGATCGAGAGTTCGGATTCGACCAACTGATGAACGATCTACTGGCCGCTAACGTTGCGGTTCGTGTACGAATCCACGACGGATTCTGGCTCGACATCGGACGGCCCGACGACTATCAGGACGTATCCGATCGCTGGCCGGCGCTGGCGCCCCTTCTCCTACAACAGTTCCGTGACTGCTAGCGATCCCCGAGTGGGCGCTCGCGACCCCGACGCCGTTCGGCAGCTCGTTTCGATCGTTTGTCCCGTTTACCGCGAGGCGGACGCGATCGAACGATTCCATGTGGCTCTCGATGCGGCCTTGACACCGTTGCGCGTCCGCTACCGAATCGAGATCCTCTACATCGTCGATCCTTCCGATGACGACACCGAATCGCAGCTTGCGCGCATCGCGGATTCGGACCCCGACGTCGGCGTCATGGTGATGTCGCGACGCTTCGGACATCAGGCGGCACTCGTGGCCGGCATCGAGGAGAGTCGCGGCGCCGCAGTCGTGATGCTGGATAGTGACCTGCAACATCCGCCGGAACTGATCCCCGAGCTGGTTCGAAGGTGGGAAGAAGGCGCGGAGATCGTCCAGGCGTTGCGCGAGGAAGATCTCGCGCTGTCATGGTTGAAGCGGGCTACGTCGCGCTGGTTCTATCAGGTCCTGATGCGTCTCGGCTCAATCGAGCTACCTGCGGGTGCAGCTGATTTTCGACTCATCTCGGCGCGTGTCGCGGATCTCGTGCGCGTTGACCTGCAGGAGCGCAATCCCTTTCTGCGCGGCTTGTTCCTCTGGGTAGGGTTCAATGTCTGCTACGTCAGCTACAAGCCGGCGCAACGCCTGGCGGGACGATCGAAGTACAGCGTCGGCAAGCTGCTCGCATTCGCGCTCAACGGCATTCTGTCGTTTTCGAAGGTCCCGCTACGAGTGTGCATCGGCACAGGCGTCGCTCTTGCGATCATGAGCGTCGTGTTCACGATTGTGCAGATCGCGATGTATGCGGTCGGTAACAACGACGTCCCCGGTTGGGCATCCTTGCTCGGCGCGGTCGGCATCATCGGCGGCATTCAGCTTCTATTCCTCGGCGTGATTGGGGAATACATCAGCGTCATCTTCGACGAAGTCAAGAGGCGGCCACGTTATCTGGTCGCCCGGCGTATCGGCGCGGGCTGCGGGGAGAAGCATTCGACCGCACAAGTGCGGCCACGGCGCCCACGCCTGGCGGTGTGATGGGGCAGCCGGGTCGCCGTGGGCGCGCGCCTCTGCTCCCGGAGCTCGAGTCCGTCGTCACCGGACGGGGTGAATCGTTTTTCGCGCGGGACTTGGTCGAGCGGAGCCAGATCATCGCGGCAGAGGTTGATGGTCGCCGCGTGCTCATCGTTGGTGGTGCCGGTTCGATTGGTGCCGCGACGACCCAAGCCTTGCTTCAACGGCGGCCGGCCGCCGTGCACGTCGTCGATGTGAGCGAGAATGGTCTCGCTGAGCTTGTTCGCGACGTGCGCTCCGGGCCGCTCGATCTCGGCGAAACCGACTTTCAGACCCACGTATTCGACTACGGCAGTCGCACGATGCAACACTTTCTGAACGCGTCGCCGCGCTTCGACATCGTGCTGAATTTCGCGGCGGTCAAGCATGTCCGGTCGGAAAGGGATGTTTATTCTCTCGCTCACATGCTCGACATTAATATCGTTCGATTGGCGCGGTTCAAGCAATGGCTCGTCGACGGCGGCCATTGCGGGCGGTTCTTTACCGTGTCCACGGACAAGGCCGCCAATCCCTCGAGCCTGATGGGCGCCAGCAAACGTGTGATGGAGGATGTCGCGTTCGATATCATGCCGGATGGCTGCGCCGCCGTGAGCTCGGCGCGGTTCGCCAACGTTGCGTTCTCCAACGGCAGCCTGCTGCAGAGCTTCCTCATCCGCCTCGACAAACGACAGCCGCTGGCGGTGCCGCGCAATACTCTGCGCTACTTCGTTTCCCACGCCGAGGCGGCTCACATCTGCCTCCTGGCATCGCTGACGGCACGGTCCGGGTACGTGCTCGTCCCGTCGTTCGAGCCCGGGGCGCACTTGATGCTGCTCGAGGACGTCGCAAGTCGAGTTCTCGAGTGTCGCGGTTACGCGCCTTGGTTCACCGACGACGGCGCTGCGGCGAAGGCGGCGATGACGTCGCTCCCGGCGGACGGCCGCTGGCCTGTCCTTCTCACACCGCTCGATACTTCGGGTGAGAAGCCTTTCGAGGAGTTTGTCGGCGAGGGGGAGGTCTCGGCCGACGCGGGGTTCTCATCGCTGCGGGGCGTCGCTCATCAGCCGCGCAGCGGAATTGGACGGATAGTCGACGAGCTGGCGCGCCTCGTCGAAAGCAATATCGCCGATGTGGATCGAGGCGCTCTGATCAGGCTGATCAGCCAAGCCGTCCCCACCATGCAGCATAACGACGCCCGCATGCACCTGGACCAACGGATGTGATCGCCTCTCGTGCCATGCTCCGCTCCGCCTCGGCGGATGGGGCCCGTGTGGACGGCCCGTCGGTGAGCTGCATCGTGTGCGGGGCTTCGGCTCTCGACCCAAGCCGTTTGACAGGTCTGATGCGCTGTCGGTCGTGCGGGTTTGTAACGGCCAACCTGGCGCTCGCCGACAAGGACCTCGCTGCGCTCTATGGCAAGGATTATTTTCACGGCAGCGAGTATTTCGACTACCTTGAAGAACGCGAGAGCCTGCGACTCAATTTCACGAAGCGCCTTGAGACGCTGGCTCAGCTGGCGGGAGGGCTGCGGGGTAGGTCGCTTCTCGAAGTGGGATGCGCGTACGGTTTTTTCCTCGAGCTCGCCGGTGAGAAAGGCCTTGAGGCGCATGGCATCGACATCACGGTCGACGGCGTCCGCTATGCCAATGAGCGGCTCGGTGTCCGGGCGCAGATGGGTGACTATCTGTCGACGACGCGCGCGCCGGTCGACCTCGTCACCATGTGGGACACGGTCGAGCATCTGCCGCGTCCGGACCTGTTCGTGGCCAAGGCAGCCCGCGAGTTGGCCCCGGGAGGCCTTCTGGCAATCACCACCGGCGATATCGGAAGCTTCAATGCCCGCATGCGCAAGGGAAGCTGGCGGATGATTCACCCACCCACCCATTTGCACTACTTCTCGGTTCCGACGATCTCGCTCTTGCTCCAGCGAAACGGCCTAGACGTTGTTCATGTCAGCCATCCCGGGGTGTCCCGACGCCTGCACGCGATGTCATATATGATCTTCGATCAGCGCCTAGCTCTGTCCAGGTTGCACCGGGCGATGAAATGGCTGCTGCCGGACGTGCCGATCACCGTCAACCTCTTCGATGTCATGTTTGTGGTGGCGCGCAAGCCGTACGCGTCGGCGGGCGCGCCCGCGTGATCGCCAGCCCTCGCGGTCCGCTGATCGTTTTGCTGTTCCTGGCGTACACGGTGTGCGCCACCGTCGGCTTGCTGATCTTCAAGCAGGCGTGGCCGGTCTTCCACGACGCCTTCGAAGCGGGCAGCTGGTGGACGCGCGCCACCGCCCTCGTCGCGGCGGGAGCGGGTCTCTACGCAGCATCGTTCGTGATCTGGTTATCCATCGCCAGTCACCTGCCGCTGACGATTGCTTACCCGGTCGCCGTCGGGCTCTCGCTGGCGACGATCATGCTGGGCTCGGTCCTCTGGCTCGGCGAACCGCTGACGATGGTACGGGTCTTGGGAAGCGCGCTGATCCTCGTTGGCATCGCGCTGGTGGTGCGGTGACCAAGGCGGCGGGGATGCCAACAGGCATGCGCACGGCCCGCTGTCTGGTCCTCGGCGCGAACGGATTCATCGGCAATCACCTGATCGCGCAGAGTGCGCGAGCCGCCAGCGACCTCGGGCTCGAATTGGTGGCAAGCCCGCCCGGGCTCGACATTCGGAACGCACCGGCGCTCGAAACGCTCCTGCGCGATCAGGCCCCCGACTGCGTCGTTCATCTGGCCGCCATCAGCTTCGTCCCGCAGAGTGCTGCGGACCCGGCCGAGACGTACGAAGTGAACTTTATCGGCACACTGAATTTGCTCACCGGTCTTGCGCGAACCGGCTTCTCGGGCCGCCTCCTGTTCGTGAGCTCCGCCGAGACTTACGGGGCGGTCAGCGAGGACGAGCTCCCGATTCGCGAGGAAAGGCGATTCGCTCCGCGCACTCCTTATGGCGTAAGCAAAGCCGCCGGTGAGCTGTTGTGCCTGCAGCATTCGCTCGGCGGAAAGCTGGACGTACGGATCGCGAGGCCGTTCAATATCATTGGACCTGGTCAGTCCAGCCGTTTCGCCGTCAGCAGCTTCGCTCGACAGATCGCCGAGCTCGAACGAGTGGGCGGAGGCAGGATGGGTGTCGGCAATCTGGACGTAACCCGCGACTTCGTGGCTATCGACGATGCCATAGCGGCGCTCATCGCGATCTTGAAAGACGGACGCTCCGGCGAAGCGTACAACATCTGCTCCGGGCGAGAAATCAGCATGTCTTCGCTGCTCGCCGATCTCGTGGCTCGGGCGCGCGCGCCGATTGACGTCCACGTCGACCCGGCAAAGGTCCGGCCCGCCGAGCAACGACGCGTGCGCGGATCGTTCAGCAAGCTGCATGCCGATACGGGATGGCAGCCCGGGGTGGATATGGGCACGACGCTCGATGCAATCCTGGCGCACTGGCGGGGCATCTGATCCCCTCGATCGCCGCAAGCCGCTTCCGCCCTCGCTCGTTGCTCCGTTCGCTACCGCCGTTCCAACTGGGGATCGCGTTGCGACGTGATTCTGGGGCGTTTTATCCGGCGCATTCAGCCATCACCCAACCCGCGCTCGCCAAAGCCAAAAAGCCCGGCGCAATGGCCGGGCTGTTTGGTACATATGGGGTGCCTGACGATGACCTACTTTCGCACGGGTAATCCGTACTATCATCGGCGCGCTGCCGTTTCACGGTCCTGTTCGGGATGGGAAGGGGTGGGGCCAGCAGGCTATGGTCGTCAGGCATTGAAGGATGGAAGGTAAGGACGCGCCGGTGCAATTCCGACGCGTAAGGGGTTGGGTTGATGCTTGTGGTTGGCGCTCGATTCACGCTTATGGAGTCAAGCCTCACGGGCCATTAGTACCGGTTAGCTCAAGGCATTACTGCCCTTCCACATCCGGCCTATCAACGTGGTGGTCTGCCACGACCCTTCAGGGAGGTCAAGCCTCCGGGAGATCTCATCTTCAGGCACGTTTCCCGCTTAGATGCTTTCAGCGGTTATCGCTTCCGTACATAGCTACCCGGCGATGCGACTGGCGTCACAACCGGTACACCAGCGGTACGTCCACTCCGGTCCTCTCGTACTAGGAGCAGCCCCCGTCAAATCTCCAGCGCCCACGGCAGATAGGGACCAAACTGTCTCACGACGTTTTGAACCCAGCTCACGTACCACTTTAAATGGCGAACAGCCATACCCTTGGGACCGGCTACAGCCCCAGGATGTGATGAGCCGACATCGAGGTGCCAAACACCGCCGTCGATATGAACTCTTGGGCGGTATCAGCCTGTTATCCCCGGCGTACCTTTTATCCGTTGAGCGATGGCCCTTCCATTCAGAACCACCGGATCACTAGGTCCTGCTTTCGCACCTGCTCGCCTTGTCAGGCTCGCAGTCAAGCTCGCTTGTGCCCTTGCACGTCCAGCGCGATGTCCGACCGCGCTAAGCGAACCTTCGAGCTCCTCCGTTACTCTTTGGGAGGAGACCGCCCCAGTCAAACTGCCTACCATGCACGGTCCCCAACCCCGCTAAGGGGTCCAGGTTAGAGCCGCACTGACGTCAGGCTGGTATTTCAACGTTGGCTCCACGAGAGCTGGCGCCCTCGCTTCATCGCCTCCCAGCTATCCTACACAGACTTCAGCACAGTCCAATGCAAAGCTACAGTAAAGGTGCACGGGGTCTTTCCGTCTAGCCGCGGGTAGATTGCATCATCACAACCATTTCAACTTCGCTGAGTCTCGGGTGGAGACAGTAGGGCCATCGTTACGCCATTCGTGCAGGTCGGAAATTAACCGACAAGGAATTTCGCTACCTTAGGTCCGTTATAGTTACGGCCGCCGTTTACCGGGGCTTCGATCAAGAGCTTGCACCCCATCACTTAACCTTCCGGCACCGGGCAGGCGTCACACCCTATACGTCGACTTTCGTCTTGGCAGAGTGCTGTGTTTTTGTTAAACAGTCGCAGCCACCGATTCTCTGCGGCCCTCCTCGGCTCCGGCCGTAAAGGCCTTCACCTACCGAGGGCACACCTTATCCCGAAGTTACGGTGTCAATTTGCCGAGTTCCTTCTCCTGAGTTCTCTCAAGCGCCTGAGCATATTCAGCTCGCCCACCTGTGTCGGTTTGCGGTACGGTCGATCTGGAACTGAAGCTTAGAGGCTTTTCCTGGGAGCTGGGTATCAGCTGCTTGTGGACCGGCAAGCCGGCCCTCGGCATCACGCCTTGACTAAGCCACGCGGATTTTCCAACGCAGCACGTCTACACGCTTGAACCGGGACGTCCAACACCCGGCCAGCTTAACCTTCTCCGTCCCCCCATCGCATTCCAGGCCGGTACGGGAATATTGACCCGTTTCCCATCGACTACGGCTCTCGCCCTCGTCTTAGGGGCCGACTCACCCTGCGCCGATGAACGTGGCGCAGGAAACCTTGGGCTTTCGGCGAGAGGGCCTTTCACCCTCTTTATCGCTACTCATGTCAGCATTCGCACTTCCGATACCTCCAGCAAGGTTCACACCTCACCTTCGCAGGCCTACGGAACGCTCTCCTACCATCTATGCCACCCGAAGGTGACAAAGATCCGCGATTTCGGTGCCTAGCTTGAGCCCCGTTACATCTTCCGCGCAGGACGACTCGACCAGTGAGCTATTACGCTTTCTTTAAATGATGGCTGCTTCTAAGCCAACATCCTGGCTGTCTGAGCCTTCCCACCTCGTTTCCCACTTAGCTAGACTTGGGGACCTTAATCGGCGGTCTGGGTTGTTTCCCTCTCGACAACGGACGTTAGCACCCGCTGTCTGTCTCCCCTGCTCGCACTTCCCGGTATTCGGAGTTTGCGATGGCGTGGTAGTCCGCGATGGACCCCACAACCATTACAGTGCTCTACCCCCGGGAGTGATACAGGAGGCACTACCTCAATAGTTTTCGGAGAGAACCAGCTATTTCCGGATTTGTTTAGCCTTTCACCCCTAGCCACAGCTCATCCCCTACCTTTTCAACGGGAGTGGGTTCGGCCCTCCACGAGGTGTTACCCCCGCTTCAGCCTGGCCATGGCTAGATCATCCGGTTTCGGGTCTACGCCACGCAACTAAGGTCGCCCTGTTCGGACTCGGTTTCCCTGCGCCTCCCCTAGTCGGTTAAGCTCGCTACGCAACGTAAGTCGCTGACCCATTATACAAAAGGTACGCAGTCACCCGGTTGCCCAGGCTCCCACTGTTTGTATGCATGCGGTTTCAGGATCTATTTCACTCCCCTTCCGGGGTTCTTTTCGCCTTTCCCTCACGGTACTGGTGCACTATCGGTCGATTACGAGTATTTAGCCTTGGAGGATGGTCCCCCCATCTTCAGACAGGATTTCACGTGTCCCGCCCTACTTCTCGCAAGCTTAGTTCCACCACCAATCTTTCGCGTACGGGGCTGTCACCCACTACGGCCGCACTTTCCAGGGCGTTCCGCTAGATCGGTCGCTAAAACTTGCAGGCTCGTCCCATTTCGCTCGCCACTACTCTGGGAATCTCGGTTGATTTCTGTTCCTCCGGCTACTGAGATGTTTCAGTTCACCGGGTTCGCTCTACCCTGCCTATGTATTCAGCAGGGAGTGACCCTTGCGGGCCGGGTTTCCCCATTCGGATATCTGCGGATCAAAGCCCGTTTGCCGGCTCCCCGCAGCTTTTCGCAGGCTGCCACGTCCTTCATCGCCTGTAATCGCCTAGGCATCCATCACATGCACTTAGTCGCTTGACCCCATAATTGTGGGCCTCCAGATCACCGGTCACGGCGAACAGAGGTCAGACCACCACCCCTACCCACCGCACTCCAGCGCCTGAAGCCACACCCTTACAAGTGTGTTTGCGCCACCCGCGCACGCGCCTTTTGTTTCGCGCGCACGGGCCAGATACATCTCAACCCTCGCATGCGCTGCCCTTGACGAGCACCGCATGCGCCTTGCCTTTCCGAATTGTTAAAGAACGCTCCAGCTTTCAGCGCTGCACTCCGTGACCTTGAGCACAGGGCTGAACGCTGTCACACCCGCAATCGATAGTTCTCAGGCAGCCGGTCAGGACTTCCGTCTCCTGATGCCTGCCACTGGTGGAGCTGGACGGGATCGAACCGACGACCTCCTGCTTGCAAAGCAGGCGCTCTCCCAATTGAGCTACAGCCCCGCTCGATCCTCTGTTACCTGTTACCTGTTACCTGCCCTCTGTTACCTGAGCGGTGGTGGGTCTGGATGGATTCGAACCATCGACCCCCGCCTTATCAAGACGATGCTCTAACCAACTGAGCTACAGGCCCATTCAGGCGACAGGTTACAGACTCCCTGTCACCTGACAGCAATCGATAGGTTGTGGGTACTGCAACGGGTGAGGTAGCCAGGCAGATGGCAGCAGCCGTTGCTGACCGCTGTGACCTGTTCCCTGGTACCTGATTTCCGAGAAAGGAGGTGATCCAGCC
>JBBSEG010000010.1:0-98015 GCA_038239945.1 Burkholderiales bacterium
ACAAACGAAAAGCCGGGGCCGTGAAACCAATGGAAACTACCAGGCCGAGCGGCCCATAGCGATTAACCATACACGGGGGGTGGGTCAATTTCAGATTGCCGTATTGAACCTAAGTGGGTCAGTTTAAGATTGCCGTTGACAACCGAGCAGCGCGTGTCAGCGTCAAGCTTGAGTCAGCGCATGCGGCATCTCGAGGAACGCCTCGGCGTGCGCCTGCTGAATCGTACGACGCGCAGCGTGTCGCCGACCGAGGCCGGTGAACGCCTGCTGCAGCGTCTCGCGCCAGCGCTAAAGGATATCCTGGAGGCCACACTCGACGTGCGCAAGATGCGTGACGTACCGTCGGGACGCCTGCGCATCAACGGACCGGAGCCGGCGCTCCATCTGGTGCTGGCCCCGATGGTTGCGCCCTTTCTCAAACGGTATCCGGAAATCAATCTGGAGATCGTTTCGGATTCTTCCTTGGTCGATCGTCAGCGAGGGATTCGACGCCGGAATCCGTTATGAAGAAACACTCGCGCAGGAGATGGTGGCGATTTCCCTTGGGCCTCCCGAGCATTCCGCGCTGGTGGCGGCGCCGAGTTTTCTCCATGGCCGCAAGCTGCCCAAGCACCCGAACGAGTTGGTTAGTCAGCCGTGTATCGTGACGCGCTTCCGCAGCGGCGTGCAACTCCCCTGGGAATTCAGGACGGGGACGCGTTCGGTGAGGCTCAAGCCAACCGGCCCGCTCACTGCTGCGCACCCGGAACTGCAGTTGCAGGCAGCGAGGGATGGTCTCGGCTTCCACATGACGCTCGAGGGCTACGTCAAGGAGGCCATCGCTTCCGGGCAACTTATGAGTGTTCTCGGTGATTGGTGTCCTACCTTTCCGGGCCCGTTTCTGTACTACCCCGGGCGGCGTCAGCAGCCGCCAAGCCTCCTGGCATTCATTGCTTTCGTGAAGGAATGGCGCAATCGTCACCGGTCGCCAACTGGCGCAGTCGACCCACTCCAGTCGATCAAGCCCTTCAGGAGCCGACGTTGAACAGGCCCCCGGGGCGCAAGCGGGTGTCGCAATACTTCCCTCGCCCGGGCCCCTGCATCATCGGTAACGAATGAGCGAAGTAAGCGAGACCGAAGCGTCGGCACCCGCCGACCGAATTGAGCGCCCACTCTGCGCGATGGTCGCGGCGCCACGGCCTGGGTGCAAAAAGGCCATTGACATCGACACGGGGCAGGGGAGTATCCACGCCCTTTTGGCCATCGCCTACTCCGAACAAGGCGACGAACAGCGGGCACGTGCTGCGGCGGCGGAAGTGCGGCGGAAATTTCCTGATCTGAAACCACCAACGCTTCCGGCGCGGGAGTGCGTCGCCGAGGATTGGTGCCAATTCCTCCAGACCAAATACCTGCCCGCGTGGCGAAAGGCGGGCTTGCCATAAGCAGGGTTGGGGCGTCGAGCGGCCTCTCGATTTCGTCGTGTGAATCGCCCCTGCACCGCCGTGCGTGCGGGCAAATGCAGGCGACGGAGACCAGTTTGCAGGTCTTGGGGCGGGTAGCCCTGTCCCAAGCGGCTTGATCTGCCTGATTCGCACGGTAGGATTCCGCGCCACCGTTGCGGTGGATCTCCCGACTCACTGTGGAAGGGACTCTTCCGATGCCAGCCGCTATGGCCCGAATCGACTGGCCGGCCACCACCGCGCGCGATATTTCTTCTCGCTCGGCTAGGCTCAGCGCCAGCCGGGACTGCCGCCGCTCGGGTGGCTGAATCCCACCTGTCTTTCTCAAGATGCCCTGGATCGAAGGATGGTGTCGGTCAAACAGTCGAGCGATCTGCTGCAGGGAATCGCCGGCCCGCCACCGCTCCCACATCAGCGCCCGCTGACTCTCCGTATAACCAATCCGCGCTCGGCGTTCCATTGGCGACACTCCTTTAACCCGTCAGGCTGATAGTGTGTTGCATCCATCGATTGAATCCGCAAATGCATCTCCTCGATGGCCTCATTGGGCGTATCGCTCGGCTTGGAAACCGTTTCAGGAGCCACCGCAAGCACTCGCGCTGCGCGCCACTAGATGGCAGAAATGCGCAATCGAGCAGCTTTTGATATCGCGGCGGCAGGCGTCGGCAGTGTCCGCCGCGGAGGGGCGCAACCCTTGCGTTTGACAGCCGAGCCGTGACCGGCGTACCGTGGCGAGGTGTAACGTTTTACCTAGACATTCCACACAGGGCATCACTACAAGAAACGGGGGCGGGTCACCGCCACCCAGTCGTCATTCACCGGGGAGGAACATCCGCATGCAACGCCGCCATTCGCTGTCCGGACTCGCCGTGGCGCTTGCCGCCACCCTCGCGCTGACGTGGTCGACGGCCGCGTCCGCCGCGCCAGAATTCACGTTCCGCGTCGCGCACTATTTCAAGGAAGACCATCCCTGGCACAAGGGCCTCGTGTACTTCGCGAAGAAGCTCAGCGAGGACAGCAAGGGCCGCATCCAGGTCGACATCTTCAACAACGGCCTGCTGGGCAGCGAGGCGCAGACGCTGCAGTTCGTCAAGGACGGCTCGCTCGATTTCGTCGTGTCCGATCCTTCGGCCGGGGCCCCGTTCGCCAAGGAGCTCGACTTCTTCGCCCTGCCCTTCATGTGGCGCGACTACGCGCACTGGCAGCGCTCGCTCGACGGCGAGCCGGGCAGGGCCTACGCCAAACTGGTCGAGGACAAGACGGGCCTTAAGATCATCGGCTACTGGGGCGGCTCGATCCGCAACGTGCTGTCGACGAAGAAGCCCATCAACAGCATCGACGACCTGAAGGGCTTTCGCCTGCGCCTCATCTCCAGCCCGCTCAAGGTCAACGCGTGGAAGGCCGTCGGCACGGTGCCCACTCCGATCGCGTTCATGGAGACCTACCTGGCCATGAAGTCGGGCGTTGTCGATGGCATGGAGAACGAGTCGGTCGCCGTGCTCGACATGAAGTTCTACGAGCCTGCGCCCTATATCGCGCGAACCGAGCACGAGTTCACCGTGCGGCCACTGTTCATGTCCAAGAAGTCGTTCGACAAGCTCCCGCCCGATCTCCAGCAGATCGTCCTGCGGGATGCGCAGGATGCCACCGCGTTCGAGCGCAAGGCCGAGCTCGAGGCGGGCCGTAGCGCGGAAGCCCAGATGCAGAGCGCGCTCAACGTGAAGTTCAACGCCATCGACAAGCAGCCGTTCAAGGACGCCACGAAGCCCGTCATCGCGGAGTTCGCCAAGACCATGGGCTTGACCGATCTCCTGGTCAGCATCGACGCCGTGAAATGACCGGGTGCGGCGCCCCGCCGCCCGGCGCGACGCGCGGGTCATGAACGCCGATTCCGCCGTTGCGCTGGCGGGCGCGGCGGACCCCCACGACGAACGCGCCCATCGTCGCGCGCATCGCGCCGACGGCGTCGAGCGCGCGGCGGAGTTCGTCGTGGTCATGGCATTGCTGATCGAGCTGGCGGCGATGTTCGGCAACGTCGTCTTTCGCGCGCTCTTCAACTCGTCGTTGCTGTGGAGCCTGGAGATCGGCGAGCTCGCGCTGGTCGTGATGACCTTCATCGGCGGCGCGATCGCCTATCCGCGCACGAGCACATGGCGCTGCATGCGGTCGTGCAGCGATTGCCGCAGAGCTGGCATGCCCGGATCGCGGTGTTCGCAACCTGCCAGGTGTTCGCGATGGCTGTGGTGGGATGCGTCCTCGCGTACCGGATGCTGCTGTCGCGCTGGGACGAGCGCACGCCTTATCTCGAGCTGCGCGCCTACTGGTTCGCCGTGCCGATGATCGCCGGCATGGGCCTCCTCGCCTACTTCGCGGTCAAGCGCATGCGCCTCCATCCGCGCCGGGAGATCGTGCTCTGCGTCGGCGTGCTGGCCGCGCTGCTCGCCGGCATCGTCGCGCTGGCCGCGGGCATCGGCCCCGAGGCGCGCAGCTACGCGCTGCCGGTGGCGTTCACCATCTTCGCCCTGCAGCTTGTGACCGGAGTGCCGATCGGCTTTGCTCTGCTGATGGTCACGCTCCTGTACCTCTACACCTCGAACACCGTACCCCTGTCGGTCGTGCCGATCAACCTCCAGGGGGGCGTCAGCAGCTTTGTCATGCTATCGATCCCGTTCTTCATCCTGGCGGGATACGTGATGACCGAAGGCGGCCTGAGCCGCCGGCTCACCGAGTTCGTCATCACGCTGGTGGGACGGTTTCGCGGCGGCATGTTGCACGTCATCGTCGTATGCATGTACATCGTATCGGGCATCTCGGGCTCGAAGATCGCCGATGTCGCGGCGGTCGGCACGACGATGAAGGACACGATGCGCAACGAGGGCTACGACCCCGGCGAGACCGCCGCGGTGCTCGCCTCCGGCGCGATCATGGGGGAAACCGTACCGCCCAGCATTGCGATGCTGGTGCTGGCGTCGGTCACTTCGCTGTCGATCGGCACGCTGTTCGTCGCGGGGCTGCTGCCCGCCGCGGTGATGGCCGTGTGCCTGATGGTCCTCATCTATTTTCGCAGCGGCAGCCGGGCCGGCAGCACGCGCCGCGCCTCGGTGCAGGAGATCGCCCGCGCGGCGCGCAGCGCGATCCCCGCGCTCATCGCGCCGCTCATCCTGATCGGCGGGATCGTCAGCGGCATTGCCACGCCGACCGAGGTTTCGTCGACCGCCGTGGTCTACGCGCTGGCCCTCGCGGTGCTGTTCTACCGCGCGCTGTCCTTCCGGCAGTTCTGGCGCGTGCTGGCCAGCACCGCCGCGCAAGCGGGCATGGTTTTGTTCATCACCAGCACGGCGAGCACGTTCTCCTGGTCGTTGACGCTCGCCAAGATGCCGCAAAGAATTGCGGCGCTGTTCTCCGTGCTGCACGGCTCGGCGTGGCTATTCATGCTCGCGACGATCGTCACGCTGGTGCTGATGGGGGCGCTGCTCGAAGGACTGCCCGCGCTGCTGATCTTCGGACCGTTGCTGCTGCCGCTCGCGCCCGCGTTCGGAATCAACCCGCTCCAGTACGGCATCGTCCTGATCATCGCCATGGGACTGGGCGCGTTCTCACCGCCGATAGGAGTCGGCATTTTCGTCACCTGCTCGATCTGCGACACGAGCATGGAGAATGCGGCGCGACATATGGTGCCGTATCTGGTCGTACTGGCGGTCGGCCTGCTGCTGGTCGCGTTCGTGCCGTGGTTCAGCCTCATCGCGCCCAGGCTCATGGGCATGCTGTAGAGCGCGGTGGCGGCGTTGCGCAGGCAGACCCGGATCCAGGACGTCGCCGAGCGTGCCGGCGTGTCGATCAGCACCATCAGCAACGTCCTCAACGGACGCACGGCGAAGATGAGCGCCGCCACCCGGGCGCGCGTCGAGGCGGCGATCGAGGCGCTCGCGTTTCGTCCGAACCGCGCAGCGCGGCAGCTCAAGACCGGCCATACCCCGATGCTGGGGCTGCTCGTGCCGTCGATTGCCAACCCGGCCTTTGGCACACTGGCCCGGGAAGTGGAGATCGCCGCGCAGGAAGTCGATGGCTTTCGCGTGCTGCTCGGCAACACCTATCGCAGCCAGGAGCAGGAAACGCGCTTCTTTGACGACCTGCTGGCGCACGGCGTGCGCGGCGTGATCGTGTGCTCGTCCCTCGTCGACCAGCGCCACGTCGGCAGCGCGATCGACAAGGGCCTGGTGGTGGTCAGCTACGACCGACGCGCGATCCCCGGACAACCGCTGGCCGTCGACCATGTCTCGCTCGACAACTTCCGCGCCGGCGAGCTCGCGACGCAGCATTTGATCGATCGCGGCCACCGGCGGCTGGCGTTCGCAACGCCGTCCCGGCGCACCGTTTCGCGCGCCGACAAGATCGAGGGATTTCACGCCGCGGCGCGCCGCGCCCGTCTCCTGCGCTCGTCACGCCTGCTCGAGGCTCCGTCGCACGAGGCCTACGGCGACTCGGAGCTGGCCGAGATCGGCCGCGCGCTTGCTCGCCTGCTGGCGGCCGACCCCTACCGCCCCACGGGCATCGTGGCGGTCAACGACATGATGGCTTTCGGCCTGATGGCGGGGCTGCGGGATTGTGGGGTGCGGGTGCCGGAGGACGTGTCCGTCGTCGGCATCGACGACCTGTACCTGTCCTCGCTGGTCCGTCCGGCACTCACCTCCGTGCGCGCGCCGCTCGCCGCGATGGCCCGCAAGATGGTCGAGCGCGTTATCGCCAGGCTCGCCGACCCGTCGACTGTCGTCGAGGAATTCAGGTTCGCGCCGCAGATCGTCGATCGCGAATCGGTAGTCGCGGCGTTCACGTCGCGTGGTGCATCGACTAGCCGAGCATCTCCGGCGTCACGAGCGTCACGCCGCGATCGGTGACGTAGAACCGGCGGCGGTCCTCGTCCGCATCGAAGCCCACCGCCAAATCTGAAGGCAGCGTGCAGTAGCGGTCGATCACGCAGTTGCGCAAACGCACGTTGCGATGGATCTCGACGTCCGGCAGGACCACGGAATCCTCCACGGTGCAGTAGCTGTGCAAATGCACGTTCGAGAAGAGCAGCGAGCGGCGCACGGTCGAACCGCTGATGATGCATCCGCCGGATACCAGCGAGTCCATCGCCTGACCGCAGCGCTTGGCCTGCTCGAACACGAACTTGGCGGGCGGCAGCTGCTCCTGGTGCGTCCAGATCGGCTAGTCGTCGTCGTAGAGGTTCAGGTCGGGCGTGACGTGCGTCAGGTCGAGGTTTGCTTCCCAATACGCGTTGATCGTGCCGACGTCCCGCCAATACGGACGACCCTCGACCATGTTGACGCACGACTCGGAGAACCGGAGGCCGTACACGCGGCAGCCGCGCGCGATGAGCGACGGGATGATGTCGCGGCCGAAATCGTGGCTCGACGCCGCGTCGGCGGCGTCGCGCACGAGCTGCTCGTAGAGAAAATTGGCGTCGAAGGCGTAGATGCCCATGCTGGCGAGCGCGGTGTCGGGACGGCCCCGGGGGTATGCGGCGGATGCGCAGGCTTCTCCTGGAAAGCGACCACACGGGCGGCGTCGTCCAACGCCATCACGCCATATTCGGAGCCGAGCTCGATCGGAACCTCGACGCATCGATGGACACGTCCGCGCCGCGCTCGACGTGCTCGGCGAGCAGGCGCGCGTAATCCATCTTGTAGACGTGGTCGCCGGCGAGCACGAGCACATAGCGCGGGCCATGGCGGCGCAGGATGTCGAGGTTCTGGTAGACGGCATCGGCCGTGCCGCGGTACCAGTCGGAGGTCACGCGCTGCTGCGCGGGCAGGAGTTCCACGAACTCCTGGAAGCGGCCGTCCAAGAAGCTCCACCCGCGCTGGACGTGGCGTATCAGGCTTTGCGCCTTGTATTGCGTGCAGATGCCGATGCGGCGCACGCCCGAGTTGACGCAATTCGACAACGCGAAGTCGATGATCCTGGACTTGCCGCCGAACGGCACCGCGGGCTTGGCGCGCCAGTCCGTCAACGGTCCGAGGCGCGTCCCCCGGCCGCCGGCCAGCACCAGCGCGAGTGCATCGCGCGCCAGCTGCGGCATCGAGGTCCCGCCCGGGTCGCGCTTGGCATCCCCGTAGACGAACGGAGGCCGGGCTTGATCGAACGTCATGGTGGCTATCCTGAGGAGATGCGGCGACGGGTATCGTAGGGTGTGCCGACGCCCGCGTAAATCGCCGCGAGCGCCGCGGTTATCTCGTCCAGTCCATCCACTTCATCGACAGGCCGCCACCATTGCGCGTCGTCTTCGCCACGTCCGAGTATGCCCCCCTCATCAAGACCGGCGGGCTGGGCGACGTCGCCGGTGCGCTTCCCGCCGCCCTGCGACGGGCCGGCGTCGACGTGCGCGTGGTCCTGCCGGGCTACCCGTCGGTGATGGCGGCGGTTCAGCCGGTTGGAAGCGCCATCAGGATCGAACCGCTGGCCCGATTGCCCGCGGCGGACCTGCTCGAAGCGATCCTTCCCGGGGACGTGCCGGGATGGGTCGTCCGCAACCCGGCGCTCTACGACCGCGCCGGCGGCCCCTACCAGGATGCAGCGGGCCGGGAATGGGACGACAACGCGCTGCGCTTCGGCTTGCTCGCGCGCGCCGCCGCATGGCTTGCCGATGGCGGAAACGCGGACGCGTGGCAAGCAGACCTCCTGCACGCCCACGATTGGCAGACCGGACTGGCCCCCGCGTACCTGGCGCTGCTCGCACAGCGACGCGTTCCCACGATCATGACGATCCACAATCTCGCTTTCCAGGGCGTCTACGATCCTCACTGGGTGCGCGACCTCGGCCTTCCCGCGGCGAGCTTCGCGATTGACGGCGTCGAGTATTACGGCCGCTTCTCGTTCCTGAAAGCTGGCCTGTTCTACGCGGACGCGATCACGACGGTCAGCCCGACGTATGCGCAGGAGATCCAGCGAGTGCCCGGCGGGCTGGGCCTGGAGGGCCTGCTGGCCGGCCGCAGCGACCGCCTCACGGGCATCCTCAACGGCATCGACTTCGATGCCTGGAATCCCCGCACCGACGCATTCCTGGCGCAGGCGTACGACGCGACGAGCCTCGATGAAAAGGCTGCCGCCAAACACGCGCTACAGGTGGAGCTCGGACTGGCCCCCGAGGCCAGGCGGTCCCTGCTCGGCGTAGTCGCCCGTCTGAGCGAGCAGAAAGGCATCGATCTGCTGGTCGAGCTCGCGCCGTCGATCGCCGCCCTCCCGGCCCAGCTCGTCGTCCTGGGATCGGGTGATCCCGCGCTCGAGCAGAAGCTGCGCGATCTGCAGGCTGCCGATCCGGACGGCGTCGCCGCGATCATCGGCTTCGACGAACGGCTCGCGCACCGCATCGAAGCCGGTGTCGACGCGTTCGTGATGCCTTCCCGCTTCGAGCCGTGCGGTCTCAACCAGATGTACAGCCAGCGCTATGGAACGCCGCCGATCGTGCACGCGACCGGCGGGCTCGTGGACTCGGTGGTCGATTGCACCGGCGGCGCTCGCCGCGGGCATTGCAACGGGCTTCGCCTATCGCGGCGCAACGGCAGCGGCACTGCTGGCGGCGATCGAGCGGGCGCTGGACGCTTATCGAGACCGGTCCGCATAGCGAGCGTTGCAGCGCAACGGCATGGCGCGCGACTTCGGATGGGCCGCAGCCGCCGCGCAGTATGTCCGCGTGTACGAGCAGGTGGGTGCGCGCCGCACCGACGGCCTCTAGCCGCGGGACCCGCTATGATTTGCCCGGGACGACGCGCTCGCGCCGGCCACTCGAGCCATGGCGCGAATCACCCTCAAGCTGCCCAAGACCGCGGACCCGGATGCGCCGGTGAAGCCACCGGTGAAGCCACCATCGGCGCGCTCCCAGCGCGTGCTGCAGGGCAAGGCGCGCCATCGGCCGCCGGTCGCGCCGCCGGCCATCGCCAAACCCGCCGCAACCTCGGCCCCGCGTCACGAACATCCGGACGACCCACGACTGTCCAAGCGCATGAGCGAGCTTGGGCTGTGCTCGCGCCGGGAGGCGGACGAATGGATCGAGAACGGCTGGGTGAAGGTCGACGGCAAGACGATCGCGGTGCTCGGGACCCGCGTGTCACCGCACGCGCGGATCGACATCGAGGCCACGGCGACGCAGCACCAGAGCGAGCAGGTGACGATCCTGCTCAACAAGCCGATCGGGTACGTGTCGGCCCAGGCCGAGCACGGCTACGAGCCGGCGATCGTGCTCATCAAGCCCGAGAATCGCTGGAGCGCCGATCCATCCCCGACGCAATTCCGGCCCGGCCATCTGCGGGGGCTCGCACCGGCCGGCCGGCTGGACATCGACTCGACCGGGCTGATCGTATTCACCCAGGATGGGCGCGTCGCCAAACACCTGGTCGGCCGCGACTCGGAAGTCGAGAAGGAATATCTCGTGCGGGTCGAAGGCACGCTCGACGCGCCCGGCATGCGGCTGCTGCAGCACGGCCTGGAGCTCGACGGCGTGAAGCTGCGGCCGGCGCGCGTGTCCTGGCAGAACGAGCACCAGCTGCGCTTCGTGCTGCGGGAAGGGCGCAAGCGCCAGATCCGCCGCATGTGCGAGCTGGTCGGCCTGACCGTGACCGGCCTGAAGCGGGTTCGCAGCGGCAACGTGCCGTTGGGGCCGTTGCCCGTGGGCAAGTGGCGCTATCTGCACCGCGACGAGAAATTCTGAAGTCGCGCCGGTGGGAATCTCCGTGAACGAGCTCGAGAACCTGCGCGAGCAGCTGCGCGACTTTGCCGCGGCCCGCGACTGGGATCAGTTCCATTCGCCGAAGAACCTTGCGATGGCGCTGTCGGTGGAAGCTGGCGAGCTGCTCGAGATCTTCCAATGGCTGACCGGCGACGAGAGCCTTAGCTTGGACGCCTCCGCGCACGCGGCGGCGAGCGAGGAGATCGCGGACGTGCTCTTGTATCTCATTCGACTGTGCGATCGCCTCGGAATCGATCCGATTGCGGCGGCACAGCGCAAGCTGGTCGCCAACTCAATCAAGTATCCGGTCGAACGGGCGCGCGGAAACCGCAAGAAGTACACGGAGCTCTAGCGTGCGCGCGAACCCGGTCCTGCGCTGGATCGAGGACGCAGCGGAACGCTCTGCGCGCTGGCGCTCGGAGCGGGGCGCCCCGCCCCCGCCGCGCGTCGTGATCGCCGACGACCGCATGACGGCGGACGCCGCTTATGGGCTGGCATGCCAGGGCACGGGGCTTCTGTGGCGCGGCGACTTCCACAACGCGCGGCAGATGCTCGTGGCCCTGGCGAACCGTGCCGATCGCCCGCCGCGCCCGGCGAAAACCATCGCCGCGCCGCCCCCCGAACGCTCCGCCGCGGAACGCTTCCATCTTCACCGCCAGGCCCGGTCGCAGCGGGCGCGCACGCTCGGCTCAGTGCTGATCGAGCTCGGCGACGACTTCGGCATCGCGCTGCGGCGCGCGCCGGATCTTCGGCAGGCGTGCGTCGAAGCGTACGGCGCGCCCGACGGCGCGTCGGTCGCGTCGTTGCGCGAGCTGCTGGGCATCGTCGGCGCGCACGAGTGGCGCGTCAACGGCATCGACGTCCCGTTGGCGGGCGGCCGCATCCATCCTCACTATGGCGTATTCGCCCCGATTCGAAGCGAGTACGTCGCCCTGGTCGCGACGGCGCCTTTGCCGGAGTCGACTTCCACGACCAGCACCGCCTTCGATATCGGGACAGGGACGGGCGTGCTGGCCGCGGTGCTCGCACGCCGGGGCATCCGGCGCGTCGTCGCAACCGACCTCGACGAACGCGCGCTTGCCTGCGCGCGCGCGAACATCGAGCGCCTGAGCCTTGCCGCACGCGTGGAAACGGTGCAGGCGGATCTTTTTCCGAACGGTCGCGCGGCGCTGATCGTGTGCAACCCGCCCTGGGTGCCGGCGCGGCCGAGCTCGGCGCTCGAGCGTGGCATCTTCGACCCCGAGAGCCGCATGCTGCGTGGGTTCCTCGCCGCGCTGCCCGCTCACCTGGAGGCCGGCGGCGAAGGCTGGCTGATCTTGTCGGATCTGGCCGAGCATCTCGGCCTGCGATCGAGGGCCGAGCTGCTGGCGGCGTTCGACGCGGCGGGGCTTCGCGCGCTCGACCGTGCGGACGCGCGGCCCACGCATGCGCGCGTGTCGGATCGGGCCGACCCGCTGCACGACGCACGCGCGGCCGAGGTCACGTCGCTGTGGCGCCTCGCGGTGCATTGAGTCGTAACCGGCGTCCGCGAAGGATGCCGACCTGTTCCGCTCTTACGAAGCCGGCGCGCACATCACGACCAGATCGGGTCCGTCTCCCTCAGCCAGCCACCCTAGCGCCACCATCTGGTCGCGCACCGCCTTGTCGGTCATGTAGCGGTGATTGGCGTCGGGCCGATTGCTGAACACGCGATAAACCTGCAGCGTGTTGGCAGGGCACACGCCCGCGACCGGCAGGAACACATGCATGAAGCTGGGGTCCTCGAGCAAGAAGCTCGGGTTCTTCTGGCCGGTCGCGACGCACTCGGTGGTTCCGCGCCCGAAGAAGTGCGAATCGCCGAGGCCGGGCGGAATGTAATAACGGCATACCGGCGAGGTGTTGGTCTGCGCCGCGGTGTAGACCGGAAAGGTCTTCCCCGTACGCGTCCAACCCTTGATCGTGGTGCCGGCATCGAGCTTCGCGATCTCGTCGGTGACCCACGTGATGAAGTAGTGGTCGAGACCGTGGTTGTAGAACTCGACCACCGGGACGGCAGGCGACCCCGACACCCCTCCCGAGACGGCAAGCGTCTTGGTTTGCGTATCGCTTGCGCCGAGGCCGTCGACCACTTTCGCGCTAAACGTGTAGGGGCCGCTGCCTCCAACGGTCCCCCACACGACTCCGGTCGCGTCGAGCGAAAGCCCGGGCGGCAGGGCGCCCGCTTCGACGGTCCAGTTGTACGGCGGCTGCCCGCCGAGCACACCGTAGGTGCCGATGAAATAGTCACCCGCATCGATCCTGACGCTCGGATTGAGAGGGGCATGACCCGCCGGCGCGTAAGGCCGACCCACCGCGCTGAAGGGCGAGCCCGCCACGGGAGCCAGGGCGCCCGTGCCGCCGTTGATGCGAAATCCGTAGATCGAATCGGTATAGGTGTTCGCGACATACAGAAGGTCGTTCAGAATCGTGATCCCGCGGCTCGACAAGCCCGTCGGCGCCCCGAATGTCGGCGGCGTTCCCACGGGTGTCAGGTGCCCAGTGGTCCCGATCGCATAACCGCGAACGACATATTGATTGGAATCTGGAACGTAGAGAAAGCGCCCGGTCGGCTCGACGGCGAGCCCGGCGGGATACACGCCTGCGATTTCCGTGACGTGCGCGAGCGCGCCGCTCGTGGCATTCACGGCGAAGGTCGTCACGCCCACCCCGCCGACGAACAGGAAGTGTCCGTCCGGCGTCAGCGCCAGCGAGTTCGCGCTGTCCCCGAACACCCGGTCCATCGCAAACGGAGAACCGGGGACGTGCGTCAACGCGCCGGTCGCCCGATTCAGCGCGAACACCGCGACGCTGCCTGCGAAACTACCCGGGACGGGGACGCTGCCGAGATTGTTGCCGACGAATACGAAGCGCCCGGCGCGATCGACCACCACCGACGAGGGACCCGTGCCCCCCGTGTCGAACGGCGATCCCGCGACCGCCGCCGGCGTGCCCGTCGCAGGATCGATCGCGAATACCGACACGTTGTGGGCAGTCCCCCCAACGGCAAACAGGTATTTGCCGGACGGCTCGATCGCGACCGCTCCTGGATTGGAGCCGATCGATACCGGCGTTCCCGCGATCGACGTCAGCGCAGAGGTCACCGGGTCGATGCGGAAGCCGCACAACTTGCCGGGCGATCCCACGCCGCCGCTGAGATAGGCAAAATCGCCCGACGGATGGATCACTGCACCGGCCGCCCCGGCGCAGTTCGAGTCGACCGCAACCGGTAGCGGGGTCAAGGACCCATAGGTCGGTGAAACCTTGCTGGCCGCAACCGGAAGCGGCGGGAAAAACGTGAATATTCCATGGCTGAACACCTTTTCATAGAGCGCGATGATAAGCAGCTCGACAAGTCTCGCCTTGCTCAATTGCTCGACCGGCCGATCGAAGAACCCCTGAGCGCGCGCTCCCGGCATTCCGCCCGGGAGTGCGCCCAAGCCCAGGACAATCGACAGCGCGGCCGCTACGCGGCGATGCCAGGAGGTCCTATGATTTCGCACGGGGAGCATTCCGCCCAAGACACCAAGGTGGCGCAAATATTATCATTCGCGCCATCCTGGACGCGCCACCTGCGCCGCTATTTCGCCCGCTTCAAACGTCCCGCAGCGTCGAACGTCACCGTCGGATAGGGCGTCTTGTAGTTGGTGAACTCGACTTCGATCACCGTGGGCGCGCATTCGCGCGGGCGCTCGACGGCGATCGCTGCGTAGTCGCGGTCCTCCTCGTCGAGCTTGCGCGCGACGATCGCCTGGTCGACCAGCGCGGCGAGCCCCGACCAGTCGATCTCGCCGTCGTCGAATCCCTGCGTGCATAGCCAGACCTGGTCGTAGGTGGTCGAACGCCGGATGAAACGGCCGCGCTGGTCGTAGTCGATCATTACCCGGTCGGCCTGGATGAACGTGATCTGCTCGCGCTCGATCCACACCCCCATGAGCTTCGCGTCGCCCATTTCCTGCCGAAGCCGGGCGAGCGTCGCAGGCACTTCCTGCACCAGGTTCCGTTGCGCTGCTGCCTTGGCCTGCGCAGCCTCCTTGCGCGCCGCGCCGGCCCGTTCGGTACGCGCGCCGGCAAGCGCGCCCGCCAGGTCCAGCGGCGCTCCGCTGGCCAGGTCGAGCGCTACGGCCGACAGACCGGAGGTCGTCAGGCTCGGCCAGGCCGGCAAGCGCCGCGATGAGCGCGCGGCAAACGCCGATCATCCATGCCGCGTGCGCGCCGCCAGCCGTCGACGGTCCCGTTGCATCGGACGGCTTTGCCCGCGAACCTGCGCGACCCGGCATGGCACCCTCCACGGCTGCGGGGCGCGGCCCGCCTGCGGCGCCACGGCGAGTATGCCCCGGCGGTTTCGACCGGTCGAGCGCGTACCGGCGACGGGCCGCGCGAATCGTCGACTTCAGGTTTCGCGTCCGCTGCCGATCATCACTATCCACCGCGCGCGCTGCGCCGCAGCACGGTGAACGAGCGGGCCTTCCGGGCATCCAAGCCGATGCGCCCGGCGGGCGTTGCCGCAAACCAACCGGAAATCGTCGTGACCGAATCGCTGCGCAGCGTGTGCTACCGCTACTGGTTCTGGGAGTGGCTGTTCGTCGACCTGAGCGGCGCGCGCGACCTGTACCAACGCACCGCGGCCTGGCGACATAACGTCGACCAGCGCCGCTACCTTCCCCTGTACATGCGACGCTGGCTCTTCATGTCGGCGGCCAACCTGTGCGTGGCGGCGATGCTGGAGAAGGCGATGGCGTGGACGCTGTCCGCCGCCCTCTTCTACACCAACGGCTGCGTCTCGATCTGCGTGCTCGGCGTGACGTTCGTCGGGTGGCTGCTCCTCGGCCAGCCGGACCCGCGCGGCCAGCCGCTGCGCTAGCCGGGCGCCGCCCCGCCGGCCTGCTCCGCCCACACGGACCACGCACGGTCGAATTGCGTGGCGTTGGTCGCGGCGGAGGCCGCCGATTCGCCGGCGGTCATGAACGTCACGGCGCCGAGCTGATGCGCCTGCGTCTGGATGCGTGCGTTGAACTCGGTGTAGACGGCGCGGAAGACCGCGGCCCGAAGCGTGGCGCCAACCACGGTCACGCCGTGGCCGCGCATCAGGACGGCCGGCCCGCTGCCGAGCGCAAGGGCGAGCGCGCGGCCGAGCGCGTTGTCGCGAATCAGGAGATCGCTTGCGTCGCCCGCTGCGTCGCGAATCTCGAAGATCGGCGTGCGAATGCCCAGGAACGATCCCATGTGGCTGACGGCGCGCAGCGTGACTTCCGGCACCACGCTGAACGGGATCACGGCGGGCGAGTGGCTGTGCACCACCGCCATCGCGTCGGGACGAAGCCGCAGCACCTCACCGTGGATGAATCGCTCGAGGTACGGCTTGGGCGCGTCCGGCGCCACGGCGGTGCCATCCAGTTCGTATTCGACGATGTCGGCGGCCGTCACGGACGCCGGCGCCATGTTGCGCGCGAGGAAGAAGCGGTCGGCGCGCGCCGGATGGCGAATGCTGACGTGGCCGAAGGCGTCGAGCACGCCCTGGTTCACGAGGATGCGGTTGGCGAGCGCCAGGTCGGCCCGCAGGGCATCGAGGGCGGAGGGAGCGGAAGGCTGGGGCGACATGCCCCGGATTGTAGCCACTGCCGCGCGGCCTGCGGGGAGCTTCGCTCCATTACACTGCGTCTCGTTTCGTGTGGCCGCCCGGGCTCGCACCCATTCATCAGGAGGCTCCCTTGCAAGTACGCGCTGCAGTAGCGCACCACGCCGGCGAGCCGCTGGTCGTCGAAACGGTCGACCTCGCGCCGCCGCGGGCGGGGGAGGTGCTGGTCGAGATCAAGGCCACCGGCGTGTGTCACACGGACGAGTTCACCCGGTCGGGTGCCGATCCGGAGGGGCTGTTTCCGGCGATCCTCGGACACGAGGGCGCGGGGGTGGTCGTGGAGGTCGGACCCGGCGTGACCACCCTGCGCGCAGGCGACCACGTGATCCCGCTGTACACCCCGGAGTGCCGGCAATGCAAGGCGTGCCTGTCGCGCAAGACCAACCTTTGCACTGCGATCCGCGCGACGCAGGGCAAGGGGCTGATGCCCGACGGCACCAGCCGCTTCTCGCTCGGCGGGCAGCCGGTGCATCACTACATGGGCTGCTCGACGTTCGCCAACCACACTGTGCTGCCGGAGATCGCGCTCGCCAGGATCCGCGCGGACGCGCCGTTCGACAAGGTTTGCTACATCGGCTGCGGCGTCACGACCGGCATCGGCGCGGTGATCAACACGGCAAAGGTCGAGCCCGGCGCCAACGTCGTCGTGTTCGGGCTGGGCGGCATCGGGCTCAACGTCGTGCAGGGCGCGCGGATGGCCGGCGCCAACCTGATCGTCGGCGTCGACCTCAATCCGGCGCGCGAGCCGCTGGCGCGCAAGTTCGGACTCACGCATTTCGTGAATCCGGCCGACGTCGGCGGCGAGCTCGTCGCGCACCTGGTCGAGCTCACGGGCGGCGGCGCTGACTACAGCTTCGAGTGCATCGGCAACGTGGAGGTGATGCGCCAAGCCCTCGAATGCTGCCATCGCGGCTGGGGCGTGTCGGTGATCATCGGCGTCGCAGGTGCGGGCCAGGAGATCAAGACGCGGCCGTTCCAGCTCGTCACCGGCCGCGTTTGGAAGGGCACCGCGTTCGGCGGCGCGCGCGGCCGCACCGACGTGCCGAAGATCGTCGACTGGTACATGGAAGGCAAGATCAACATCGACGACCTGATCACGCACGTGATGCCGCTGCCGCGCATCAACGAGGCGTTCGACCTGATGCACGCAGGCACCTCGATCCGCAGCGTCGTGCAGTTCTAGTCGGGGACGCGCCATCGACCCCCACGGCCTCGAGGAAGTGTCGCGCAGCCGCGCCTTCGACGGCGTACAGGCGGTGTACCGGCATGCGTCGGCCGCCACGGGTACGCCGATGCGCTTCGGCCTCTACCTACCGCCGCAGGCGGCCGCGGGTCCGGTGCCTGTGCTGTACTGGCTGTCCGGGCTGACCTGCACCGAGGACAATTTCATCGCCAAGGCCGGCGCGCAGCGCGTCGCCGCCGTACTCGGCCTTGCGCTCGTCGTCCCGGATACCAGCCCGCGCGGACTCGACCTGCCCGGCGAGCGCGACGCGTGGGACTTCGGCGTGGGCGCGGGCTTCTACGTCGACGCGACCGTCGCCCCGTGGCGTGACCACTACCGGATGTATACGTACGTCAGCGAGGAACTGCCCGCGCTGGTCGAGCGCGCATTTCCCGTCGACGGATTGCGCAGCGGCATCTTCGGCCATTCGATGGGCGGTCACGGCGCGCTGGTGATCGGCTTGCGCAATCCTGGCCGCTTCCGCTCAATCTCGGCCTTCGCGCCGATCGCCTCTTCGATGCGCTGCCCGTGGGGAACCAAGGCCCTCGGCGGGTACCTCGGCGCCGATCGCTCGACCTGGCGCGCGTACGATGCGACGGCGCTGATCGAAGACCGCGGCTGGCAGGGCGCACCGCTGCTCGTCGACCAGGGCCTGGCCGACCCGTTCGTCGACACCGAGCTCAGGCCCGAGCTGCTCGAGGGCGCCTGCGCGGCAGCGGGCGTAAAGCTCGACCTGCGTCGCCGCGCCGGGTACGACCACAGCTACTTCTTCATCGCGTCGTTCGTCGCCACCCACCTGCGGTTCCATGCCGCGAATATGCGCGCGAGCGTCACCGGGATGGCGGGCGCGGCGCCGGAGCGCGCAGCGCGGCGCGCGCGCAGTCCTCCCGCACGCTGACGAGAATCGGAGTACGTCTCCGGCGTCAAAGACGCGCCGACCGGTCGGACAAGGCGAAGCCCGGCCATTCGATGTCTTCGTCGCGCGCCAGGGCGAGCACCTTGAACAGCTCGCCCATCTCCGCGGGCGACACGAGGCGCTGCACCGCCGAGGCCTCGCGCAGGTACGCAAGGCCGCGCGCATCGCCAGTCACGGCGAGCGCGTCGTGGATGCCGCAGCCGACCAGGAACGCGCCTTGCGAGGCGTAGCCGGCGACGTGCAGGCCGGCACGCTCGCCGGCCTCGGCGATAGCCGTGAAATCGACATGCGCGGTAAGGTCCATCAGTCCCGGGTGGCTCAGCACGTCGTGCAGGACCCGGTGACGATAGTGCGCAACCAGGGTGCCGTCGCTGCGCTGCGGATGATAGAACTCCGCGCGCGAGAAGCCATAGTCGACGACGAGCAGGGCGCCGCCTGCAAGGCGTCGGGCAAGCGAGTGGACCAGCGCCTCCGCCGCAGGATTGATTTCGCTCGCGTAGTCGACGTCGGGCGGGAAGCGCGACCGGGCAAGCGAGAGAAGGCGCGCATCGACCAGCGGACGCAGGTCCAATGCGAGAGCGCCGCCGCGCATCGCCACGCCGCGCTCGTGCCATGCGCCGTCGCGGCGCACGATCACATGGGGCGGCACAGCGTCGAGCACCTCGTTCATGACGATGGCGCCGTCGACCCGGGCCGGAAGCCGGTCGCACCATTCGATGCGGGCCGCCAGCGCCGGGATACGCGCTGCGACGATTCCCTGCTGCCGCTCACGCAGGTCGGGACTGACCTCGAGGATCACGTAGCGGTCTGGCAGCGCATCGCGCTTGGCGAGGGCGGCGAGAAGATCGACGGCAAGCGTGCCCGACCCGGCGCCGAGCTCGAGCAACATGCGGTCGCGCGAACCCGCCAGGATCGGCGCGACCTGCGCGGCCATCGCGGTGCCGAACAGCGCCGTCGTCTCGGGTCCAGTGACGAAATCGCCGGCGGCGCCGAGCTTGGCCGCGCCGGCCGCGTAATAGCCCAACCCCGGCGCGTACAGGACGAGCTCGATGTAGCGCGCGAGCGTCAGGAACCCCCCGGCGGCGTCGATCGCCGCGGCGACTGCAGCGACCACGCGAGCGGAGTGCGCGCGGGCGTCGGCGTCGGGCTCGGGCAGCGGAGTGGGCACGGGTGGCGCGATTCCGTCGGGGCGCGAACGCGCTTGCCGCAGTCGATTGTGCTAGATTCAAAGCAGTCTAGTCGATCCGAAAGCGGGGCGCCGCGTGCAGGGCAAGGTCGTGTTGATCACGGGCGGCGCCCGTCGCGTCGGCGCCGCGATCTGCCGGCGCCTGCACGGGGCCGGCGCTTCGCTGATGCTTCACTACCGCAACTCGGCCGGCGAGGCGCGCCTCCTGCAGGCGGAGCTCAACCATGTGCGTCCCCAATCGGTGGCGCTGATCCAGGCGGACCTCCTCGACGTTGCGAAGCTGCCCTCCCTGGTCGAGCAAACGGTGCAGACTTTCGGCCGGCTCGACGGTCTCGTCAACAACGCGAGCTCGTTCTTCCCGACGCCCGTCGGCGACATCACGCCAGCCCATTTCGACGATCTCGTCGGCACCAATCTCAAAGCGCCGCTGTTTCTCGCTCAGGCGGCCGCGCCAGCGCTGCGCAAGTCGCAGGGCGCGATCGTGAACATCACCGATCTGCATGCCGAGCGTCCGCTGAAGAGCTTCGTCGTGTATTCAACCGCGAAGGCCGGGCTCATGGGGCTCACGCGCTCGCTCGCGCGGGAGCTCGCGCCGGACGTGCGGGTGAACGCGATCGCGCCGGGCCCCATCCTGTGGCCCGACGACGAAGCATTCGACGAGCTGTCGCGCCAGCGCATCATCTCGCACACGCCGTTGCGGCGCGAAGGCACGCCCGACGACATCGCCCGCGCCATCCATTTCCTGCTGGCCGACGCGCCCTATGTCACCGGCGAGACGCTGCACGTCGACGGCGGGCGACACATCGCGGTCTGATACGGCCTTTCGATCGCCCGGCGGTCAAACCGGCGGCTCGCCGCCCGCCGCAGTCAGCCGCACCGTCCCCGTTGCGCACAGCCCGCTCACCGCGGCCGCCAGCCGCTCGAGATACGGATCGATCACCCCGTGCGACACCAGCGCGACCCGCGTCCGCTCGAGATAATCCGCGGACGAGCCGAACGCGCCGCACGCGGTGGCGATCACGCGCGCCTGCTCGTCGAGCGGCAGCTTGCCCGCATATTGCGCATGGTCGCGCCGGACGATGAACGCCAGCGCGATGAGCGGCTTGCCGTCTGCATCGAGCGTGATCCAGCGGGGCCGGTACGCGTCCGTCACCATTTCGCGGCGCCAGAGCAGATGCAGCTCGTCCATCGCCAGCGGAGGGGGCAGGCGGTAGACCACGCCAGGACACGAACCGCCGCGATCGAGACCGAGCACCAATCCCGGCGCGTCCGGACGTCCGCGCGAGGCGAGCGACCACAGGCAAAAGCGCCGGTGCAGGCCCCGCGCACGCGCGCGGCGCGACTCGCTGAACGGAAACAGCGGATTCCACAGCAGCGACCCATAAGCGAACACCCACCATCCGGCATGCTTCGGGCGCAGCGCCAGCGTGGCGGTGAGCGAGGCCGACAGCTCCTCGTCCGTCAGCGCGTGGTGATTCGACAGGGCCTCGACGTACACCGAGCGCATCCGCCCTTCCTCGAGGTCGCGGCGCGACAGGGTCATGCCCGCGGCCCGTCCTGACCAACCGCCGCCACCGGCGCGATGCGCGCGTTCCAGCCGAGCACGGCTTCGCACCATCTTGCGGCCTCGAGCAGCTGGACCTCATGACCCCGGCGCGCAGCAAGCTGGAGCCCGAGCGGCAAGCCGTCCGCATCGCAGCCGGTGGGCAGCGCGATGGCCGGAAAGCCGGTCAGCGACCAGAGGGTGCAGCAACCCGGATCGCCGGTCGACTCGAGGCCGAGGGGTGCCGCACCGTTGGCGGCGGGCGACAGCACGGCATCGTAGGGGGACAGCCATTCGCTGAAATACGCGATGGCCTGGTCGCGCGCCACGAGCGCCGCGCGATAGTCGGCTTCCGCGATGGCGTGGCCTTCATCGAGTGCGGCGTTCACACGCACCGAAATGCGATCCCGATGTGCGGCCTGCACGACGGCAAGCGCACGCGCGCCCTCGTACAGCATGATGACGCGATGCACCCGATGCGTGTCGCTCCAGCCTTCGGGCAGCGCGACGGGCGTCACCGTCGCGCCCCCGGCGCGCAACGCCACGGCCGTAGCGATCAGCGCTTCGTCGGCACCCGGGAGCAGCGGTGCCCAGGGAAATTGCGCCAGATAAGCGAGCCGCGGCGCGCGCGCCGCGGCGGGCGCCCCCCAGGCCGGCTTCGCCGCGAGAATTCCCGCCAGCATGGCCGCGTCCTCGACCGTGCGCGTGAAGGTGCCGAGCGTGTCGAGCGTTGCGCTGAACGCATGCACGCCCGCCATGTCCAGCCAGCCGAAGGTGGGCTTGAATCCCACCACGCCGCAGAACGCCGCGGGGCGGATCACCGAGCCGTTGGTCTGCGTACCGATCGATGCCGCGAGCTGCGCGCACGCTACTGCCGCCGCCGAACCGGACGACGAGCCGCCCGGGGTGCGCCGCAGGTCCCAGGGATTGCGCGTGGCGCCGGCATCGAGGAACGCGAAGGCCGTCGTCACCGTCTTGCCGAACACGTACCCGCCCGCGGCGGCCAGCCGCTCGATGCAATGCGCATCCTGCTGCGGCCTGCGACCGGCGTGAATCGAGGTGCCGATCTCGCCCGGCTGGCCCGCCACGTCGATGATGTCCTTGACGCCGATCCCCAGGCCGCGCAACGGCCCGCGGGCGCCCGCGTTATCGGCGCTCGCCGCGCACTGGCGTACATGCGCCGGCGACAGGTGCGCGAAGGCGTGCACCGATGGCTCGGTTACGGCAATGCGCGCAAGCGCGGCATCCGCGAGCGCACGTGCCGTCACGCCGGTCGCGACCGCACCCGCCGCCTCCGCGAGCGTGAGCGAATGCAACGGCGTAGACGATGCCGAGCCAGCCGTAAACGAGGCGCGAGGCACCGGCTCAGGGCCTGACATGGATCCGCATGGCCGGCTGAGCGCGGGTTGGCTTGCCGGGCAGGAAGACGCTCTGCAGGTCGGTCAGGAAGCGGCGTCCGAGTGGCGTGGGTCGCAGCCACGCCGGGTCGGCGTCAAGCAACCCGCGCCGCACGGCCTCGGCAAGCGGTCCTGCAACCGCGCCGATGCCGATTCCGGTGCGCTCGGCGAACAGCGTCGCGGGCACTCCCCCGATGAGACGCAGCGCGTTGAGCATGAACTCGAACCCGATGTCCGCGCGGGCGACCTGGTTCGTTTCCTGCAACGGCGCGCCCGACTCGACCCGCCGCAGGTACTCGGCCGGCTGCTTCCAGCGCAACTCGCGCTCGATCCGGTCGGCGTAGGTCAGCTTCGAGTGCGCGCCGGCACCGATGCCGAGGTAATCGCCGAAACGCCAATAGTTGACGTTGTGCCGCGACTCGTGCCCGAGACGTGCGAACGCGGAGGTCTCGTAGCGCGCGTAGCCGGCGTCGGCTAGCGCGGCATGCACGACGTCCTCGATATCGGCCGCCGCGTCGTCATCCGGCAGTGCCGGCGGATGGCGATGGAACAGCGTGTTGGGCTCGAGGGTGAGTTGATAGAACGAGAGGTGGGGGGCGCCGATGCGGGTCGCCGCCGCCACGTCGCCGGCCGCCTCGTCCGGCGTCTGCCGGGGCAGCGCATACATGAGGTCGAGGTTTACGTTGCCGAAGATCATGAGGGCGGACTCGGCCGCCCGCCGCGCCTCGTCCGCGCCGTGCACCCGGCCAAGCGCTGCCAGTTGGTGCGGAACGAAGCTCTGGATGCCGAGCGACAGGCGGTTGACTCCCGCCGCGTAGAACCCGGCAAACCGCTCGCGCTCGAACGTGCCCGGATTCGCCTCCAGCGTGACCTCGGCATCGGGCAGCAGGGGGACGCGTGCGCGGATGCCGGAGAGCAGCGTGTCGATGGCCTGCGCGTCGAACAGGCTGGGGGTGCCGCCGCCGATGAAGACGGTGTGCACCTTCCGGCCCCAGATGCGCGGCAGCGCCATCTCGAGATCCGTCAGCAGTGCCGCGACATAGGCCTGCTGCGGCACGTCGCCGCGCGCCTCGTGCGAATTGAAGTCGCAGTATGGGCACTTGCGGATGCACCACGGAACGTGGACGTACAGCGACAGCGGCGGCAGCGTGGTGAAACGCGGGCCTGGCGCGAGGGTGGCGGCGTCGACCGTGGCGCCGGTCACGTCCCTCCCGGCGTTGCGGGCAGCGACTGCAGGCGGACGAGCAGCATGCGCATCGCATGGCCGCGATGCGAGCGCGCATTCTTGAGGTCGAGCGGCATCTCCGCGCCCGTCATCCCCGTGTCGATGTCCTCGAAGTGCGCGTCGTAGCCGAAGCCGCCGTCGCCGCGCGGAGCGTCGATGATGCGCCCGGCCCACGAGCCTTCGGCGATGATCGGCTCGGGGTCGTCGGGCCGGCGCACCAGGATCAGGACGCAGTAGTAGTGTGCGCGGCGGTCGGCTTGGCGCGCGAGGCGCTCGAGTAGCAACGCATTGTTGCGCTCGTCCGAGCGGGGCTCGCCGGCGAAGCGCGCGCTCTGCACCCCCGGTGCGCCGCCGAGCGCCTCGACCAGCACGCCTGAATCGTCCGCCAGCGCGGGCAGGCCCGCATGCGCGCTCGCATGGCGCGCCTTGGCGAGCGCGTTCTCGAGGAAGGTGACGTGCGGCTCGTCGGCTTCGGCGATGCCGATCTTCGCCTGCGGGATCACCTCCATGCCGAGCGGCTCGAGCAGGCGCTTGAACTCGCGCAGCTTGCCGGCATTGTTCGAGGCGAGCACCAGACGATTCAGCACGCCGTGGCCGTCTTCTGTGCCGCCAGCAGTTGCCGCACGCCCGCTTCCGCGAGCACCAGCAGTGCGTCGAACTCCGCACGCACAAACGGCGCGCCTTCGGCGGTGCCCTGCAGCTCGACAAACCCGCCGGATCCCGTCATCACGACGTTCATGTCGGTGTCGCAGTCGGAGTCCTCGGGATAGTCGAGGTCGAGCACGGCCTCGCCGCGCACGATTCCCACTGAAACCGCGGCGACCTGGTCGCGCAGGGGACTGGCGGCGATTTCGCCGCGCGCGATCAGACGGTTGCACGCCAGCGCCACTGCGACCCACGCGCCGGTGATCGACGCGCAGCGGGTTCCTCCGTCGGCCTCGAGCACGTCGCAGTCGATGCGCATCGTGCGCTCGCCGAGCGCGGCCAGATCGGTGACCGCGCGCAGGCTGCGGCCGATCAGGCGCTGGATCTCGTGGGTGCGGCCCGATTGCTTTCCCTCGGACGCCTCGCGACGAGTGCGCGTGTTCGTGGAGCGCGGCAGCATGCCGTACTCTGCGGTGAGCCAGCCCTGCCCCCTGCCGCGCAGGAACGGCGGCACGCCCTCCTCGACGCTGACGGCGCACAGCACGCGCGTGCCGCCGAGCTCGATCAGCGCCGATCCTTCCGCGTGACGCAGCCAGCCGGGCGAAATCGTCAGCGCGCGCAGGTCGTCGGTGCGGCGTCCGTTCGAACGGGACATCTGGACTCCGATCAAAACCCCGATTATACGAGCCGCCAACCTCGCTTCTTCATTCGAGCCGGTAGGTGAGCGTCTGACCGAAGCGCCATTCGCGTGCGTACGCCTCGCACCGCATCAGTGACAGGACGAGAGCACGTCGGCGTGGCGTGCCCGCGCGCGCATCAGGGAGGCGCGGCGGCCCCGGGTGCGCGCGGCGGCCCTGGGAAGAACGCGGGCGTGCGCGCGATGTATCCCGCGTAGGCGGGCCGGCGCTCACCGATGTCCTTCTCGAGCAGCGAGACGCCGCTGACCTTGAGCAGCATGTAGGTAATGAGCAGCGGCGCGGGAACGGTCCACCAGGCGCCCGCCGCGAGCGCGATCACGTATAACCCCCACCAGATGCAGCACTCGCCGAAATAGTTCGGATGCCGCGTGTAGCGCCACAGCCCGCGATCCATCACCGCGCCTCGATTGGCAGGGTCGGCCTTGAAGCGCGCGAGCTGCGCGTCGCCGACCGCCTCGAACGCGAAGCCGAACAGCCACAGCGCAGCGCCCAGCGCATCGACGACGTTGAGCGTGTCCTCGCTCAACGCCGCAGCGTGCAGCGGCAGCGAGATCACCCAGGCCAGGAGCGATTGCAGCCCGAAGATCACGTACAGGCTCTTCCATGCAAAGCCCGGCTCGTGGTTGGCGCGAATCGCCTGGTAGCGGCGGTCCTCCGGCTGGCCCCAGTTGCGCCACGTCACGTACGCGGACAGGCGCAGCGACCATGCCGCGACCAGCGCCAGCGCCAGCACGCCGCGCGACGACGTGCCGGTCGCGCAGTATGCGAGGGTCGCCACCAGGAAGAAGAGGCCCCACAGGCTGTCCACCACCGCGACGTTGCGACGCGCCGTCGCGATCACCCAGCCGACCAGCGCCAGGCCGACGATGGCGCAGAGGCCCGCGAGATAGAGCGTCCAGCTCACGCGGACGATCTCCCGCTGCGCACCGGCGCGTGGACGAAGCCGTCGAAGCGTCGCGACAACGCCAGGGCGGCCAGGATGACGACGGGCCAGCCGAGCGCGAGCGCGGTCACCGCTTGCCCGGGCGCGGCGAGGTCCACCGCGCCGATGCGTTCGCCGCCCCAGTACGCGAGCGGACCGCCCAACGCGGCGAGCGCCGCCGCCCAGAAGGCGTGCCCGCGCAGCCAGCGCAAGCTGACATTGAGCGTGGTCGCGAACTGCAGCCACAGCGCGATCATCCACCACGGCTGCAAGCCCGGCACGAACCCCGGGTCCCGGAACGCGATCCAGCCGCAAGCGGTCAGCGCGGCATCGAACCCGGCGCCGAGCAGCGTGACGGCGACCAGGAGCTGCGCCTCGCGCGCCGGGTCGCGCGCGGCAACCAGGTGCAGCGCGACGATTGGCACCGTGACCGCCAGGCCGAGCCATGCGTGATGGCCGGCCGCCCCGAGCGCGGTCGCGAGCCAGCCGATCTCGTAGAGGACGACGTTGCGCACCACCAGCGCCCGCGGCAGCGGCGAATGCCCGGGGAGCGTCGCAACGCCCGTCATGGAGCGCGCTCGAACAGATAGTGGCCGACCCACCACTCCTGGCCGTCGTGGAAGCCGAACAGCTCGGCGCAGGACATGAAGAAGATGCGCCAGCGCATCTGCCACATCGTCGCGTCGCGGGCGCCGTAGGTCGAAGCGAGGATGGGCCTCACCACGTCGGCGGAGCGGTCCAGGTTCTCGAGCCAGGCGTCGGCGGTGCGCCGATAGTGCGTCCCGTCCCAGCGCCATCGCGACCGAAAGCGGAGCGGCGGCGCGCAGCGCACCGCGAGCTCGTCGCTGGGCATCATGCCTCCGGAGAAGAAATGCCGGCTCATCCAGTCGTCGTCGTCCTGGGGCTCGAACGCGTAAGGCACGGCGCGATGGCAGAAGACGTGCATGAAGAAGCGGCCGCCCGGAACGAGCCAGTCGTGCACGCGGGCGAACAGCCGCAGCCAGTTGCGCATGTGCTCGAACATCTCGACCGAGACGATGCGATCGTAATGACCGTTCGGAGCGTAGCTGTTCATGTCCGCCGTCACCACGCGCACGTTGGCGAGGCCTCGCTCGGCAAGCGCCGCCTCGATGGAGCGCCGCTGGGGCGCCGAGTTCGACACGGCGGTGATGCGCGCCTGCGGATACCGCTCGGCCATCCACAGCGTGAGCGACCCCCAGCCGCAACCAAGCTCCAGGATGCGCTGGCCGTCCGCCAAGCCGGCCCGCGCGCAGGTCGTGCCGAGCGCCGCGTCCTCGGCACCGGCCAGCGTCGCGACTCCCGCTTCCCACAGGCATGCGCTGTACTTGCGGCGCGGACCCAGCACGGCGGCGAAGAATTCGGCCGGCAGCTCGTAATGCTGGGCGTTGGCCAGATGCGGCAGCGGCGCGATCTCGGCCCGCGCCATGTCCGCCACGAAGGCCTCGATGCGGACGGCCTGCGCGGCGATCCCGCCGGTCGCGAGATCGGCCAGTCGACGCCCGAGCAGGCGCCGGATGCCCGCGCGAACGGCGACGTCGGGCAAGTGGCCGTGCTCGGAAAGATGGATGGCGAGGCGGGTCGCATTCACGCGCAAGGTCCGTTCCGTTGAGGATGAGGCGTGGACGCCGTCCGGGCAAGCGCGCGGCGACTGGACGGCCCGCTGTGGATTCTACGGGCCCCGACCGCGCCCGGGTTCATCGGGACCGGGGACCACGTCGACGTCGGTGAGCCCGAACGGCGCCGGGCTCCACCCGGTGGCCGCACTGAACGGGCGCGTGTCGACCTCGAACGAATCGGTAAGCCGCGCGAGGCTCGCTGAGTATCCTGCAATGCGCCCCACCGCCCGCAGCAACGGAACCGGCACGCGCACCATGCGCGCCTCGATCCCCAGGGCGCCCGCGATGGCGGCGACGAGCTCGGGCGTCGACACCGCGTTCGAATCCGCTGTGAAGTAAGTGCCCGCTATGGGGTGCGGCGCGGCGAGGGCCGCCCGTATGGCGCCTGCAAGGTTCGACAGTCCGAGCAGATGCCGGCGATTGGCGATCGCGGCGAGCGGCAGCCGCCGGTGCGCTGCGACCGCCGCCACCAGCGCCGCGAAATTGGCGCTCGCACCGGGTCCATAGACAAGCGGGATGCGCAGCACGCACGCGTGCGTGCCCGAACCACCGAGTGCTGCTGCCAGCGCCTGCTCGCCGCCCCATTTGCTGCGCGCGTATTCGTCCGTGGGCGCCGCAGGATCGGCGGCGGCGAAAGGACGGCCTCGCGGGGAGCGCTCGCCGTTGACCTTGACGGTGCTGATATGCACGAATCGTTGCAGCCCGGCTGCGCGTGCCGCGTGCGCAAGCCGCGCCGTGGCCACCACGTTGTCGCGCAGCAGCGCAGCCGCTCCTGCGGCGTCGCCTTGACGAACGTGCGCGCGTCCGGCGCAATGGACCACGGCGGTCGCGCCACCGAGCGCCGCGGCCAGCCCTCCCTCCGACACGGAAGCGAGGTCGCCCATCGCGCGCAGCGTTGCCGCGCACGGACCGCCCGGGGCATCGCGCACCCAGCCCTCGCAAGGCCACCCCCCGGCGGCGAGCGCGGCGAGCACCGCGCGGCCGAGAAAGCCCCCTGCCCCGGTGACGATCACCCGTCCCGGCGCACCGGCCATCGCAGCGTCACCCGGCGGTCTAGAGCCAGCGCCAGCCATGCTTGCGATAGAAGCGCCGTCCGCTATGCACGAACCAGCGCACGTGCGCAAAGCCCTTGCGCGCGGCCTGCCCGCCGTGATGCACCACCTGCACCGAGGGCACGTACGCGGTGCGCGTCACCTTGTTCAGGCGCACGCTCCAGTCGAAGTCCTCGAAATAGAGAAAGAACCGCGGATCGAAGCCACCAGTGCGGTCGATCGCGTCGCGCCGCACGAGCATGAACGCGCCGGACAGGGCCGGAATGCCGACGACGTCGCGCGGCGGGTCGACGCCGACCTTGTCCCGCAGTTCGTAGCGCGCGAGACGCCGGCGGAACAGGCGCTTGACCAGCACCGGCGCAAAGCCGCGCAGGAACAGGTCGAACACGGCGGGATAGCGCTTGCAGGGATACTGGCGCGAGCCGTCGGGCGCGTACACGGCCGGCGCGAGCGCGCCCACGTCCGGGTGCTCGTCCAGCCAGCGCACCGCGTTGACCAGCGCATCGGCCGCCAGCTCCACGTCCGGGTTGAGCACGAGGTGATAGTCCGCGCCCGTGCCGTGCAGCACGAGGTTGTGCGCGGCTCCGTAGCCGATGTTGGCGTGGCCATGCAGGTAGATGACGTGCACGCCGGAGTCGGCGAAGCGCGCCTTGCCGAGCGCGATCACCTTGTTGGCGACCAGCGGATCCTCGCTGTTGTCGATCAGCGCGACGTGCACCGTGCGCAGCGCCCCATCCTCACGGGCGGCGCCGATGGCGAGCGCGAGCTTGCGCAGCGTGCGCTCGAGCAGGCGCGCGTCGGGCCGGTGCGTGACAATGCTTATCTGCAGCGAAGACGGCAGCACGTGGGAACCCGCGGAGGTTGGCTCGACGCCCTTCGAACGGAGCGGATCCGCGGCGATGGGCTGCGCTAGAATCTGGGAAGAACGCCGCTTCGTCAACGTCCGTCGGGTCCGTTCATGTCCGTGTCGCCCACCGCCGTGCCCCCTGCCGCAGCGTCCCGCGTGACGTCCTCTGCAGATCGTCACGCCGCGGCCGCGCTCGTCGAGTACGCTCGCGCGCTCCTCGCGCAGGCCGGCGTGCGCTCCGACATCGCCCGCACGACCTCGGAAATCCTGGTCGAGGGCGACCTGCTCGGCCACACCACGCATGGCCTCGCGCTGCTGCCCGCCTACCTCGGCGAGCTCGATGGCGGCACGATGGCGAAAGCCGGCGAGGCCGAGGTCCTGCACGCCCGTCCGGCCACCCAGACGTGGGACGGACGCCGCCTCCCGGGGCCGTACACCACCGTGGGGGCCGTGGGCACCGCCGTGGCGATGGCGGAATCGCAGGGCACCGGCACGGTCGTCGTGCGCGGGTCGCACCACATTGCCTGCCTGGCCGCGTACCTCAAGCGCGCAACGGATCGCGGCATGGCGCTGCTGCTGCTCTGCTCCGATCCCTCGGTATGCAGCGTCGCGCCGTTCGGCGCCGTCACGCCCGTGTTCACGCCCAATCCGCTCGCCGCCGGGTTTCCGACGAGCGGCGATCCCATCCTGCTCGACATTTCCGCGAGCCTGACCACCAACGGCCTGACCAATCGGCTGTACAAGGCAGGCGAGAAGCTGCCTCATGCGTGGCTGCAGGACGCGCAGGGCCGGGCCACCGACGATCCCGCCGTGCTCTTCTCGGAGCCGAAGGGCACCCTGCTGCCGCTCGGCGGCCTCGACGCCGGTCACAAGGGGTTCGCGCTCGCCCTGCTGGTCGAGGCGCTCACCGCGGGCCTCACCGGCTTCGGCCGCGCCGACGCGAGCCCCGGCTGGGGCGCCACCGTATTCGTGCAGGCGCTCGACCCAATGGCATTCGGCGGCCGCGACGCGTTCGTGCGCCAGATGGACTGGCTCGTCGATGCATGCCGAACAGCGCGCCCCGCGCCGGGCACGCGCGGCGCCCGCATGCCCGGCGAACGCGGGCTCGCCCTGGCTCGCGCGCAGGCCGCCGAAGGCGTCGCATTGCACCCGACCATCCTGCCCGCACTTGCGCCGTGGAGCGATCGCTACGGCGTGCCTGCGCCGGGCGCGTGGTCATCCCCCTGACGCGTCGCGCGGCGCGTCGCGCGCTACGTCGCGCGCTACGCCTTTTGCCCCAGCGCGACGCGCGTGATGCCCGCCAGATCGCGCATCGACGCGAAGCTCTCAAGCTCGGCCGCGTCAAACAGCTCGCGCACCGCCTCCGCCTGGTTGTGGCCGTGCTCCACGAGCAGCCAGCCTCGGTCGCTCAAGCGCGCCGGCGCGCCCGCCACGACCGTGCGCAGCGCGGACAATCCATCGGGTCCTGCCACCAGCGCCTGCAACGGTTCGTAGCGCAAATCGGTATCGGCCAGGTGCGGATCGTTCGGCGCCAGGTACGGGGGATTGCTCACGATTGCGTCGAAGGGCGCTTCCCCGTCGGGCAGGCCGGCGTACCAGTCGGCCGCGCGAAAATGCACGTTCGCCACTCCCAGCCGCGCGGCATTGCTGCGTGCCACGCGCAACGCAGCCTCCGACGAGTCCAGCGCGAGCACCGTGGCCCCCGGCCGCTCGCGCGCAATCGCCAGTGCGATCGCCCCGGAGCCGGTGCCGAGGTCGAGGATGCGCAGCGGTGCATCGGTCGGCAGGCGCGCGAGCGCCGCCTCCACCAGCGTCTCGGTTTCGGGGCGCGGGATCAGCACGGCCGGATCGACCGCGAGTTCGAGCCCCCAGAACTCGCGCCGGCCGACCAGGTAGGCGACCGGCTCACCCTCGCGGCGGCGCTGCGCGAGCGCGAAGAACCGTTCGAGCGCCGCGCGCTCGAGTGCATCGGCGCTGCGGGCGGCGAGCCACGCCCGGTCGCGGCCCAGCACATGCGCGAGCAGCACCTGCGCGTCGAGCGGCACGAGCCCGGCCTGGGCAAGCGTGCGGCGGACCGTCCAGGTGTCGGGCGCGACGCTCACGCCTCTTCGCCGGCGATCGCGGCGAGTTGCTCCGCCTGGAATTCCTGCGACAGCGCCGTGATGAGCTCGTCTAAGTCGCCTTCCATGATCGCGTCGATCCGGTAGAGCGTCAGGTTGATGCGGTGATCGGTCACCCGGCCCTGCGGAAAGTTGTACGTCCGGATCCGTTCGCTGCGATCGCCCGAGCCGACCAGGCTTTTGCGTTGCGCGGCCTCGCTGCGCGCGCGCTCGCTGCGCTGGCGGTCGAGCAGCCGCGAGGCGAGCACTGCCAACGCCTGCGCGCGGTTGCGGTGCTGCGAGCGGTCGTCCTGGCATTCGACCACCAGGCCCGATGGCAGGTGGGTGATGCGCACGGCCGAATCGGTCTTGTTGACGTGCTGTCCGCCCGCTCCGGAGGCGCGGAACGTGTCGATGCGCAGGTCCGCCGGATTGATCGCGATGTCAGCGATCGGATCGGCCTCGGCCAGCACGGCCACCGTGCACGCCGACGTATGGATGCGGCCCTGCGCCTCGGTCGCCGGCACCCGCTGCACGCGATGCCCCCCGGACTCGAACTTGAGCCGCGCGTAGGCGTCGGCGCCGACCACCCGGGCGATCACCTCCTTGTAGCCCCCCAGGTCCGACGCCGATTCCGAAACGATCTCGACCGTCCAGCGGTGTCGCTCGGCATGCCGCGCGTACATACGGAAAAGATCGCCGGCGAAGAGCGCCGATTCGTCGCCACCGGTGCCCGCACGAATCTCGAGGAATACGTTGCGACCGTCGTTCGGATCGCGCGGCAGCAGCATCGCCTGCAGCTCCAGGGCGATTTCGCGCAGGCTGTCGTTGGCCGCGACGCGCTCCTCTTCCGCGAACGCGCGCATCGCCGGATCGCGCGCCAGCTCATCCGCCGCCCCGACATCGCCTTCGGCGCGTCGATAGTCGCGGAAGCGCGCAACGACCGGCTCGAGGTCGGCCCGCTCGCGGCCGAGCGCGCGCAGGCGGTCCAGGTCGCGCGCCGCATCCTCGGCCGACATCAGGCCGTCGAGCTCGTCGAGACGCATCGTGAGCTGCTCGAGCTTGGTGCGCAGCGATTGCTTCATCGGGATACCGCAGGATAGTGCCAGGGCAAGCGCGCGGTGCGCGCACGGCGGTCCGGGGGTGGCGGCAATGTCGCCGCGCGCCGTTGACGGGCGCCTCGGCGCTACGACTCGGGGTCGTCCTCGTCGAACAGCCGATAGACCCGGCCGAGCATGGCCGTGAGCTGCGCGCGCTCCGCATCGCCCGCCGAATTAAGCGCGGCCAGCGACGGGTGCAGCAGCTTGCTGGTCAGGCCGCGCGCGAGGCCCTCCAGCACCTGGTCGGGCGCGGTGCCCTTCGCCAGCAGGCGGCGCGCGCGTTCCAGCTCGGCGGCGCGGACCTCGTCGTGGTGCCGCGACAAGGCGGCGATGGTCGGCACCACGGAGCGCCCCTCGAGCCAGCGCAGGAAATGGGTAGTCTGCTCGGCGATCATGAGCTCGGCCGCGATGACGGCCTCGCGCCGGACCTGCAAGTTGTCCTTGACGATGTCGACCAGGTCGTCGACCGTATACAGGAACACGTCCTCGAGGCTCGCCGCCTCGGCCTCGACGTCGCGCGGGACGGCGAGATCGGCGATGAACACCGGGCGACGGCGGCGCTGCTTGACCACGCGCTCGAGCGTGCCCTTGCCGATGATGGGCAGCGCGCTCGCCGTGCACGTGACAACGATGTCGTACTGGGCGAGCCGGTCCGGCAGCTCGGTGAGCATGATCGTGCCGGCGCCGAAGCGATGCGCCAGCTTCTCGCCGCGCTCGAGTGTGCGGTTCGCCACCGTGATCGACTTCGGCCGCTGCGCCGCGAAATGCGTCGCCGCCAGCTCGATCATCTCCCCCGCGCCGATCAGCAGGAGATGCTGCTCGGCAATCGACGGAAAGATGCGCTGCGCGAGCTTGACCGCGGCGGCGGCCATTGAGATGGAGGCGCTGCCGACATCGGTGTGCGTTCGCACGTCCTTGGCGACGGCGAAGGTGCGCTGGAACAGCCGGTTCAGCACGAGGCCGAGCGCGCCGGCCGATTCGGCGGTGCGCACGGCCTGCTTCATCTGGCCGAGGATCTGGGGCTCGCCCAGCACCATCGACTCGAGTCCGCTCGCGACCCGGAAGGCGTGCGCCACGGCCTTGTCGCCGGGCAGCGTGTACACGTAGGGCGCCAACGCGTCGGCAGGCAGGCGATGCACTTCCTCGAGCCAGCGTCCGACGACAGGTGGCTCGCCGCCGTGGAAATAGACTTCCGTGCGGTTGCAGGTGGACAGGATCGCCGCCTCGCGCACCCGGCGCGCGCCGATCAGGTCGCGCAGTGCGTCGGCCAGGAGGTCGGGCGCAAAGGTGACCTTTTCGCGCACGTCGAGTGGCGCGGTGGAATGGCTGAGGCCGAGGGCGTAGAGGGACATCGCGGAAGGGTCGGGCGGACCGTGGCCTGCCGGCTTGCAGGCGTTCTTCTCATAGTAGCGCATCCTGATCGCCGCAGCCGCCGCGCAGCCCGCGTGGCGCGCGTGAGCCCACGTGGCGCGCGTGCCCGTGCATCCTTCGCAGGCTCGCGCCGCTGGCTGCTGCATCGCGTCATGGAGCCCGGTTTTTTCAAATGCACGCCAGCACGACCCGCCGTCGCTGCTCATTGCTCCGCCGGCTGGCGCTCGCCGCGGCACTCCTGGGCGTTACCGTGTCGATGCCGTCGACGGCGGCAGGCGTGGCGCAGTTCAGCCGCACCATGGTGAACTTCGCGCGCATCGGCCAGGACATCGCGAGCTCGGTCCAGCCGGTTTTCGTCACCAACATCGGCGATCGACCGCTCGCCATCACCGGGCTCGTGCTCGAGGGCCCCGATGCCGCCACGTTCCGGATCGGCGGCACGTGCAGCGCGCCGGGGTCGCTGGCGCCGCAGGACCGGTGCCACATCGACATCGTGGCCAGCCCCACCGGAAGCCCGAGGTCGATCGCGGCGACGCTGACCGTGCAGACCGACGCGACCCCATCCGATGCGCCGATCGCCCTGTTCGCAATCGTCGATTTCCTGAGCGGAACAATCTTGCAGCCGAGGCCGGACTGGCTCGATTTCGGACCGCAACCGCTCGGCGACACCTCTTCTCCGCTCGCGCTTGCGATCACCAACGAAGCAGGCATCGTGTTAACGCTCGTGCAAAACCGGCTGCAGGGCGGCGACGCATCCGACTTCAGCTTCAGCTCGGTCGCGACCGGACGACAGTTTTCCAACGGCAGCACCTGCACCGCCACGATCGCGTTCACGCCGCAGGCAGCGGGGCCGCGCTCGACGGAGCTCGTGTTCCAGACCAACTTCGGCAGCTTGCCGAGCATCTTATCGGTACTCGGCGAAGGGTTGGCTTGCCGAAGGCGACGGTCCCGATCTCGTGGTGATGTGCGGGGTCTGAACCGCCTCACGCCCGGATGAACTCGGCCTTCGCGCCTAGCCAGCGTGCCAGGTGCGCGGCCGCTGCGTCCGGATGGCTCGCCAGCAGCGACTCGGCCGCATCGCGGGCCGGCTCGATCAGATCCGCGTCGCGCTCCAGGTCGGCGAAGCGCAGCAGCGGCACGCCCGACTGACGCGCGCCCAGGAATTCGCCCGGCCCGCGGATGACCAGGTCCTGGCGGGCGATCTCGAAGCCGTCGGTGATCTCGAAGATGACCTTGAGGCGCTGCTTGGCCAGGTCGCCGACCGGCTCCTCGAACAGCAGCACGCAGACGCTCTCGGCCGCGCCGCGGCCGACCCGGCCGCGCAATTGATGCATCTGCGCAAGACCGAAGCGCTCGGCGTGCTCGATCACCATCACCGAGGCATTGGGCACATCGACGCCCACCTCGATCACGGTCGTCGCGACCAGCACGTGGATCTCGCCCCGCGTGAACGCCGCCATCGTCGCGGTCTTCTCGGTGGATTTCATCCGGCCGTGCACGAGCCCGACCCGCAGGCCAAGGGTCGCGTACGTTGCCGTGAGCTCGGCGTGCAGCGCCACCGCGGTCTGCAGCTCGAGCTTCTCCGACTCCTCGATCAGCGGACACACCCAGTAGGCCTGGCGTCCTTCCGACGCGCAGCCTTTCGCGACCCATGCGACGATCTCGGCGCGCCGCTTCTGGCTCACTATGCGCGTGCTCACCGGCGTGCGGCCCGGCGGCAGCTCGTCGAGCACGGAGACGTCGAGGTCGGCGTAGAACGTCATCGCGAGCGTCCGCGGGATCGGCGTTGCGCTCATCATCAGCTGGTGCGCGTCGGCCAGGCCCTTCCCGCGCAGCGCGAGCCGCTGCGCGACGCCGAAGCGATGCTGCTCATCGACGATGGCGAGCCCCAGGCGGGGCATCTCCACGCCCTCCTGGAAGAGCGCATGGGTGCCCACCGCGAAGGACGCGGCGCCGCTGGCCAGCGCCTCGCGTGCCGCGCGGCGCGCCTTGGCCGGCAGCGATCCGGACAGCCACGCCATCTCGACCGGCAGGCCCTCGAGCCACGCCGCGAGCTTGCGATAGTGCTGCTCGGCGAGGATTTCGGTGGGCGCCATGAACGCGACCTGGCGCCCGCTCTCGATGGCCTGCAGTGCCGCCAGCGCCGCTACGATCGTCTTGCCGGCGCCGACGTCTCCCTGCAGCAGGCGCTGCATCGGCGTCGCGCGCTTCAAGTCGTGTGCGATCTCGCGCGTGACCCGCTGCTGCGCGCGGGTCAGCTTGAACGGGACCCGCGCGAGCAACGCCCCGGTGAGCGCTCCCGAACCGGTCAGGACCGGCGCCCGCCGCTCGGCGCGCGCGCGCCGGTGGAGCTTCATGGAGAGCTGCTGCGCGACCAGCTCGTCGAACTTGAGGCGCGTCCAGGCCGGATGCGTGCGCGCGTCGAGCGCCTTCTGCGTCAGCGCCGACAGCCGCGGCGGCGGCGCATGCAGGAACGTCACGGCGTCGCCGAACGGCCACAGCTTGCGCCCCCGGACCAGGTCCTCGGGCAGCGACTCGGCCAGCCGCGCCGGGTCCGCAGCGAGCGTGCGCGCGACGAGCTTGCGCAGCGTCTCCTGGCCAAGCCCCGCGGTGGTCGGATAGACGGGCGTCAGCCGGTCGGGCAACGGCGCATCCACGGCCACGGCGCGAAACTGCGGGTGCACGATCTCGAGCCCGAAGTGACCGTCGCGCACGTCGCCGAACACGCGCACGCGTTGTCCGATCGCGAGTGCCTTCTGCTGGCTCGGATAAAACGAGAAAAAGCGCAGCACGATGGACCCGGCGTCGGGCTCGATCGCCTGCAGCAGGCACACCAGCTGGCGGCGCGGCCGGTAGTGGATATCGGTGCGCTCGACCACGCCTTCGACCTGCACCGATTCTCCGGCGCGCAACGCGCGCAGTGACGTGATGCGCGTGTGGTCCTCGTAGCGCAGCGGCAGGTGCAGGACGAGATCGTCGTCGCGGGCGATGCCGAGCCGGACGAGCTGCTCGGCGAGGCCGGCACCGGGCGCCGAGGCCTTCCTGGCGCGCGGTCGCGCGGTCGCTGCCCTGGGCCGCGCCGGCCGCGCGACCACGTTTACCGCCGGCGCACGTGCACGGGCGTCACGCCGGCGCGCTGCCCGGAAGGATCGCGATACCCTCCACCTCGATGCGCCCGCCCCGCGGCAGGCCGGCGACCTGGTACGTCGAGCGGGCCGGATACGGGGCAGTGAAGTAGGTCGCCATGATCTCGTTCACCTTGGCGAAATCGCCGAGGTCGATCAGGAGAATGGACAGCTTCACGACGTCGTCGAGGGTCGCGCCCGCGGCGCCGGCGACCGCCTGCATGTTGCGGAAGACCCGGTGTGCCTGCGCATCGAGGCCCTCGACCAATTGCCCGGTTTGCGGATCGAGCCCGATCTGGCCGGACAGGTACAGCGTGCTCCCCGCGCGGATGCCCTGGGAGTAGGGGCCGATGGCGGCCGGCGCCTGCGTCGTTTGGATAACCTGCTTGTGCATGGGAAGCCTCGCGTCGAGCGGCCAGTTTAGCAGCGCCCGACGCGCGGGCCGGCGAACCATGGACCGCCGCTGACGCCAACCGGGACGCCGACCCGGCGGCGCTGGTTTGCCCGCCCCTCACCCCCTCGGTATAATCCCGCTTCGATGGGGACGTAGCTCAGCTGGGAGAGCGCCGCGTTCGCAATGCGGAGGTCGGGAGTTCGATCCTCCTCGTCTCCACCATCACCCGCAGGCACAAGCGCTCCTGCCCGGACGGCAGGACCGCCTCAAATCCCCACGTATTCGTGCAACAGCTCGGGCCGCTCGCGCAGCATCGCGGAGGTCCCGCTCCAAGCCACCCGTCCCTTCTCGACGATGTAGTGCCGGTCGGACAGGCGCAGCAAGGGCCCGATGTTCTTGTCGACCACGATGAGCGACAGGCCGGCCTGTTTGAGGGCCTCGATGCACGACCAGATCTCGCCGCGCACCAGCGGCGCGAGCCCTTCGGTGGCTTCGTCGAGGATCAGCAGGCGCGGATTGGTCATCAGCGCGCGGCCGATCGCCAGCATCTGCTGCTCGCCGCCCGACAGGTTCGCGCCGAGATTCTTCGCGCGCTCCTGCAGCCGCGGAAACATCGCGTAGACCCGCTCGAGCGTCCACGGCCCGGCGCTCCCGCGCCGATTCCCGGCGGTCGCGACGAGGTTCTCGCGGACGGTGAGGTTCGGAAAAACGTGGCGGCCTTCGGGCACCAGGCCGAGCCCTTCACGCGCCACCTGGTAAGCCGCGCGGCCACCGATCGCGCGGTCGGCGAAACGGATCGTGCCGCGCAACGGCGGCATCATGCCCATGACGGTCTTGATCGTGGTCGACTTGCCCATGCCGTTGCGGCCGATCAGCGTGACGACCTCGCCCTCGCGCACCTCGAAGGTCACGCCGAACAGCGCCTGGCTGGCCCCGTAGCTGCTCTCGAGGTCGCGCACGTCGAGGAGGGCGCTCAAATCGCCTCCTCCTGGTCACCCAGGTAGGCGGACCGGACCTCGGGATGGCCGCGGATCTCGTCCGGCGTACCGCATGCGATCGGCTTGCCGTAGACCATCACGGTGATGCGGTCGGCCAGGGCGAACACGGCGTCCATGTCGTGCTCGACCAGCACGATGCTGTACTCGCCGCGCAGGCGCTGCAGCAGCGCCACGACCGCTTCGGACTCGTGGTGGCTCATGCCGGCCATCGGCTCGTCCAGCAGCAGCACCTTGGGGCGGAGCGCGAGCGTCATCGCGATCTCGAGCTGGCGGCGCGCGCCATGCGCCATCGCGGCCACCCGCGTATCCCTGGCGTCATCCAGTCCGACGTCGTGCAGGAGCTGCGCGGCGGGTTCGATCAGGCGGCGATCTTGCGCGACGGGACGCCAGAATGACATGCTACGGCCGGACTCGCCCTGCACGGCGAGCATCACGTTCTGCAGGGCCGTGAATTCCATGAACACGGAGGTGATCTGGTAGGAGCGCGCGATGCCGAGGCGCGCCCGCCGGTGCACCGGCTCGCCGGTCACGTCGACGCCGTTGAAGACGATCGCGCCCGCGTCGGGCACGAGCTCGCCCGACAGCTGGTTGATGAGCGTGGTCTTGCCGGCGCCATTCGGCCCGATCACGGCGTGGATCTCGCCTTCGCGGACCTCGAGGTCGAGGTGATCCGTCGCGATCAAGCCGCCGAAACGCTTCACCAGCCCCGTCACCGCCAGCACGCTCATCGGCGCGCCTCGTCGCGCTCGACCAGCACGCCGTAGAGGCCCTGCTTGAGCGCGAGCGTCACGACGACGACGAACAGACCGAGGACCGCGAGCCAGTGGTTGCGCACGAACTCGTCGATTCCCCAGGGCAAGCCCAGGTCGAAGGACGTGAGCAACTCCTCGAGCGAGAGCCACACCACCGCGCCCGCGACAGGCCCCATCAGGGTGCCCACGCCGCCGAGGACGACCATCAGCAGGATATCGCCCGACACCGTCCATTGCATGTACGAGGGCGCGACGAAGCGCGTCAGGTTCGCGAGCAGCACGCCCGCGAGCACGCAGACCAGCGCGGAGACGACATAGGCGATCAGCTTGTAGGTGAGCGTCGGGAAGCCCAGCGCGCGCATGCGCCGCTCGTTCGACTTGCAGCCGCGCAGCACCATGCCGAAGCGGGCATGGACGAGCCGGTGGAACAGCAGAAGCACGAGCGCCAGCACCGCGAGGATGACGTAGTACAGGACGGTGTTGTCGGCGAGGTTCAGTGCGCCGAAGGCGCTGCGCGCGGGAACCGCGTAGCCGTCGTCGCCGCCGTACTGCTTCAGGCTGATGGCCAGGAAATAGAACATCTGCGCGAATGCGAGCGTGATCATGATGAAGCCCACGCCGGACGCGCGCAGGCATACGAGGCCCGTGAGCACCGCGATCACCAGCCCGGCGCCGAGCGCCACCGCGAGATGGACGAAGCCGTTGGTGATGCCGTAGTACGAGCAGATGCCGACCGCGTACGCACCGACGCCGATATAAAGCGCATGGCCGAGGCTGACCAGCGAGCCGTAACCCAGGATCAGGTTCAGCGCGACGGCGGCGAGCGCGAAGATCATCATGCGCGACACGAGCGTCACGTAGAACGCCTGGCCCGTCGCCCACGCGATCACCGGAACCAGTCCCAGGCCGACCAGGATCGCCGCGGCGACGCCCTGGCGCAGCGTCACGCGGCGATCAGCCATGCTTCACCGGGAACAGGCCCTCGGGGCGAATGGCGAGCACCACCGCCATCAGCAGGTAGATCAGGATCGAGGCGATGGCCGGGCCGGCCGCCTGGGCGATCGACCGGTCGACCACCTCGCGCAGTAGCGTGGGCAGGAAGGCACGCCCGATCGTGTCGACCACCCCGACGATCAGCGCGCCGTAGAACGCGCCCCGGATCGAGCCGATGCCGCCGGTGACCAGCACCACCAGCGTGAGGATCAGGATCGGGTCGCCCATTCCCGGCTGGACCGACAGGATGGGACCCGCCATCAGGCCCGCCAGCCCTGCGAGCGCGGCGCCGACGCCAAACACGAGCGCGTTGATCAGCTTGATATTCACCCCCAGCGCGGAGACCATCGCGCTGTCGGACGCTCCCGCCCGGATCAGCATCCCCACGCGCGTGCGGTGGATCACGACGTAGAGCGCCAGCCCGACGCACAGGCCCACCGCAATGATCGCGAAGCGATACGACGGGTACGGCAGGCCGAGGAGATCGATCGTGCCGGACAGGGCGTCGGGCACGTTCATGAAGATCGGCGACTGACCCCAGATGATCCGTGCGACCTCGTTGAGGAACAGGATCAGCCCGAAGGTCGCGAGCACCTGGTAGAGGTGGTCGCGCGCGTAAAGGCGCGCGAGCACGACGCGCTCGAGCACGAGGCCGAGCAGGAGCGTGCCCGCGATGGCGGCCAGCGCGGCGAGCGCGAACGAATGGGTCGTGCCATACACCGTCGCGGCGAAGTAGGCACCCATCATGAACAGCGAGCCGTGCGTGAGGTTCACGCAATTCATGATGCCGAGCACGAGCGTGAGCCCGGCGGACATCAGGAACAGCAGCACCCCGAGCTGGAAGCCGTTCAGGAGCTGGGCGAAGAAGAGGGACGTGCTCATCGGGACGCCTCGCGGCGACGCGACCCGTGGCGTCGCCGCATCGGACTTCGGTGTGCGGCAGGCCGGCGCGGCGGCGCCACGCTCAGCTCATCGTGCACTGCGTGTGGTAGGCGTCCTGGTGATTCTTGAGCGGCGTGCCGATGGTCTTCAGGCTCACGCGGCCTTTCGCGTCCCTGGCCACCTCGAAGACGTACCAGTCGTTGATGGGCACGTGGTTGTTGTTGAACTTGAGCGTGCCCCGGACGGACTTTGCGCTGCCCTGCTTCAGCGCGGCCATGAACGCCGGCTTGTCCGCGACGTTGCCTTTCACTTTTCCGATCGCCGAATCGAGCAGCAGCGCCGAGTCGTAGCCCTGCGCGGCGAAATTGGACGGGATCCGGTTGTACTTCTTCTCGAACGCATCGACGAACTGCAGGCTGACCGGGTTGTTGGTGTCAGGGGCCCAGAACTGGCCGCCGATCACGCCAAGCGCCGTTTCCTTCAGCGCGGGAAGCGTGGTGCCGTAGACGACCCCGGAGGTCAGCAGGGGCACCGTCTTCAGGAGCCCGGCCTGCTGGTATTGGCGCACGAAGTTCACCCCCAGCGTGCCGGGAAAGAACGCGTACACCGCATCCGGCTTCGCCGCAGCGATCTGCGCGATCTCCGCCGAGAAATCGGGCTGCGTCAAGCCGGTGTAAAGCTCGTCGGCCACTGGTCCAGTGTAGAAACGCTTGAACCCGCTCATCGCGTCCTTGCCAGCCTGGTAATTGGGCGCGATCAGCACGAGCTTTTTGTATCCCTTGTCGACTGCGTACTTGCCCATGACCTCGGCCAGCCCGTCCACCTGCCACGAGGCAATGAACAGGTAGGGCGAGCATTGCGCACCGGCCAGCGGCGAGGGCCCACCGTTCGAGCCGATCAGAAACACCTGCTTCTCGGTGATCGGCCGGTAGATGGCCATCATGACGTTGGAAGCGGCCACCCCGGTGATGATCGAGACATTCTCCTTCTCGATGAGCTTCTGGGCCGCCTGCGTGCCGACGTCCGGCTTGAACTGGTCGTCCTCCTTCAGCACCTGCACCGGCACGTTGCCGAGCTTGCCGCCGTTCTGCTCGATCGCGAGCATGAAGCCGTCGTAGATGTCCTGCCCGAGCGACCCCGCCTGCCCCGAGAGCGTGCTGATGAAGCCGATCTTGAGCGGCGCCTGCGCCTGCGCGACCAGCGGCAGGCAGCCCATCACGACTGCGGCGGCGATCGCCTTGAAACCCGTTGCAACCATGTTGCTCCTCCTGGCTGTTTGGTAGATGTAGTCCGCGCCGCGGCCGGCGGGAAACCGTTGATCCGCGGCGCCGCGTTACGCCGTCTCGTCGACGATGCCGTTGCGCAGCACGCCCAGCCCGTCGATCTCGATCTCGCATGTGTCGCCGGCCTTCATGAACAGCGGCGGCTTGCGCGCCAGCCCCACGCCGGCCGGCGTGCCGCTGATGATGATGTCCCCGGGCCGCAGCGCCATGGCCTCCGAGCAGACCTGCACGAGCGTTGCCACGTCGAAGATCATGTCCTTCGTGTTGGCGTCCTGGAGCACCTGCCCGTTGAGCCGCGTGCGTAGCCGGAGCCCAACCGCGCCGCGCGGAAGCTCGTCGGCGGTGACGAACTCCGGACCGAAGGATGCGGTCCGGTCGAAGTTCTTGCCCATCATCCACTGCGTGGACTTGAACTGGTAATCGCGGATCGAGCCGTCGTTGAAGATCGAGTAGCCGGCCACGTGACCGAGCGCCTGGTCCTTCGCGATGTAGCGGCCCGCCGTGCCGATCACGACCAGCAGCTCACCCTCGTAGTCGAACTGCTCCGAAACGTGCGGCCGCACCAGCGGGACGCCATGGCCCACCCACGACGACGCGAAGCGATGGAAGAGCACGGGATACTTCGGCGCGTCCTTATACGGCGACTCCGCCGCGTGGTCCACGTAGTTGAGCCCGACGGCGATCGCTTTCGACGGATTCGACACCGGCGGCAGGTAGGCGAGGCCCTGCAGCGGCAGGCGCGCGGTGGCGCGGTCCGCCGCGCGCTGCGCCGCCGCGACCGCGTCGGGCCCCTGCTGCAAGAGCTCGTCCAGCGTGCCCGGCAGGCCGAGGGCCGTCAGGTCCACCAGCTCGTCACCGGCGCGCAGGCCGAGCCGGGGTCCATGGTCCTGCTCGAAGGCGATGAAGCGCATTGGGTTCTTTCCTGTTCCGGTGGGAGATCCGTCAGCCGGGCGCGGGCGCTTCGAAGTTGGTCACGAAGTCTTCCGGCACGGCCGGTCCCCACACGTAGAACGAGTCTTCCGGGGGATGATCCGCCGCTGGCCAATCGAGGTCGGCAGGCACGAAATCGATGTCGTACGAGTACTCGGCGTAGCTGCCCCACGGATCGCGCACGTAGTAGAAATAGTTCGAGCCGAGCACGTGGCGGCCGAGTCCCCAGCCGCGGGCATAGCCGAGATCCTTCATCTGCTCGGCGCCGAGCCCGACGTCGTGCAGGCTGCCGACGTCCCAGCTCGAGTGGTGAAAACCCGGCGCATTCGACTTGGCGAATGCGACCAGGTGATGGTCGCTCGCGTGCGGGCCATGCATGAAGCCCACGATGTCGCTCGAGGTGTCCGACACACGCAGCCCGAGGAAGCTCGTGTAGAAGCCGATCTGGCGGTGCACGTCCGGCGTGAACAGCAGGATGTGCGACAGGTACCGCGGGCGCACCGGCGTGGTCCGCTTGCGATTGGGTGCGGCGCCCTTGCCCGGCGCGAGCGGCGGGTTGTCCGCCGGGGTGGTCTTGAACGACGGCGAGACCTTCGGCGCGACCACGATCTGCAACGGCGTGCCGTCGGCGTCCGCGACCCACACGCCCCGCCCGTCCGACAGGGCATGCGGCTCGATGGCACCGCGCTCGTCTGCCCGGCGCGCGAACGCTTCGCGATCCTCCGGGAAGATGCCGAAGCTCACGTACTGCAGCCGCTTGGGCTGGCCATTCGCAACGATCGACGCCCAGCAATGCGGATGGCCGAACGTATGCAGGTCGAGTCGCTGGCCGTCCCTGCGCACGTCGAGGCCGAACGCCGCATAGAAGCGCTCCGCCTCGTCCAGGTCCGGCACGCTGTAGACGAAGCGATTGACGGAATGTACGCCCAGCGCACCGCTGCGGCGTGCGATCGGTGGGCTCGCGAGGGTCTCGGCCATGGGACGCTGCCTCATGCGGGAATGGACTGGCGCTGCCCGCACAGGCGGGCGAAGAGGTGCTCGAGCCGGTCGGGAAGCGCATTGCTCCGCCACCCGACGTGCTGGTCGGGACGGATCAGAACGTAGCGCGCCTGGTAGAGGTCCTTCACGGCCGGCTCGCGTGGCCGGATGACCTTGATGGGCACGCCGGCCGCCTCGGCCGCCGCGCGCGCCCGCTCGAGCGCGTGGGGATCGGCGCCCTCGGTGGCGAGCAGCGTGTAGCCCGGCCCGAAATGGTCGTAGAGCGACGTGCCGTCATGCAGCCACGCGTGCGGCGCAAGCGATCCGGGGCGTGCGCTCGGCACGTAGTTGAGGAAGTCGCGCGAGGTGGGGTCGGTGCCGTCGGCGACGATGATCGGCGAGTCGTCGTAGCGATACCCGAGCACGACCCCGAGGGTGTTGAACTCGCGGATCTTCGCCACCTGGATGCGGGCACCGACTTCGCGGCGTAGGCGGACCCCGGCCGCATCGGCGCCCTCGAGGCCTTCCTGCCAGAGCTGGTTGCCGAGCAGCGAATGGTTGGCCACCGCTTCGTCCATGACGAACTCGTGGACGGGGCGGCGCTCGAGCTCGTAGCTGTCCAGCAACGTTGGGCCGCCCCATCCCTGCAGCACGGCAGCCAGCTTCCACCCGAGGTCAACGCCGTCGGCGACGCCCATGTTCATGCCATAGCCGCCGAAGGGAGGATGCAGGTGACACGCGTCGCCGGCGAGGAACACGCGCCGGTCGCGATAGTGGTCCGCGATGAGCCGGCTCGCCACCCACTCGTCGGAGCTCAGCACCTCGATCGGGATGTCGATCCCCGTCGCGCGCCGGATGAGCGCCGGCACTTCGGCGGAGTCGATCTTCGTGCCCTCAGGAACGTGGGTCGGGATGAAGAACCATTGGTCGCCGCGGTCCATCGGGCCGATGACGCTCGGCACGTCGGCATTGACCAGCCAATACATGATCGCCGGCCCGAGCGCGTGCGCCTGCGCCAGGCCCGGCGCCCGGAAGACGACGTTGTAGTTGCGCGACAGGCCATAGGTCCCGTTCATCTTGGCGCCGATTGCGGTGCGCACGTGGCTGCGCGCCCCGTCGGCGCCCACGAGATAGTCGCTGCGTAGCGTGTAGGCGACGCCGGTGGCGAGGTTGCGGACTTTGGCCTGAACCCCGTGCGCATCCTGCTCAAATGATAGGAGCTCGGTGCTGAATCGGAGCTCGACGCCCGGCAACGACTGCGCGTGGGCGCGCATCACCTCTTCCACCGCGTACTGCGGGATCCACTGCGCGTGCTCGGAATAGAAGGGATTCTTCCCCGGGGCGCAGTACAGCGCGTTCTCGAACCGCGTGAGGAGGTGCCCGCGCAGCCGAGTCGCGAACACCACGTTGGACGGGTAGTCGATGCCGAGCGGTGACGCGTCGCGCAGGGCGTCGGCAATTCCCCAGCGCCGCAGGTGTTCGCGGGTGCGGACGTTGGTCGTCTTTGCGCGCGGTGCGTAGCCGACCCGGTCGTTGCGCTCGATCAGCACGCACCGGATCGACCGGTGCCCGAGCTCGATGGCCAGCGCGAGGCCCACGGGTCCGGCACCGATGATCAATACGGGGGCCTTGCCTTGCTGCGGGTCGCTCACGTCGATGCCCTCGAAGGTAAGCGCCCCCGGCGCGAAGCACCCGGGGCGAGCACGGATCCTAGTACCGGCGCCGCGATACCGCTAGATTGGAGATGATTGCGCGCGATAACAAAAAGGTATCGCCACTAACGCTGACGAGCCCGGGCCCTCCGGCGCGCCTAGCGCCTCGAGGCGGACGGCGTCGCGGCGGTGAAGGGCGACATGCGCATGGATACCCGGGCGCGCCAGTCGCCGTAGGGCTCGTACCCGGCGCTCGACTCGCACAGCGTGCGCGTCTCGGCGGCAATCTCGGCGTCGCTCTTCGAAAAATCGAGCGGGATGAGAAACGGCTGCGTGATATACCAGTCCGTGTCCACGAAGAACTCGAGATTGTTGTTCTCCGGGTCATGGGCATAGATGCTCCAGGCGATCCCGTGATTCGCTGGAAACTGGTTGGTGACCCCGGCGGCGGACAACCGGTCGCGCAGATCGCGCAGGTCGGCGAGCGAGCCCATCTTGAACGAGACCTGGTTGATGCTCGGGCCGAATTGCGGATTGGCGGTGTTCGCGGGCAGCGTGTCAGGCCGGCCCGATGCCAGCACGATCTGGTGGTGATCGAGCGGGTCGCGGGAGAGGAAGACGAGCTGCATGCCGCCCGCCACGCCGCGATCGGTGACGGTGAAGCCCAGCACGTCCGCATAGAAGCGCTCCATCGCGCCGATGTCCCGGACGCTGATGCCCATGTGGCTGAACATGAGGTTGGGGGCGGGCTTGCGCGCGGCGTTGGCGGTCATGGCGAAGCACTCCTTGGGTTCGAAGTTCGGGACGTAATGCTAGGCGCCGGCGCGTCGCCCGCGCAGATGTCGATTATGGTCCGCCGATCAGCAATCCGCATCACCTGTGTCCTGCCACGCAAAAGGCTCATACCTCGCCCCCGCCGCCAATCGTGTAATGCCGGCTGGCGCGGCGCATCATGTCGCAGAAATGCTCCGCGGCGGGCGTCAACGGCATGCCCGCCCGCCGGGCGAGGCAGATCGGAGGCGCAGGGAGCCGCTCGACGACGTTGATGCGCTGCAACACGTCGCGCGTGAGCGGGAATTCGGTCCACTGGACGGGCAACATCGTCAGCAGGTCCGAGTAGGCGACCGCGACCAGGAATGTGAGCGCCGAGTGCGCCTGCACCACCAGCCGCGGCGGCGGCAGCCCGAACTGCGCAAACAGCGGTGCCAGTTCCTCGTCAACGCGATGCGTGACCGAGGTCGCCAGCCATTCCGCGTCGATGAGATCGCGCAGCGAGCCGGCGTGCGCGAGCGGATGCCCCTTGCGGCCGAGGATCACGCGGGTGTTGTCGAAGAGCTTCTCGACCACCATGTCGGGGCCGGGCGGCTCGCGCGGGGGCGGTCCGATATAGCAATCGACGAGGCCGGCGTGCAGCGCGGTCTCGATGGTCGGGAACAAGCCTTCCATGATGTCGAGATGCACGTCGGGATAACGCGCGCGGAACGCGGCCAGCGCGTAAGGCAGGAGCGCGACGTGGGCGACGGTGGAGAGGCACACGCTGACCTCGCCGTGCAACCGTCCCTTGATCTGGTCGATTTCCTCCTGCGCGCGCCGAAGCTCGCTCCACGCCGCGGTGGCGCGACGGACGAACAGCGCCCCCATCGAGGTGACGACCACGCCCTTCGGCTGGCGCTCGAACAGCGCCACGCCGAGCTCGCGCTCGAGCTCCTGAATGCTGCGCGTGAGTGCCGGCTGCGCGACGCCGAGCTGGCGCGCCGCAGCGCGCAGGCTGCCGCGCTCGGCCACCGCCAGGACGTTTCGCAGCTGGTTGAGTTTCATCGGGGCGCAATTATGATCGCAAGCCGCCACCAAGGCCGCTGCACCGCAAACGGCGAGGCTATACTCGCGAATTCCACGCTCGACCTCTATTCGGAAGGATCGCCATGGGACTCATGGATTTGCTGAACCAGGCCACCTCGGCGGGCGCTGCGCCCGACCAGCACTTCGACCAAGTCGCGCAGGCCGCGCCGCCCGACGTTCTCGGCCAGGGCATCGCAGAGGCGTTTCGGTCCGATCGCACGCCGGACATGGGCCAGATGGTCGGACAGCTCTTCGGCCGCTCCAACGGCGCGCAGCAGGCGGGCGTGCTCAACCAGCTGCTCGCCTCGGTCGGACCGGCGATCCTCTCCGGCGCCGCCGGCGGAGTGCTGGGCCGCCTGCTGCATCCCGGCACGCAGCAAATCACGCCCGAGCAGGCATCGCAGGTCTCGCCGCAGCAGGTGCAGGAGATCGTCACGCATGCCGACCAGAACCAGCCGGGCGTCGCCGACGACCTCGGGCGCTTCTACGCCCAGCATTCCGGGCTTATCAAGACGCTCGGCAGCGCCGCGCTGGTGGTCGCGCTTGCCAAGATGAAGAATCACATGGCTGGGGGCTGACCCGGCTGAGGGGTGACCGGCCGGGGCTGACCCGGCGGGGCGACCCGCAACCGTCGGAGACGGATCCGCAGGAAGCGGCCGGCGAGCTAGCCGGCCGATGCGCTTTCGCACGATGCGAATCGCGGACGCGCGGCGGCGCTGCGGCACCGAACGACTCCCGCAAATGCGCTGGAGCTATGTGCCGGACACCATCGTGCGCTTGCGTGCGCTGCCCGACTTGCGCGCGGCGTTCCGGCTGCCGGCCGTGGCCGCGCCTGTCTTGCGCGACGTCTTATTCGTGGCCTTGCGTGCGCTCGATGCACCGGCGGACGTCTTCTTCGCTGGCGTCTTATTCGCTGGCGTCTTCTTCGCTGGCGTCTTCTTCGCTGCCGACCGGCGCGTAGCGCCAGCCTTCCGCCCGCCCTTGCGCGCCGGTGCATTGCTGGTTGTGCGGCCGCGGCCCGAGCCGCTCTTCTTGCCGCCGCCGCTCGACTTGTTCACGGTCGCCCACGCGCGGCGCTCGGCTTCCTTCTTGCCGACGCCGCGCTTCTCGTAGCCTTCCTCGATATGCTCCGCCTGCCGATCCTGCTTGCCCGTGTACTTCGACCTGTCTCCACGTGGCACGTGCGTTCTCCTGTCGGAACGTGCGGACGCGCCGGCGGCGAGCGCAGGCGTCAGGGCGCGCTCAGGATATCGACGCGTCGGTTGGTGGCCCGGCACTCTTCGACTTCATCCGTGCAGCGCGGCCGCTCTTCGCCGTAGCTGATGGCCTCGAGCGAATCGGCGCGCAGTCCGCTCAGCACCATCGCCTGGCGCACCGCTTCCGCGCGCCGCTGACCGAGCGCGAGGTTGTATTCGCGGCTGCCGCGATCGTCGGCATTGCCCTCGAGCCGCACCTTTGGATTGCGCGGCTGCATGACGCGCGCGTTCTGCTGGACGATTCCTTGCGCTTGCGGCGACAGGGACGACGAGTCGAATTCGAAGAATACCGATCGGTCGGCAGAGTTGGCGGACGACGCTACATTGGTGCCCGCCGGCGTGCCGCCGGCCACCGTGCCGCGGTCGGCGGCCACGGTCCCGGCGCCAGTGGCAGGCTGTGCCGTGGATACCCCGGACATGTCGGCCGTGGGCTCGGGCGGGCGGCTCGCGCAGGCGGCGAGGACAAGGGTGAGCGCAATGACGGGCACAACGACGATTCGGGCCATGGGTGCTCCTGCGTTGGACGCCGCTCAGCGCGGCTTGGTGGAACGCCTCGCGAAATTCGGGGCAGCGGTGGTGTAGCAATCGGTGTCCTGCTGGCCGGCCTCGAGATCGGCGGCGCCCTGCCGGATCTCGGGGCGGGCGGGTTGCGTATCGCGCTCGGCCGACTCGTCCTTCTCGTGCGGGAGCTTGAGCGGAGTGGGTTTGGTGGACTTGGCCGCCGCGCCGGTAGCGTCCTCCGGGACGACCGCCAATCCACCCTCCGGCATGACGCCGGGCTTGCGTGCCGGCGACCGCTCGGAACGGCGCGCGCTCACTGGCTAGTCCTCGCTGCGCGCGTTAGCCGGCACGGCGACCCGGATGCGCCGGGCGTTGGGCGTTGGGCGTTGCCCGAAGCGCGCCGCGCGAGGGAACGATCGCGCGGTAGTATCGACACGATGGAATGGATCGCGCTCGTGCAGTGGCCCGCGATGGGCGCAACGATTTTCGCAGCGTGGCTGGTCGCGTCGCGCTACAAGCGGCGCCGCGTGATCGGCTTCTGGGTGTTCCTGGTGAGCAACGTGCTGTGGGTGGTGTGGGGTTGGCACGATCATGCCTACGCCCTGATCACGCTGCAGGTCGCGCTCGCGGCGCTCAACATCCGCGGCGTACGGAAGAACGAGCCGGTGCGCGCGCCGCAACCCGGTGCGGGGCGTTGAAGCCGCGCGCCGCGCGGCCTCAGTACCGCTCGTAGCTGCCATCCGCGTGCCGTCGCGCATGGCGCTGCGTGACCGCGTGCACCGTGCGGGCGATCCAGGGACCGGCCGAGCGCTGGGCGATGCGCAGCGCGAGTGGCACGGCTGCGGACAGCACCGCTCCGACCACCTGGCGCGTCGTCGAGACCGGTCGGTCCGCGCGGCCTCCATAAGCGGCCGCGCGCCGCGGTCCCGCCCGGTGCCGCACGGTCCTCGCCAGACGGGCCGCCACGAAGCCCAGCACCAGTGCGCCACCCCACACCGCGGGGGAGGCCGCCTTCCGGCGCACTCGATTCTTCGCGCGGACGGCCGCCTCCGACAGTTCGCCGAAGGACTCGCGTAAAGCCCGGCGGCGGTCGTGGATGCGCACCTCGAGCGCCTTGATGTCGTGGTCGAGCGCGCCATCACTTCGCATCGGGCGTTTCCTCCGCAGGCGCCTCGCCGCGCAGCTGCCGCAACGTCGCGGCGAACAGCAGCTCGGGCAGCTGCGCCTTGATGAAGAACGCAAGCGCGGCGGCGGCAACCAGATTGAGCACCGCCGCAGCGGCAATCGCCAGCCCCCAGCTCGCGCCGGCGCCCACCGCCCACACCACGCCCGCTGCGACCAGGCCCATCCACGCGGAGACGACCAGCACCGAGATGACGACGACGGCGCCGATGATCTTCACCAAGCCGAGGCTCGCGCGTTGCACCTCGAGCAACGCGAGGAGCGCGTGATCGTGCGCGAGGCCCTTGGCATGCGCCCAGAGCTCGCGGGTGCGCTGCAGGAGCGCGGCCAGCGTGTCTTCGGAAACCGGGCGTGGATTCGTCAACGTGCGCTTTGGGAGTTGGAGTGGATCATGGAGCGGCGACAAAGAGGCGAATTTGCCACGATGCGTCGAGTGGCATAAGGTCCCCGGCCCGCGCGGCCCCACCCCGTGAAGAGGCCGCGCGGGTTACGTGGACAGACCCATGCTCACATGCAACCGGTGTGCCAGCAATGGCCTCGCAATGATGAAGCTCTGTGATGACGTCCTCCACGGCAATTTTTGCGCGTGCGAACCAGCAAGTCTTACACCGGTTCCCGGCCCGCCGACCGGCAATCACGGCGGCAATCCCGGCAGACCTTACCGGTAACGTCTTGCGCTGCCCTTCACGGCCCACGCGACAGCTCCGCGACGATCGTCACCGATTGCTCGCGTGTCCCGAGCGTCGCGCGACCGCCTTGCTGCATGACGATCAACCGCCCCGCGACGAGCTCCAGCCATTCGGACGCGGGTGCCACCACCAGCGCATCGAATGCCGCAACGGCCGCCGGCGGGAGCACCGCGGGACTCACCTCGATGCCGACCGTCACCGTCGCGGCCGCGGCGGATGCCTGCAGGGTGATGCGTGCGCGGCCGGTGGCGCACGCGATTGCCGCGAGCGTGAGGTCGATGAGCGCGAGGCGCAGCGCCCCGGGGTCGAGGTGAGCAGTCGTTTCGCCGTCGACCGGCGCGACCTCGAGATCGACCTCGCGCAGCGCGGCGTGGTGGCGCAGGCGCGCACGCACCTCGTCGAGCACCGGTCCGAGCGGTACGTGCACCGGTGGGCACGACTCGGCGTGCAGCATTGCGCCCATGCCCTGCGCATTCGCCGCGAGGCGGGCGCTCTCGCCCTGAAGCGTCGCGAGATAACGTCGCAGCCGCGCAAACGCCGCCTCCGCTGGCGCGTCCGGCGGGTGCCGGGCGATCACGCCTTCCATCAGGGCGAGCGTGAGCGTGAGATTGTTGAGTGGCCCGTTCAGGTCGTGCACCAGGCCGCCGAGCACGTGCTGCTGCGCACGGCAGCGACTCGCTTCGACGAGGGACTCCTCGGCACGGTCGAGCACCACGCGCGACTTGACGAGCACCAGGTAGCCGCTCGCGGCGTCGTCGGCAATGGCGCGTACCTCGGTGCGCAGGGCCCCGCCTCGCGCGCCCGGGGACCCGCGCGCAGGAGCGCGGGCGCGCGCGCTCGACGCGGGCAGGCCGAGCTCCTCGCGCAGCACCGGCCACTGCGCTTGCACGGCGGCTTCATCGGCCACCCCGAGGAGCGCGCATGCGGCACCGGTGGCGGCGGTGAGGTCGCCATCCCGGTCGAGCACGAGGACGCCGAATGGAAGCTGGGTGGCCAGCTCGCGAAGGCGCGACAGTCCGCCGTCGTGAACAGTGGTGCTTGCGGACATCGCTGCGCCGCTCGTCCTACCGTGCGGACCCGTGGCCCATTTGTTGCGAGCGATGCCCACAAGCGGCTCGTGCGGATTTCCGCCCGGGACGCCGGCGCTTCGCACCCGATTCGGGCGCGCGGCCGGGAGGGAATGCAACGTCATGGAAACCCTCGATCTCGACGTGCTGGTCGTCGACGACGACGCAACCTCGTGCGCGATGCTCGCCGAGCTCCTCGCAACCTGGGGAGCGCGGGTTCGAACCGCCGCCGGCGCGGCGCAGGCACGCGAGGCATTTGAGGAGCGTGTCCCCGACTTGCTGATTTCCGATATCGGCATGCTGCCCGAGGATGGCTACGCGCTGATCCGGCGGCTGCGTGAGCGCGACGGCACGCGCCGCGTGCCGGCCATCACGGTCACGGCATGCGCGGGAGAAGCCGAGCGAGCATTCGCGCTGGCGTGCGGGTTCGACGCGGTGGTAGCCAAGCCGCTGGACGTCGCGGCGCTGCGGGCGACGGTCGTTCAATTGGCGGGAACGGCAGGCCGCGCAGCGGCCGAGGCCGTGACATCCGGCCGGTGGGATTCGTAGGCCCGCAGCCTGTTGTAGAGCGTCTTGACGCTGATGCCAAGGATGTCGGCGGCCGCCTCCTTGGTCTGCGTGTGCTGGACGGTGGCGAGGATGAGGCGCTTCTCGACCGTCTCGATGCGATCGCCCACGTTCACCTGGAACGAGCGGCCGGTCGGCTCGGCGTTGAGCGTCGGCTCGGGTGACAGTCCCACGTGCGTGATCCACTCGCCGTCGCTCATGATGAACGCGCGCTGCACCACGTTCCACAGCTCGCGCACGTTGCCGGGCCAGCTGTGGCGCTTCAGGCGCTCGATCGCGGCGGGAGTGAACGCCTTCGGCGCCCGGGTCGACCGGTTGAGCTCGGCGAGGAAATGCTCCGCGAGCAGCTCGAGGTCCTCGACGCGCTCGCGCAACGGAGGCACGTACAGCGGAAATACCTGGAGGCGGTAGAGCAGGTCGCGGCGCAGCTTGCCGGCGTTGACGGCCTCATGCGGATTGCGGTTGCTGGCGGCGAGCACCCGCACGTCCGTCTCGAAGGGCTGGTCGGACCCCACCCGGCTCAACGTGCGCGTCTCCAGCACGCGCAGGAGCTTGACCTGCAGGTCGGGCGGCATCTCGGTTACTTCGTCCAGGAACAGCGTACCGCCGTGCGCCCGTTCGAAGAAGCCGCGATGCTGCCGGTTTGCGCCCGTGAAGCTGCCCTTCTCGTGCCCGAACAGCTCGCTCTCGATGAGATGGGGCGATATGGCGCCGCAGTTGACCGCGAGGAATGGCTGCAGCCGCCGCCGGCTGACGTCGTGGATCGTCTGCGCGACGACTTCCTTGCCCGTGCCACTCTCGCCGGTGATGAACACGGTGGCGCCCGTCGGCGCCACGCGCTCGAGCTCGTCGTACAGCCGCTGCATCGCGGGCGCTCCCCCCACCAGCTTGCCGAAATGACCCAGCGAGCGAAGCTCGTTGCGCAGGTTGGCGACTTCGGCGCGCAGCTCGGTCGGCCGCGCAACGCGCGACAGCACGCCGCGCAGGTGCGCAAGATTGATGGGCTTGAGCAGGTAATCGCTCGCCCCGTTGCGAATGGCCTCGATCGAGCTTTCCAGCGTGGCATGCCCGGTGACGACGATCACCTCCGTGGTCGAGCCCGCCGGCAGATCGCGCAGCAGGTCCATGCCATCGCCGTCCGGCAGGACGAGATCCAGCAGGATGACATCGGGCGTGTCGCGAAGGCGCTCGCGCGCCTGTGCAAGCGAGCCGGCGGTGCTCGTGGTGAAGCCCTCGTGCTCCACCAGCTCCGCCAGGGCGGCTGAAGAAACGGGATCGTCGTCGATGATCAGCGCATGGTGCATGGGGACGAGCCAGCATCTGCGGCGACATCGCGCAGCGGTGGCCCAGCGCCTTGCGCGCAAGACTTGTACCGCGCGGGACGAGCGCCGGCACGCGGCGGACGGGTTTGATTCGGCAAAGCTTTTGCGGGCCGCTCCACGAGACCGCACCGGCGCGGCACACGGCGGCTGGTAAGAATTACTACGGAGCTTTGCAAGATGGCGCCGAATGCGCAGCGGAAGCTCCCCCGCGATGTTCGCGTGCGATGATGCGGACCGCCGGCGCTAGGCGGAATGCCTTTGCGACTGAACGAGTTGCCGTGCAGGCCCCCTTGCCCATACGGACGGCGCGCGCATGGCACCGTTCCTGCTAATCAATAACCTGTAGCGCACCGACTTTCTCACCGATCCCGGAGGTATCACATGAACCATCCGTCCTTAATCGTCCTGGCTGTCGCCGCCGCAATCGGCGTCGCCGGCTGCCAGCGCGACAATCCCCCCGCCGCGTCGACCAGTCCGTCCTCGACCTCCTCGTCCAGCACGTCGCCGAGCACCATGACGCCCAGCACGACGCCGTCCACCAGCAGCACCAGCACCATGAGCCCGTCGACCACGCCGTCGACCACCACGTCTACCGGCACGCCGGACTCCACCTCGTCGACGTCCTCCACCGGTTCGACCACCGGCACGGGTTCGATGTCCTCCGGCACGTCACCGTCCACGAGCGGCTCGAGCACGATGGCACCGGGGTCCACCACCTCCAGCAGCACGCCCAGCAGCACGCCCAGTAGCACGCCCAGCACCACGCCCAGCACCACGCCCCAGCCTAGCGACATGATGAACAGCAACACGCCGACGAAGGACAAGGACAAGGGCAAGTAAGGACACGCTGCGGCCCGCGGGCCGCGTTCGATCGCGTGCCTTGATCCAAGCGCAGGTCGCGCCTGGAAGGACATCAAACGGCGGCTCGCCGGACTCCGGTCGGGCCGCTTTGCATGACAGGAGATGAGCATGGCGACTACGAACGACCCGTCCCGCTTCGGTGAGGCTGATGGAGCAACCGCCCGCGATGCCGCGCAGGCGCTAGGCGCGGGGATGTCGGCGGCCGCCGACCAAGTGAAGCGCGGGGTCGATGGCGCGAAACTCGCAACGCGCCAGGCCGCGGCGGACCTCGGCGCTGCCGCCGGCGATGCCGCGGAGCGGCTTGCCGACCGGGCCCACGACGCGCTGGACGATGCCGGAGACACCGCTTCCGATTACGCTGCACGTCTCACCGACGCCAGCGCCCGCGCCGTCGACGGCACGCGCGACGCGATCGTGTCGTCCCCGCTTCGCAGTCTGGCACTCGCCGCGCTCGCAGGCTATCTGCTCGTCCGCGCGATGGGTTGAGTCGCGTCGTGCGGGTACACGGACACCGCGGCGCGGGGGGCAGGCGACCGAACAGCGAGGCTGGCCATACCGAACGGTCGCCTCCACCCGACCTGCACGTGCTGGACGCGACGATGCTGTACGCGCCGGATAGCGGGGGCGTCGCGCGCTACCTTCGGGAAAAACGCCGCTGGCTGGCCCGCCACACGTCGGTCCGCCATACGCTCGTAGTTCCGGCCGGCCACGACGGCATCGGACCGGGCGGCGAAATCTTCATTCGCACGCGGGCCATGACCCGTGGGCCCTATCGGTGGCCGTTCGCCCCCCTGCGGTGGAGTCGCGAGATGCAGCTCCGTGCTCCGGACCTGATCGAGGCCGGGGACGCCGGTGCCGTGGGGTGGTCGGCCCTGCATGCCGCCCATTGCCTCGGTGTCCCGCTGGTGGGGTTCTGCCACAGCGACGTGGTCCGCATGGTCGACCAGCGCGTCGGGGGGCTCCTCGCCGCGTGCGTCCAGCGCTACGCGCGCGAGTTCTATCGGCGCTGCGACGTCGTGATCGCGCCGAGCGAATACATGCGGCGGCGCCTCGCCCAGTGGGGAGTCGACGGCGCGGTGGTGCAGCCGCTCGGCGTCGACCTGGCCACGTTCACGCCTGCCGCCCGGGATCCCGGATTGCGCGACGCGCTGGGATTGCCACGCCACACCCGGATGCTGGTCTTTGCGGGCCGCTTCGCGGCGGAGAAGAATCTCGACGTGCTGGTGCGCGCGTTCCGCCGGCTCGGGCCGCGGTATCGGCTGGTCCTGATCGGCAACGGCCACATGCCGCCCGAGGCGCGCGCCGCGAGCAACGTGATCCACGTGCCTTACCTGCAATCGGCGCGCGAGCTGGCGGGCTGGATCGCGAGCGCGGATGGCCTCGTGCACGCAGGCGACCAGGAGACGTTCGGATTGATCCTGCTCGAGGCGATGGCCTGCGGGCGCGGCGTGGTGGCGGCGGCCGCGGGGGCGGCGCCGGAAGTGGTCGGCGCCGACTGCGGAGTGCTCGTGCCGCCACGGGACGCCGCTGCGCTCGCCGACGGCATCGAGGCTTTCTATGCCGCGAACATTGAAGCGCTCGGCGCGAACGCCCGCCGCCGCGTGGAGCAGCGGTACTCGTGGGACGCCGCGATGAAGGGACTGCTGTCGGTGTACCGAGGCGCCGTCGTGCGATCGCCCGCTCCGACCACGCGCTATGTCCCATCCTGACGGCCGCCTGCGGGTTGCCATCGAGCTGCACGATGTCGCACCCGCCACCTGGCCGGCCTGCGCGAAGGTCCTGGCGGCGCTGGATGCGCTGGGCGCCGCAAACCTCACGCTCCTCGTAGTCCCGCGCTTGCACGGCGACGGCGCGATGGAGGCCGTCCCCGCGTTCGTGCGCGCCCTGGATGCGCGCCTGCTGCGTGGCGACGAGCTGGTGCTGCACGGTTACTTTCACCGCGACGACCAGCCACCGCCCCGCACCCCGGGCGAGTTCGTCAGGCGCCGCCTGTTGACGCGCTCGGAGGGCGAGTTCGCCGCGCTCGACGAACCGACCGCGGCAAGCCGGCTCGACCGCGGCGCGGCCGCATTCGCCGCGGCCGGCTGGCCGCTGTATGGATTCGTGCCACCGGCGTGGCTGCTCGGCAAGGCCGCGCGGCAGGCCGTTGCGCGCTCGCGGCACCCGTTCGAATACGTCGCGCTGCGACGCGGCCTCTATCGCCTGCCGTCATGGCGGTTCGAACGCAGCGCTAACCTCGTCTATAGCCCGGACCGTGCATGGCGCCGCGCCATGTCGCGCGTCCTGATTGGGCGCGAGCTGCGGCGCGCCCGCGCGCGTCCCATGCTGCGGCTGTCGATCCATCCGCAGGACGCGGCGGAGCCGGAAGTCATTCGTCACTGGTGTGCGCTGGCCGACGCCGCACTGCAGGACCGCGTCGCGACGACCAGCCGGGAATGGGCACGCGCCTCAGGCTAGTACCGCGGGGAGGGATGAAATCTCGACTGCGCGGCGCGCGCGGCCGTGGACCATCAGGGCGTCAGGCCGCCGGCGCCACGGCTCCGCGCGGGGCGACCGGCGACGACGCCAGGAACGCCGCAGGAACGCGCATGCCCTTCATGGTGCGGTGCCGGGGCGGCCTTCCGGTCCGAACCGCGTCGCGCGCGGCGCGCTCCAGCGCATGCAGCACGGTCAACGTCCGGCGCTCCGCGGCGCGCAGCCCGGCCACTGGCGGGCGCGCGGCGCGGGGCGCGAGCGTTCCGCCCAGAAACGCGGTCACCACGCCGGGATGCACGTAGCTCTTGCGGCACACCGCCAGCGTGTTGCCGAGCACGCCGGCCGCGAGCCGCAGCGCGTCGTTGACCACCCGCGCCGCCGCCGTGGCCGAGCCCGGCAATTCGGATCGGTCGAGGGCATTCACGGCTATCATCGTGGCGCCCCAGGTGCGGAAATCCTTGGCGGAATAATCCGCACCGGCCACACGCTTCAGGTAGTCGTTCACGTCCGTGGCGCACACCGGACGCGGGTCACCACCGTCGATGTACTGGAACAGCTCGTAGCCCGGCAGGTCGAGGCAGCGGCGCACCACGCGCGCGAGGCGCTTGTCCTCGAGCGTGAGGTCGTGCTCCTTCCCCGCCTTGCCGCGAAAGCGGATGCGGATGCGGTCGCCGGCCACCACCACGTGCCGGTTGCGCAGCGTCGTGAGCCCGTAGCTGCCGTTCTCCCTGCGATAGCGCTCGTCGCCGACGCGCACGAACGTCCGGTCGATCACGCTCACCATCGCGGCAAGCACCTTCTCGCGCGGGAGCCCGGGCAACGCGAGGTCCCGGTTGGCGGCGGTCCGGATGGCCGGGAGGCTGCGCGCGAAATCGCCGAGACGCTCGAATTTGTTCACGTCGCGCTGCGCGCGCCAATCCTCGTGGTAGCGATACTGCTTGCGGCCACGGACGTCGCGCCCGGTCGCCTGGAGGTGGCCCTGTGGATCCGCGCAGATCCACACGTCGGTCCATGCCGGTGGAATGGCCAGCCTGCGGACGCGACCCAGCGTTGCCGTATCGCGCAACCGTCGGCCGCGTGCATCGACATAGTGGAACTCCGGTGCGCTGCCGCGGCGTGCAAGCCCACCCTTGCGGTCCAGCGTGTAGCGCAGGCCCGTCAACGCGAGCACGGCGGCGACGGGCGCCGGCGGCGGGTCACTCGACTTGGAGCGAAGCTGGGCGTCGCTGTCAGTGGACCGCGCGGGAGTGCTCATCGATAGTCTCGTCGAGCGTGATGCACGCAAAGCCTAAGGATCAGCACGCAGCATTGTCCGGTAGAAGACCAGGCGAGGCTGGGGTGCGTTGCGTCGCGACGACAAGTCCGGCGCATCGGGGGATCGACCCGTTGAGGGAGTTTCGGACCGGGATTCGAGCCGGTGGGTCAGTCGCGTGCGAATTCGCCGGTCGAGGCAGCGTATTTGTCCGGACCACGCCAGAACCGGCTCGTTCAACGCGCGCCCGATTTGCCACCGGCCCCAGACGCAGGCGAACTCCAGCTCGTCCCGAAGTCGATTCATGGCGACGCGTCACCACGCTCCAGCCCGTAGGCGAGCGAAGTCGCAAGCACCGAAGGTCCGACGAACGCCACCACCCACACGGCGAGCGCGAGGGCGAGCGAGTGGGCATCCCGGGTAAAGGCGATCACGAACACCAGGCCGCTGCACCCCAGGAGCAGCCATCCCAGCGCCACACCGAGCAGTGCCGCCGCTCGAGGAGCCAGGAGCGAACGTGGCGTACGCCACGTTGCCCGTGACCCTTCGACCGATCGCGAGGGACGAGCGGGCGGCGGCGCGCCTTGCATGAGCGGCCCAGACGGGCGAAGGGAAAGGGGTATCAGGGCCACGTGGCGATTGTGTGACGCCCCTCCCCGCTTCACCATGTCCGCGTGGCGCATGCGCGTGTCGGACATTCGCTCATCGCGAAGTCGGCTCGCTTAACGGGCTTTCGACGGTGGTGCAACGCGCATCGTTGCTTGAACGCGCGTTCAAGCGGGCTGAACGAGCCCGAGAACGCCCGGCCCGGAGGTGCCGATGGTTGCGCCCACCCCGCGCTTTTGCGGGACAATACCGGTGTGCCCGACGCGTCTAACCCGGCGATGCAGGTGAAGCAGGACAGCGGCCTGAACCGCGTCATCCGGGGCCTTACCTGGATCGGGGCGATCTTCCTGTCGCTCACCGCGCTGGCCATCGTCTGGGCGGTCTTTCGCACCCGCGGGATCGACGATTTCATCACGGCGCTCACGGTCACCGGACTCGGATTCGGGCTTCCGGCCGTGGTGGCGTTCGTGGTTGCCTGGCTGCTCGGCACGTTCGACGAAGCCGCTGAGGCCCCCGGGGGGCCCGCCGGCGTGCACGGCGGAGAGGCCGCGGCGCCGGCGCGAGGCAAGCCGGCTGTGATCGCCTACGCCGTCGCGCTCACGTCGGTCGGAGTGGCGTGGGGATTGCGCGCCTGGCTCGACCCGTTCCTGGGGCGCGAGGCCCCCTACATCACATTTTTCCTCGCGGTGGCGATGGCCGCCTGGGCCGGCGGCATGGGTCCGGCGCTGATCGCCACGCTGCTGAGCGTGGTGATTGCCTGGTATTTCTATGTCGGCGAGGACGGCTTTGCGCTGAACAGCCTGAAGGAGGTACTCGGGCTGGGGCTGTTCGTCGCCGTATCGCTGTGCGTCGCCGGCATCACTTCGGCCTTGCGGGCGGCGCGCGAGCACGCGCAACGGATCATGCGCGAGTCGGTCGGCCGGCAGAAGGCGCTCGAAGGCACCCGCGGCGAGCTCGCAGGCGAGCGCGACCGCTTCGCCGTGACGCTCGCGAGCATCGGCGACGGCGTGATCGCAACCGACGCCGCGGGCAACGTCACGTTCATGAATGCCACTGCCGAGAAGCTTACGGGCTGGCCGTCGGACGAGGCCCTCGGCCGGCCGATCAACAAGGTGTTCCGCGCCGTCGACGAGGAGTCGCGCCAGACGATCAAGAGCCCGGTCGAGCAGGTGATCGCCACGCGCGACGCCGTGGAACCGTCGGAGCGCTCCGTCCTGATCAGCCGGCGCGGCTCCGAGTACGCGATCGACGACAGCGCCGCGCCGATCATCGACGAGAGCGGCACGCTGATGGGGTCGGTGCTGGTGTTTCGCGATATCACCGCCCAGCGGCGGGCGCACGCGGCCATCGCGGAGAGCGAGCTGCGCTTCCGCCACCTGGCCGACCAGACACCCGCGATGATCTGGATGACGGACGACACCAACGTCCATCACTATTTCAATCGCACATGGCTCGAGTTCACCGGCCGCTCGACGGAGCAGGAGCAGGGGGACGGCTGGACCGCCGGCATGCATCCGGAGGATTTCGCGCACACGCTGTCGGTGTACGCCGCCGCCTACGAGAAACGCGAGTCGTTCGAGACCGAATTCCGGCTGAAGCGCCGCGGTGGGGAGTACCGCTGGGTGTTCAACCGGGGCACGCCGCGCTACGACGGCGACCGTCGCTTCGAGGGCTATATCGGCGCCGCGCTCGACGTCACCGACCGCAAGATCGCGGAGGAGGCGCTCGGCCACGCCGACCGCCGGCAGAACGAGTTCCTGGCCATGCTCGCGCACGAGTTGCGCAACCCCCTGGGGCCGATCCGCAACGCGGTCCAGATCATGGAGCGCCTCAACACCGGTCAGGATCGCCGCATCGACCACGCGCGCGAGGTGATCGATCGCCAGAGCGCGGACCTCACGCGCCTCATCGACGACCTGCTCGAGGTGTCGCGCATCGACAGCGGCAAGGTCACGCTCCGCCGGGAGCGCCTGGCGGTCCAGGAGGTCGTGCGCCGCGCCGCCGACGGCCTGGCGGGCCGCGCCGCCGAGCGGCGCCAGACGCTCGACCTGCGCCTACCCGACGCGCGCGTCTTCGTCAACGGAGACGCCGCGCGCCTCGTCCAGGTGTTCGGCAACGTCATCGGCAATGCGCTCAAGTACACCCCCGAGGGCGGCCGCATCGAAGTCACGATGGCCATGGACGACAACGCCGCAGAGGTCAGCATCGCGGACGACGGCCAGGGCATCGACGCCGCCCTCCTGCCGCACCTGTTCGACCTCTATCGCCGGGGCTCCGATGTCGAGCGCCAGGGCAACGCGGGGCTCGGCCTCGGCCTGACGATCGTCGAGCGCCTCGTCGCCATGCACGGCGGGCGCGTGACCGCGGCTAGCGCCGGGAGAGGCAGGGGGAGCCGCTTCGCAATCGCGCTGCCGCTCGCCGAGCCGCCCGCCGCCGCGCCAGGGAGCACCGGGGCGACCCCTGCCGCCACCGATCGGCCGCCCGCCAAGGTGCTCGTGGTCGACGACAACGTCGATGCCGCCGACGCGATCGCCACGCTGCTGCAGTTTTCCGGGTACGCCATCGAAGTGGCGCACGATCCCGAGGCCGCGCTCGCGGCGGCGGCACGCACGCAGCCGGACCTCGTGCTGCTGGACATCGGCCTGCCGGGCATGACCGGCTACGAGGTCGCGCAGCGCATCCGCGACAGCGTGGGCGGCCGTCGCACCAAGATCGTCGCGCTCACCGGCTACGGACAGGAACAGGACAACGAGCAGGCCAAGGCGGCCGGGTTCGCGGCCTATCTCGTCAAGCCGGTCGACGCCGACCAGCTCACCGCGCTGGTGAACAAGCTCACCGACGCCCGCTCGGCGTAGCCGGAGGCGCCTCGCGCATCCGCCAGTCCACGCGCGCGGGCCGCCCCGGCAACCGCAGCGACGCCGCGGCGGGCGGCGACTCCGCAATGATTCTCCCGGCGCGGAACACCATCAGGCGCGCCGACCGCAGCCGCAGCGCCTCGATCGGATCCTTCGCCTGCAGCAGCACGAAATCGGCGCGGCAGCCCGGCGCGATGCCGTAGCCTTCCAGGCCGAGAATCCGCGCCGGGTTCACGGTCACCGCATCGAAGCACGCTCGCATTCCCGCCGCGCCCGTCATCTGCGCGACATGCAGGCCCATCGATGCCACCTCGAGCATGTCCGCGCTGCCGAGCGGATACCACGGATCCATCACGCAGTCGTGGCCGAACGCCACATTGACGCCCGCTTCGAGCAGCTCGGGGACGCGTGTCATGCCGCGTCGCTTGGGGTAGATATCGTGGCGGCCCTGGATCGTGATGTTGATGAGCGGGTTGGCCACCGCGTGGACGCCCGCTTCGACCATCAGCGGAATCAATTTGGAGACGTAGTAGTTGTCCATCGAATGCATGGAAGTGAGGTGCGACCCGGTGACGCGGCCCTGCAGGCCGAGCCGCTGCGCCTCGAAGGCGAGCGTTTCGATGTGCCGCGACGCGGGGTCGTCGGTCTCGTCGCAATGCATGTCGACCGGCAGCCCGCGCCGCGCGGCGATCTCGCACAGGATCCTCACGCTGGCGGCGCCCTCCGCCATCGTCCGCTCGAAGTGCGGGATGCCGCCCACGACCTCGACGCCACGATCGAGCGCGCGCTCGAGCCCGGCGATGGCGCCCGGCGAGCGCAGCGCGCCATCCTGCGGAAACGCGACGAGCTGCAGGTCGAGCCACGGCCTGACGCGCTCGCGCACCTGCAGCAGCGCGTCGACCGCCAAAAGCCGCGGATCGCAGACGTCGACGTGCGTACGGATCGCCAGCAGGCCCTTGCCCACCGCCCAATCGCAGTAGGCGAGCGACCGCTCGACGAGCGCCTCCTGCGTGAGCATGGGCTTGAGCTCACCCCACAGCTCGATGCCCTCGAGCAGCGTGCCGCTACGATTGATGCGCGGAAGGCCGTACGACAGCGCGGCGTCCATGTGGAAATGCGCATCCACGAACGGCGGCGCGAGGAGCTGTCCGTCGCCGTCGATCGTCTCGGCGGCGTGCGCGTCGAGCGCGGGCTCGACCGCGACGATGCGCCCTGCATCGACGAGCACGTCGACACCGGCGCGGCCGTCCGGCAATGCGACGTTGCGCAGGAGGAGATCGGCCACCGCTACTTCGTCCCGAAGATGCGGTCGCCGGCGTCGCCGAGGCCCGGCATGATGTAGCCGTGCTCGTTGAGCTGTCGATCGACCGCGCCGGTGTACACCGCGACGTCCGGGTGCTGGTCGTGGAACGTGCGCAGCCCCTCGGGACACGCCACGAGGCACACCAGCCGGATCGAGCGCGGACCGGTCTCCTTGAGCCGGTCGACCGCCGCCACAGCGGAGTTGCCGGTCGCAAGCATGGGATCGAGCACGATCGCATCCCGCTCAGGCATGCCTCCGGGCATCTTGAAGTAGTACTCCACCGCCACGAGCGTGCGCGGGTCGCGGTAGAGGCCGACGTGGCCGACGCGTGCGCCGGGGACCACGTTCAGGAAGCCGTCGAGCAGGCCGGTGCCGGCGCGCAGGATCGGCACGAACACGAGCTTCTTGCCGTCGATGAGCTTGCTCTTCATGGTCTCGATGGGGGTCTCGATCTCGACCTCGTGCATCGGCATGTCGCGCGTAACCTCGTAGGCCATCAGCGAGCCGATCTCGTTCAACAGCCGCCGAAAGCTCGTGGTGCTGGTTTCCTTGCGCCGCATCAGCGTGAGCTTGTGCTGGATCAGCGGATGGTCGAGCACGTGGACGTCGCGGGTCATGGGGATGCGCCTTTGCCGGAGGGGGCCTAGAACACGGTGCCGTCGCTGTCGAGCGTGAGCGGCGGTAGGCCGCCGCGGCGTTCCGCAGCGAGCGCCCGCCCGGCGGCCCAGGTGCCGCCCTCGAGGATGCACGCCAGCGGCAGCGCGGGCGCGCCGAGCAGCGCGCGCACGCGCGGTGCGAGCTCGTCCAACAGCGTGACCGTCGCGGCGCGCCATTCGACGATCAGGGCGCTGCCGACCGGCCACGCAGGCTGCGCGTCGGCCGGATCGCGCAACGCGAGCACGCCGGTGTCGAGCATGAGGCCGCCGTTGCGGTATTCGGGCAGGCCCGTCATCGCCTCCGTGCCCACGACCTGCACCCCGGACCACTCGAGCGGCTCGAACACCGAATACGAGAGCCATTGCGTGAGCTTGTGGAACGGCACCCACCCGGCGCTTCGTCCCTCGCCGCCCGCGGCTGGATGGCGCCACGCGTCGCCCAGCGGCAGGCCGTCGTGGGCGCTGGGCGTCAGCCAGATGTCGCGCAACTGGGCGAGCAGTCCCGCGACGACGGCCTCCGCCGACACGGTGCGACGCGTGCCATGCGCGGTCAGGGCATCGTAGAGCGCGCCCGGACGTGCCGCGGCTCCCGGGCGCGTGGGGTCGGCGAGGGTGCGGCCGAGGCGCCGCAGCAGCGCAAGCCGTCCGTCGAGCCCCACGAGCGGGTTGCCCGGCCCGACCTGGAAGATGCGCGCGAGGCGCGATGCGTCGAGCGCCAGCAGCGCCTGCGCATCGACGCGGCACGGCACGCCCGGGTGGGCCGAGAACGCCCCGGACATGAACGCCGCCAGCGATGCGACGCCCAGCCCTTCGGACCGCGCGAACGTCGCACCCGACGCCGGCTCGACGTAGCGCCAGCGCGACCCGGCCCCGGCGTCGAGCAGCACGCTGATCACTGTCAGGTCGAAGTGGGCCCGCGCCCGCTCGTGCACGTCGACATCGGCCAGCGCGCGATCGAGCGCCGCCTTGCGATCGATGCCGCCCGCCTCGAAATGCCGCCAGCGGCTGTGGTAGGGCACGCGCAGGTCCGGATAGCGCTCGCGCGTGATCGCGGCCGTGCGCTGTGCGGCGTCGTCGAGGCGCGAGCGGTCGAGCTGCAGGTGCGCCGAGCGGCCGCTTGCGACGAATGCCGTCACGTTGCGGCAGCGCTCGCGCACAGTGGCCAGCGAGCGGAGCGTGGCGATCGGCGCGCCAGCCCGGCTCACCGGCAGCGACGCTGCCGCGCGCTCGCTGGCGCCGTCACAGGGCGCGGCCTTTGGTCTGCTCGAGCACCGCGGCGTCCGGCGGCAGGCCGTCGGTGAAGTAGCCCGCCGCCGTCTTCGCGTCGATCTCCACGCGCGCGTCGGCCGGCACGAGATCGGCGGGAATCGGCACCCGCTCACCCACCTCGATGCCCGCGCCGACGATCGCGTCGTACTTCAAATTGCTCATCGACACCAGGCGATGGATGCGCTGCACGCCGAGCCAATGCAGCACGTCGGGCATCAGCTCCTGGAAGCGCATGTCCTGCACGCCGGCGACGCATTCGGTGCGCAGGAAATAGGTGGTCGCCGAATCGCCGCCCGCCTGGCGCTTGCGGGCGTTGTAGACGAGGAACTTGGTCACCTCGCCAAGCGCGCGGCCTTCCTTGCGCGAGTAGACGACCAGGCCGACGCCCCCCGCCTGCGCGCCGCGAATGCATTCCTCGATGGCGTGCGTGAGATACGGGCGGCAGGTGCAGATATCGGAGCCGAACACGTCGGACCCGTTGCATTCGTCGTGCACGCGCGCAGTGAGGGTGACCGACGGATCGGCAAGATCGTGCGGATCGCCGAAAACATACACGGTCTGGCCGCCGATTGGCGGCAGGAACATCTCGAGGTCGCCGCGCGTGACGAGCTCGGGATACATGCCGCCCGTCTCCTCGAACAGCGCGCGGCGGAGGTCGTTCTCGCCCACGCGAAACCGCGCGGCGACGCCCGGCAACCACCACACCGGCTCGACCGCCGCCTTGGTCACCAGCGCGGAGCCGTTGGCGAGCAGGACGCGGCCGTCGGCGGCCAATCGCCCGGCGGCGATGGCGCCCCGCACCTCGGGCAGGTCGATGTGCGCCTTGGTCACCGCGATGGTCGGGCGGATGTCGTAGCCGTCGGCGAGAAACGCCTTGTAGACATCGGCGACGACCGCGCCCCAGGGATCCATCGACACGATGCGGTCGCCCTGCGCCCATTGCGGGTACGGTCCGACCGAATCCGTGGGAGCGGTATCGGTCAGGTCGGCGCGGTGGCCGCGGGTGAGCGACTTGGCGGCGACGGCGAGTGCGCGATAGATGCCGTAGCTGCCGCTGTGCGTGCCGATGACGTTGCGCTGGTTGCGGTTGGTGGTGGTGCCGACGATCGGCCCGCGCACCAGCGGATCGGCATCGCCCCACCGCAGCGGCGGGGCGCCGTGCGCGACGCCCTCCACGGGATGGGAGGTGAGGCGGATGTGCCGCGCCGGGGTATTCGTCTCGCTGACCATGTAACTCCGGGGCGGTGATGCCCTGGCGGAAACTATACGCCACGGCCTTCCGGAACGGCCTACCGTTCGCCCCGGCGCCAGGGCCTCATCAGCGCCTGCGGGGCCATGGCGTGGCGCGCGACCGCCACCAGCGCGAGGATGGACAGCAGGTAGGGCAGCATCAGGTACACCTGGTACGGAACCACGCCGCCGCCCGCCTGGGACAGGCGCAGCTGCAGCGCATCGAAGAACGCGAACAGCAACGCCCCGGCCAACGCGCGCCCGGGCTTCCATCCGGCGAACACGACGAGCGCGATGCAGATCCAGCCGCGTCCGTTCACCATGTTGAAGTAGAACGCGTTGAAGGCCGACAGCGTGAGGAACGCGCCACCGACGCCCATCAACGCCGAGCCTGTGGCCACCGCACCGATCCGCAGCCGCAGCACGGACAGTCCCTGACCTTCGGCGGCGGCGGGGTTCTCGCCCACCATCCGCCACGCGAGCCCGAGCGGCGTGCGCGCCAGCACGAGTGCGAGCAGCGGCACCAGGACGAGCGCCAGCAGCGTGAGGGGCGTCTGCGCGGAGAGGACCGGCACCGGCAGCCACGTCATCTCGGCGAACGGGACGATGGTCGGCGGGCGGGTGCTGGTGGGAAACCCGACGCGATAAGCGTAGTAGGACAACGAAGTGGCGAGGAGCGTGATGCCGAGTCCCGCCACGTGCTGCGACAGCGCGAGCCCCACGGTGAGCAGGCCGTGCAGGAGTCCGAACGCCAGCCCCGCGCACGCCGCCGCGGCCACGCCGGCCCACAGGCTGCCGCCCGCGTAGACCGTGAGCCAGCCCGCCAGCGCGCCCGCCACCATGATTCCCTCGATCCCGAGGTTGAGCACGCCGGCGCGCTCGCACAGCAGCACGCCCAGCGTGCCGAAGACGAGCGGCGTGCCAGTCCGCAGCACGGCGGCCCAGAAGTCGACGTTCGCGAACATGCCGGCGACCTCGGCGCCCATCAGCGAAGGCGCAGCCGGTAGCGCGCGAACAGGGTGGCGACGAGCATCGACAACAGGGCGACCGCCACGATCACGTCTGCGATGTACGTGGGGACGGCGAGGTCGCGGCTCATGCTGTCGGCACCGACCAGCACGCCGGCGACGAACAGCGCCGCCGCCACGACGCCGACTGGATGCAGCCCGGCCAGCATCGCGATGGCGATCCCCGTGTAGCCATAGCCGGGCGACATGTCGAGCGTCACGTAGCCCGTGCGGCCCGCCACCTCGATGGCGCCCGCCAGGCCCGCGAGCCCGCCGGACAGCGCCGCGACCAGGAAAAGCGTACGATCCACCGGCACGCCCGCGAAGGCGGCCGCGCGCGGATTCGCGCCCGCCGCGCGCACCTCGAAGCCGAACGTGGTCGACCGCATCACGAAGGCGAGGAGGAATGCCGCGCCCGTCGCGTAGACCAGGCCGGTGTGCACCCGCGTGCGGTCGATCAGCTTGCCGAGCGCAAGATCGTCGCGCAGCGCGACGCTCTGCGGCCAGCCCAACGCGGCCGGATCCTTCATCGGTCCGTCCAGCATCATGGACACGAAGAGCAGGACCACGAAATTGAGCAGCAGCGTGGTTACCACCTCGTCGACACGCAGGTGCGTGCGCATCAGCGTCGGCACCACGAGCAGGAGCGCGCCGGCCGCCATCGCCGCGACGAGCATGGCCGGAAAGAGGACCGCGGCCGGCCAGGCGGCGGCGGTTCCCTCGCGCAGCCCGCCGACCGCGACCGCCGCCAGCGCGCCCGCGTAGAGCTGGCCTTCCGCCCCGATGTTCCACAGGCGGGCCCGAAAGGCGACCGCCGCCGCCAGGCCCGTGAGGATGAGCGGCGTGGCGCGCGTCAGCGTCTCGCTCCACGCGAAGCGCGACCCGAAGCCGCCCGCGAAGATCAGCGCGTAGGTGCGGCCCACCGGCGCGCCCGCCCACGCTACGAGCGCCGCGGTCACCAGCAACGTAAACGCGATCGCCACGAAGGGCGCACCGATCAGCGCGCCGGGCGCCACCCGCCCGCGCGCCTCAAGCCGCATCGAGTTCCCCGGCGCCGGCCATCGCGAGCCCGAGCGCGTTGCGGGTCCATTCTGCAGCCGGCCGCGCCGGAGTGAGGCGGCCGCCATGCATCACGGCCACCCGGTCCGACAACGCCAGCACCTCGTCGAGATCGTCGGAGATCAGCAGCACCGCCGCGCCCCGCGCGCATGCATCGATAAGCCGCTGGTGAACGTAGCCGACGCTGCCCACGTCGAGGCCCCAGGTCGGCTGGTTGGCGACGATCAGCACGGGCACGAAGTCGTCCGGCTGCGCCGCCCCTCCACCCAGGGCGCGACCCAGGATCAGCTTCTGCTGGTTGCCGCCCGACAGCGCGCGGGCGGGGGTGTCGAGACCGCCACCGCGCACATCGAAGCGCTCGATCACGCGGCGGGCATGCGCGCGCGCCGCGCTGCGGCGCACGAGTCCCGCGCTCGCGAACGGCCGCCGGTAGTGCTCCGAGATCGCGTTCTCCCACACGGGCAGGTCGCCGATGAGCCCGACCGCCCCGCGGTCCTCGGGAATGCGCGCCACGCGCGCGTCGATCCACGCGCGCGGATCCGCCCGCAGCGCGACGCCATTCAATGTGACCGTACCGGCGTCGGGCGCGCGCAACCCGCACAGGAGGTCCGCAAGCGTCGACTGGCCGTTGCCGGACACGCCCGCGATGCCGGTCACTTCGCCCCCATGCAGCTTCAGCGAGACGTCGCGCAACGCCGCGCTCGCACCACCCGTCACGCTGACGTGCTCGAGCGCGCACGCAGAATCGCCGCGTTGGTGCGCACGCATGGTGACGCGCGGCAGGGCGCGACCGACCATCCATTCAGCGAGGCGCTCCTTCGTCGCCTCGGCCACGTCGACGATGGTGACGAGGCGGCCCGCACGCAGCACGGCCACCCGTTGCGACACGCGCAGCACCTCGTCGAGCTTGTGGCTGATGAACACGATCGACAACCCGCCCGCGACGAGCCCGCGCAGCGTCGCGAAGAGCGCCTCGCTTTCCTGCGGGGTGAGCACCGCAGTGGGCTCGTCGAGGATGAGGATGCGCACGTCCCGATAGAGAGCCTTCAGGATCTCGACGCGTTGCCGCTCGCCCACGGACAGCGCGCCGACCCGCGCATCAGGGTCGACGACGAGGCCGAACCGGCGGCCGATCTCGACGAGTTGCGCGCGCGCCCTGGTGCGGCGCGAAAAGGGCCGCCACAGCGGCTCGGTGCCGAGCATGACGTTGTCCAGCACCGTGAGGTTGTCGGCCAGGGTGAAATGCTGGTGCACCATGCCGATGCCGGCGCGCAGCGCCGCGGCGGGGTCGCCCGGCGGCAGGACTGTGCCGAAGACCTCCACCGTGCCGGCATCCGCGACGTAGTGCCCGAACAAGATCGAAACGAGCGTCGACTTGCCGGCGCCGTTTTCGCCGAGAAGCGCCAGCACTTCTCCGCGCCCCAGCGTGAGCGAGATGTCCTCGTTGGCCTTGATGCGTCCGAAGCGCTTGCTCACTCCGGCGACGCGCAGCACGGTCTCCTTCATGGACATCGGACGCGAATGCGGCGCAGGCGCGCCTGGCGTCACTTCGCCGAGGACTTCGGCTCCGTCTCGACCACGGCGACCTTGAACCTGCCGTCGAGGATGTCCTTTTCCTTCGCCTTGACGCGGGCCTGCAGATCCGCCGGGACCCTCGTGGCGAACGTGCCGAGCGGCGCCAGCTCGGCGCCGCGGTTCTTCATCAGCGAATACGCGCCATAGTCGTCGGCCTTGAAGCTGCCGGCGCGCACCGCCTTCAGCGCCGCGTCGATGGTCGGCTCCATGTTCCACAGCGCCGAGGCGACGACCGTGTCGGGGTAGTCTTTCTGCGTGTCGATGACATTGCCGATCGCGAGCTTGCCCTTTTCCTTCGCGGCGTCGGATACGCCGAACCGCTCCGCGTAGAGCACGTCGGCGCCTTTCTCGGTCATGGCGTAGGCGGCTTCCTTCGCCTTGGGCGGGTCAAACCAGGAGCCTATGAAAGTGACCATGAACTCGACCTTCGGGTTCACCTCGCGCGCTCCCGCCATGAACGCATGCATCAGACGGTTGACCTCGGGGATGGGGTAGCCGCCGACCATGCCGATCCGGTTCGAGCGTGTCATTCCGCCGGCGATCATGCCGGACAGGTAGGCCGGCTCCTGAATGTAATTGTCGAACACCGCGAAGTTGGGCGCCTGGGGCTTGCCCGACGAGCCCATGAGGAACGAAACCTTCGGGTAGTCCTTCGCCACCTTGCGCGCGGCGGTCTCGACCGCGAACGACTCGCCGACGATGAGCTGGTTGCCCTTCTCGGCGAACTCGCGCATCACCCGCTCGTAGTCGGCGTTGGCGACCTTTTCCGAGAACACGTAGTCGATCTCGCCGCGGTCCTTGGCGGCGCCGAGCGCCTTGTGGATGCGGCTCACCCACTGCTGCTCGACCGGCACGGTGTACACCGCGGCAACCTTGAGACGTCCCTGCGCCGAAGCGAGCGACGGCAGGACGGCGAGCATGAGGCAGGCGAGCAAGAGCCAGGCGCGACGCAGGGTCATGACGTAGGTCCTCGTATGGACTGGACGGATGGGCGCACCCCACGGACCGGACGGGCGCAGCTTTCGAGGCGCTTGCGGCGGTGCGACACGATGTCATCGTACAACAGCCTCGCCCGAACGACAGTCCCTCTGCCACCGACGCACTCCCCCACTCCCACGCGCGGGCAAAACTTTCGCACGTCTGCGTAATCATTACCGCCGGCGGACCGGGTCGGCTTGCCGGGGCGACGCTATCCGCTTGGAATTGCGCGAAATCTCCTCGCCGCCCAATTGGCACGGGTGTTGCGAATGCCTTGTCCATTACATCGGCGCCCCGCCGCGGGCGTCACGATTGACCCCCGTTCTAATCACGTCCTCGAGGCCCTCATGACCAAGACCGTCGTCGGATCGTTCGACAGCTATCGGGAAGCCCAGCAAGTCGTCCAGGAGCTCGAGCGCAGCGGCATCGCGCACGGCGACATCAACATCGTGGCCAGCAACCTGCGCGACGAATACCGCGCGCCGGACGCAGGTGCGGACCCGGGGACGGCAGGCCGCACCTCGGCGGGCGTTTCCGACACCCGTACGACCGCCGGGACGGGGTATGAGAGCGGCGCGCCGGGCACCGGGTACTCGGGTCTTGCGACCGCCGGCACCGCCGCAGGACCCAGCGCCGTCGGCGACAACGATGCCGGCTTCACCAGCGCTCCCGCCAAGACGATCGACGCCGACGCGAGCACTGCCCAGACGACGTCGAGCGCCGCTTCCGGGGCCGTCACGGGAGGGGTGATCGGTGGCGTCGCGGGCCTGGCCCTCGCGTTCACGAGCCTGACCATTCCCGTGCTCGGTCCGATCATTGCCGCAGGACCGATCGTCGCGGCCTTGACCGGCGCTGGGGTGGGGGCGGTCGCCGGTGGCCTGATCGGCGGCCTGACCGACATCGGCGTGAACGACGAGGATGCGCAGTACTACGCCGAGTCGGTTCGGCGCGGCGGTGCGCTCGTCACCGTGCGCGCCGAGGACATGCGCGCCGACGAGGTGACGCGCGTGATGCAGCGGCACGGCGCCATCGACATCAACAAGCGCGCCGAGACCTGGCGCTCGAGCGGCTGGGAAGGCTTCGAGAACGACGCCCGCCCGTATAGCGTGGACGACCTCGAGCGCGAGCGTTCGGTCACGTCGCGCACCACCACGCCGCGCACGTCGTCGGACTGGGGAATGTACGCGGACGACTTCCGCGCCGATTTCGATCACGAGTACAGCGGCCGCGGCGTCCGGTACGAGGATTACGAGCCGTCCTACCGGTGGGGCTTCGAGAACGCCGACTCGTATCGCGGCCGCGATTGGGAGAGCTCGGAGGCCGACGTGCGCCGCGATTGGGAGCGCAGCAACCCCGGCGGCGAATGGGAGAAGTTCAAGAACGCCGTGCGGCGCGGCTGGGACCGCATGACCTCGGGCGCCGACCACACGATCGGCGGCGACGACGACCGGACGTTGCGCAACCCGCGCATGTAGGGAACGCTCCCGACGCGGGACTCATCCTGCGCCGTCAATCCTCCGGCCGCGTCGCGCGCGAGCGTCATGCGGCCCACCCCATCTCATGTCCGACCCACTTCCCAAAGCCGTCGGCGTCTACGACCGTCCGAAAGTCCGGCGCACCACTCGCCTGGCGGTGGGAGTCGCGGTCGTGATGGTTGTGATCGCGCTGGTCGCCATCTACCTGCTACGATAGCAAGCCGCGCTAAGCGAACAGCCGGCTGGTGCGCGGCACGCCGGCCAGCAGGTATTCCATCTGGTCGGCGAGAATGCGGCGGTTGCGCAGGATGAAGTGCTCGTGCCGGTTCGGCACATAGGGAATGTAGAGGAGCGGCATGCCCGCGTGCTCCGGCGCGCGGTTGCCCTTCCGGGTGTTGCAGCTGCGGCACGCGGTGACCGCATTCATCCACGAATCCCGTCCGCCGCGCGACACCGGGTTGATGTGGTCGCGCGACAGATCGCGGACCAGGAAGCGTCCGCCGCAATACGCGCAAACCTGGCGGTCGCGCGCGAACAGCATCGGATTCGTGACCCCGGGCGCGTGCGCCGTCGGGCGACCTGCGCTGCCCTTGATAGCGAGGATCGACTTTGTCAGCAGCCGCGAGCGCGACCCGTCGCGCTGGTAGCCGCCGCGAAACTCGCGCACCACGCCGCCCACGGACCACGCCACCATCTGCTTGGCGTGATAGGTGATCGCCTCCTCGAGCGCAACCCACGCCTGCGGCAGACCGGCCATGTCGACGGTGAGCACCAGCGGTTCCATGCATGCGATTCTAGCAATGGCCGGCGCCGCCGGCACGCGCGACCGTTTCGCCCCGGCCCCGGCGGGTCGCCCCGCCGGGATGCCGCGACTGTTGACCGCACCGGCTTCCTGGTCGATGCGGCGGCGATCCCGCAAGATCGGTTGAGGGCGCCGCGCACAGCGCCCAGAATCGCCGGTTACCGTCCGCGTTGCCGCGGTGTCCTGCACTGCCGCGCCGCTGGTCTGCCCTTCAAGCGGCTACGAGAGCCAGCCGATGAAGTGCAGCAGCGCCCAGGCGCGCCAGGCCCAGCGTCCCAACCGACAGGCGTTGCAGAGCAACGCGTGCCGTCGCGCCCAGCGCCGACCACGTGCGATCAGCCGGCGATGGCGCCACGCCAGACCTCCAACGGCGAAGACTCCCCCGGGCGGTCGCCCGAGCGCGTCTCCGGCCCTTCCTCGGCCGCGGCAAGGCGGATCTCCATGCCGTGGCCAGCCTGCCAGTAAATGCCCAGCCCGCCGTGTTGCAGCGAGTAGTCGCCGCGTCCGTAGGGCGCCCGGATTGCATTGCGTTCGTGTTTCATGTCGTCCTCGCGGATGATGTCGATGACAGCCGCGGGCGAAAAAAAGCCCGGGGCCTCACGCGGCGCACCGGGCTTCCTCGGGCGAGGTGGATTCGCGGTCGAATCACCTGCCCGCGAAGAAGCCGCGCGTGCGCATGCCGTTCATGCCGAAGCGGTCGGGGTTCTTCATGCGTGGCGCTCTCCTTTCGTCGAACCGGGCGGATGCGAGATGCATCCGGAATGCCGGAATCTCACCTCGTCAACGAGGCGAAGACAGCGAACCGGTTTGATGGACCGATCGACTGCTCCGCCGACTCACCCGGCGGAGGCAATCCGGTCGGGAGAGCTACGGCGCCGGGTATCTGCCGGAGAACGGCAGCACGACCCGAAACATTCCTGCGAGCGCACCACGCATGACGAACGTCCTGGGCGCGGAGCCCGGGAAACGTTGCGGCAGCGATCGGCGGTTGGCAGTCATGCGTTCGTGGCGTCGTAGAGTGGAAACGAGTGATTGAATGTTAGCCCGGCGGCGCGTTCGGAGGCAAGAACTTCGCGACCTGGCGGGAATATTCGCGTGCGGAAAACGCAACAGCCGATGCGATTCCGTCGCGCAGGAAGGCAAGCTGAAGATCTCGCATCAGTTCCGGGCGGCACGCTCGAGCAGGGCGACTTCCGCGACCGCCTGTGCCGCCGCTTCGCCGCCGACGTCGAGCAGCGCACCGGCTCCGCACTGAAGTTCGACATCTATCCTAACTCGTCGCTGGTCAAGGTGAACTCGCAGTTCAGCGCGCTGCGCCGGGGCGCGCTCGACCTGTCGCTCGTTCCGCTCTCCTATGCCGGGGGCGAGGTCGCCGAGACCAATATCGGGCTGCTGCCGGCCCTCGTGCCCTCGTACGACGTCGGCACGCGGTGGAAGACCGCCGAGATTGGCCGGTTGCTCACGCAGATGCTGGCCGAGATGGGCGTGGTCGTCGTCTCGTGGATCTGGCAGGCCGGCGGGGTCGCGAGCCGCGCTCGGCCGCTCGTCACGCCCGACGACGCCAAGGGCATGAAGGTGCGGGGCGGCAGCCGCGAAATGGACATGATGTTCTGGACTAGGGCTCACATGACCAGGTTCGCATTCGCGCTTTGCGCGGCACTCTGCTCGATCGGCGTCGCCGCGGGCGCCGACCCGACCGGCTATCGCAAGGCGTACTTCGGCCCGACGAAGCCCGGCAGCTTCGCGCAATACACGATGAAGATCGAAGGACAGCCCGACATGGGCTCGCGCGCCACGCGACTGCCGGACGAGGGCGGGCAGCAGCGCGTGCAGATGCGCATCGACTACCAGGCCGGCGGCGCGCCGACGATCGCGTTCACGAATTATTCGCTCAAGCCCGGCTATTCGCTCGAGACCGATGCCCTGGGCTATGGCAAGGCGCTGGCCGCGATGAGCGTGTCCTCCCCGGGCGCCAAACCCACGGCGATGCCCGCGGCAGCCCTCGAGAATGCGCGCAGGACCATGCCCGACTACGCGGCCAGCGCCGTGTTCATCGGCACCGACAACGTCGGCGGCAGGGAAACCGGCCACTACCGCTACGTGCAGCGTCATCCCGGCACGCCCGAGCAGATCGAGACCGGCGAGATCTGGCTCAACGAGACGGTACCGTTCGGGCTCGTGAAGCAGAAGGCGGTCACCGCCGAGCCGTCGGGCAAGGTCGTCTCGCAATTCGAGCTGCTGCTGGTCGACAGCGGCGGCGGGTCCGCGCCGGCCAGCGCGGCCGACGCGGCCGCACCGGCGAAGGCGACGACTGCGGCGCCGGTGTCGCTGGCCGAGGCGTTCAAGCGCGGCAAGGTGGAGCTCGCCGTCACGGTGGTGCCGGGAAGCGGGGACGGGCGCAGCCTCTCGGTCGGCTTCAGGAACAAGACCGACAGCGTGCTGCATCTCGCCATTCCGCCGGGGCAAACGACGCTCGACGTCGGCAGTCCGCTCGAGAAGTTGCAGCTCGTGGCGGCGAGCGCCACGGCGCTGGACATCGCGCCGGGGACGACGTCCAAGGCGGTGATGCTGTCCCAGACGGGCACGCGCCGCGCGATCGACGGCACGTTCGCCGTGACGGTGTTCGAGGGCACGCCACTCTTCAGCGGCAGCGCCACGATGGGGACCGTGGGGCGCTAGGTCGGTCGCCGCCGCTACAGCGCCATCGCCACGCGGGTGCCCTGCTCGATCGCGCGCTTGGCATCGAGCTCGAGCGCGACGTCTGCGCCGCCCACGAGCGTATGCGGGACGCCGCGCTCGGCGAGCGCCGCCGCCAGGTCGCGGCGCGGCTCCTGGCCTGCGCAGATCACCACGTCGTCCACCTCCAGCACGCGCGGAGCGCCATCGACGACGATGTGCAGGCCCGCGTCGTCGATCCGAACGTATTCGACGCCCGCGATCATGGTCACGCCGCGCTTGCGCAACAGCGTGCGCCGGATCCAGCCCGTCGTCTTGGCGAGCCCGTCGCCGACCTTGGTCGACTTGCGCTGGAGCAGGTACAGCTCGCGGGCCGGCGGCGGAACGTGCGCCGTCTTGAGGCCGCCGCGGCCGGCCACGGCCTCGTCGATGCCCCACTCGTCGCGGAATTCCACGATCGCGGGATCGCTGCCGGCGCCGGTGCCCGCGTGTCCGTCGGCCGGGTCCTGCGCGCTGAGAAGCTCGGCCACGTCGAAGCCGATTCCGCCTGCGCCAACGAGCGCCACCCGCCGCCCGACCGTGCGGCGGCCCTCGACGACCTCTGCGTATCCCGCGACCTTCGGATGATCGATGCCCACGATCGCCGGTATGCGCGGGGTAACGCCGGTCGACAACACGACGTGCTCGAACGACACCAGCGCGTCGGCGTCGGCGCGCACGCCGAGGCGAACGGTGACCTGCAGCGCCGCCAGGCGCGCACGATAGTAGCGCAGCGTTTCGGCAAATTCCTCCTTGCCCGGGATGCGCAATGCGAGGTTGAACTGCCCGCCGGTCTGCGCGGCGGACTCGAACAGCGTGACGGCGTGCCCACGCTCGGCCAGCGTGACGGCCGCGGCCAATCCGGCCGGTCCCGCGCCGACCACCGCGATGCGGCGCGCCGAGGGGGCTGCGCGCAGCACGAACTCGGTCTCGCGGCACGCATAGGGGTTGACCAGGCAGCTCGCGACGCGCCGCTCGAAGATGTGGTCGAGGCACGCCTGGTTGCACCCGATGCAGGTGTTGATCTCGTCGGCGCGGCCTGCGGCGGCCTTCGCCACGAAGTCGGAGTCGGCCAGGAAGGGCCGCGCCATCGACACCATATCCGCATCGCCACGCGCGATGATCGCCTCGCCAACGGCTGGATCGTTGATGCGGTTGGTCGCGATGAGCGGCAGCCGGACCGCACCCTTCAGGCGCCGCGTCACCCAGGCGAACGCGCCGCGCGGGACCATCGTCGCAATGGTGGGGATGCGCGCCTCGTGCCAGCCGATCCCGGTGTTGATAAGAGTCGCGCCGGCCGCCTCGACCCGGCGCGCGAGCTCGACCACCTCGTCCCAGCTGCTGCCGCCATCGACCAAGTCCAGCATCGACAGCCGGTAGATGATGATGAAATCGCTGCCGATGGCGGCTCGCGTCGCGCGCAGGATCTCGAGCGGCAGGCGGATGCGATGCTCGAACGTACCGCCCCACTCGTCGTCGCGATGGTTCGTGCGCGGCGCGATGAACTGGTTGATGAGGTAGCCTTCGGAGCCCATGATCTCGACGCCGTCGTAGCCCGCCTCGCGCGCGAGGCGCGCGCAGCGCGCATAAGCCGCAATCGTTCGGCCGATGCCCCAGCGGGTGAGCGCGCGCGGCTTGAACGGAGTGATCGGCGAGCGCAGCGCGGAGGGTGCGACCGACAGCGGGTGATAGGCGTAGCGCCCCGCGTGCAGTATCTGCATCGCGATGCGCCCCCCAGCGCCGTGCACCGCGTCGGTGATCACGCGATGCCGCGCCTTCTGCCACGGCAGCGACAGCTGCGATGCGCGGGGCTCGATGCGGCCGGCGAAGTTCGGCGCGATCCCGCCGGTGACGATCAGCCCGACGCCACCGCGGGCGCGTGCGGCATAGAACGCCGCGAGCTTCGCGAAGCCGTCCGGGGCCTCCTCGAGCCCGGTGTGCATCGAGCCCATCAGGACGCGATTGGGCAGCGTCGTGAAGCCGAGATCCAGCGGCGCGAGCAGGTTCGGGTACATCGGAGCGGGCCACGCTTCGGAAGGCCGCGAGGATAGCAGGCGCCCGAGCCAGGGGGCCGGCGGCTGCGTCGACGCGCGCGGCATCGCATGCGACACTGGCACCACGCCGCGCCGATTTGGCCGCCGTCGCCCCCCGCTAGAGGCAACCATGTCCATCCGTGCAGTCGTGGTGCTGATGCTGTTCGCGCTGCTGGCGCTCTTCGTCGCGGCGAACTGGGCCGCGTTCGTGGCGCCCACCTCGCTGTCGCTGCTCATCGCCACGGTCGAAGCGCCGCTCGGCCTGGTGATGCTGGCAGTCACGGCCGCGGTGGCGCTCGTGTTCCTAGCGTATGCGTTCTACCTGCAGGGCGGCGCGCTGGTGGAGACACGCCGCATGACGCGCGAGCTCGCCGCGCAGCGCCAGCTGGCCGACCAGGCGGAAGCGTCGCGGTTCACCGAGCTTCGCAACGCGCTCGACGCGCGCTTCGACCAGCTCGACGCCGGCACGCGCGCGGGCCGCGCGCAGGACGGCGCTGCACCCGAGCGGATGCGCGACGAGCTGCGCACGACGATCGAGCAGGCGGTAAACGGCCTGCATGCCCAGATCGCGGAACTGGACGACCGCCTCGCACAACGCTCCGATCGCGCTCCGCGCGGTGGCTAGCGTCCCCCGCGCCGTTCATCCACCGAGGTGCACCTGGTAGCGTGCCCCGTTCGACAGGTTGCACGTACCTACCCCCTGCGTCGGCGTGGACATCGTATAGGCGCACGTCATGTAGGTGCCCTGGTCGCCGTACGCGTTGGCGATGCCCGAGCGGGTATTGCCCGCGAGCCGCGTGGCCTCGCCCACCAGCGTCTCGCCGCGATAGGCGAGCTCGAACCGCGCCTTGCCGCCGGCCTGGTTCACGACCGTGCCCGCCAGCATGCCGGAGGTAGTGGCGGCATCGTTGGCGGGATAGAGCCGGGCGGTGAGCACCGACGGTGCCGCGGGTCCGGCATACACGGGCGGGAAAGGGGCGCGCGCAGGAGGGACCGCGGGATAAGGCGCCGGTACGGCAAGCACCGGAGACCCGTAGGCCACCGTCCCATCGGGCGCGACGGGCACGACATAGCATCCCGACACCGCGCTTGCCGCCAACGCCACGGCGAGCGCGGCACGCATCGTCGATCTCATGATTTCGACTCCCGGTACGCAGGTACAGGCCTGCAGGCACACCTTCGCGCGCCATTGCCACAGAGTCGAGACTTTCGTATTCGAGTAGCGCATTCGAATACCCGGCGTCCGCAAACCGCGCTACTGCGGCTGCCCTTCCGCGGGCCACGGTGCTGCCTCGTCGATGCCGGGCATGGCGAAGCGAAGCGCGGCGAGCGCGCCCATCAGCTCGTCGCGCAGCGCGGGCGCGAGCGGCATCAGCGGCGGACGCACGATGCCCCAGTCGACCACGCCTGCGTGCTGCGCGATGGCGGCTTTCAACGCCGGGATCATGGGCATGCGTGCGAACGTGGCGCGCACGACGTCGAGCGCGGCCTGCTGCCGGTCGGCGTCGGCCTCGCGCCACGTCGACGCGAGCCGCGCGATCGCGCCCGGGTTCACGTTGGCCGTCGCGCTGATGCAGCCCGCGCCGCCGGCGCGGAGCGTCGCCAGCAGGAACGACTCGCTGCCGGCGAAGACGTCGAAGCCGCGCGGCTGGAAGCGCTCCAGCATCGCGCGCGTGTTCGCCCAATCCCCTGAGCTGTCCTTGACGCCGGCAATCGTGCCCGGATAGCGGTCGAGCAGGCGCTCGATCAGGGCAAGCGAGAGCGACACCTGCGACACGGGCGGGATGTGATACAGGTAGATGCGCAGGCGCGCGTCGCCGACGCGCTCGATCACTTCGGCGAAGCTCGCGAACAGCCCGTCGTCGCTGACACTCTTGTAGTAGAACGGCGGCAGCATGAGCACGCCCGCACAGCCGTGCGCGACGGCGCTGCGCGTCAGCTCGACGGTATCGGGCAGCGCGCAGCAACCGGTGCCGGGCATCATCCGCGCGGGCGGGAGGCCGGCGTGCACGACCGCATCGAGCAAGCGGAGCTTCTCCGGAACCGAAAGCGAGTTCGCCTCCGAGTTGGTGCCGAAGACCGCCAGGCCGACATCCTGCGTGATCAGCCAGCGGCAATGCCGCGCGAGCCGGGCGGAATCGGGGCGCAGGTCGCGGTCGAATGGCGTGACCACGGGCGCGAGCACACCTCGTACGGCGAAGCTCATGGGCAGCTCCTCTTCGAAGGCAGTCGCGAATCGCGACGGGATGAATCAGCGTGACCGGCCGGCTGCCGAGACAGGGATGGGGGCGGCTGCATCGTGCGCCGCCAGCAGCGGTGCGAGGGCGCGGAAATCGGCGTTGCCGCCGCTGATGATCACCCCGACGCGCTGTCCGCGCAGGTCGAGCGCGCCGTCGAACAGCGCGGCGGCGCCAAGCGCGCCCGTGGGCTCGACGACCAGCTTCATGCGCTCCCACAGCCAGATCATCGTGTCGACCAGCTCAGGGTCCTCGACCGTGAGCATTCCGTGCACGTAACGCTGGATGAGCGGAAAGGTCAGCGCGCCGGCCGAGCGCGTGCGGGCGCCGTCGGCGATGGTGTCGGGGTCCGCCACGCTTTGCAGCACGCCGGAGCGGAACGAGCGCGTGACGTCGTCCCCCGCACGCGGCTCGACGCCATACACCTTGACACCGGGCGACAGGTGCGTCGCGGCAATCGCCGAGCCCGACAGCAGGCCGCCGCCGCCGCACGGGACCAGCAGCGCGTCGAGCGGTCCGGACTCCTCGATCAGCTCCCGGGTCGCGGTGCCTTGTCCGGCCACGATGTCCGAGTGGTCGAACGGCGGCACCAGCGTAAGGCCTCGGCGGGTTGCGATGTCGCGCGCCATTTCCTCGCGGCTTTGCGTCGCGTGATCGTACGTCACGACCTCGGCGCCGTAGGCACGGGTGGCGGCGAGCTTGACGGCGGGCGCGTTCGCCGGCATCACGATCACGGCGTGAATGCCGAGCAGTCGTCCGGCGAGCGCCACCGCCTGCGCGTGGTTACCCGACGAGAACGCCACGACGCCCGCGGCGCGGGACGACGCATCGAGTCGCGACAGCGCGTTGTAGGCGCCGCGGAACTTGAAGGCGCCCATGCGCTGCAGGTTCTCGCACTTGAAGAAGACGCGCGCGCCGGACCGCTCGTCTGCCTGGCGCGACGTCGCCACCGGTGTGCGATGCGCGACCCCGGCAAGGCGCTGCGCGGCGGCCTCGATGTCGGCGTAGGAGACGGCGGCTGGCGACGCGGCCTCGCGCGCGGAAGCCGCAGCGGCCGCTCGCGGCGCGGTGGAATGCGCGAGCGCTTGGTCAGCGGTCGACATGGTGATTTCCTCCGGTTCCGCCGCATTCTAAAGCGAATTCCGCGGCGCCCGTCGCGTCCTCGCGTGCGCGAAGGCGGGACCGCGACCGAACGTACGCGGTAGACTGGCGGCTCCCCGCTTCGGAAGCTCGCGTTGCGCGAACGCAGAAACGTCCTGGTCGGTTGCGTCCTGCTCGTCCTCGCGACCGCGGGCAGCGTCGGCAGCATGGCCGTCGGCGTGGCCACCGGCGTGGCAACCCGCATGGCCACCGGCATGGCAACAGCGGCGGCGCTCGAGGTGGGCTCGAAGCGCTTCACCGAGTCGTATGTGCTCGGCGAGATCGTGCGCCAGACCGCGCAGGCCGCCGGCGAGGCCGGCGCCCAGCATCGCCAGGGTCTCGGCAACACCGCGATCGTGCTGAATGCGCTGACATCGGGCAGCATCGACGTCTACGCGGAATACACGGGAACGATCGCGCGCGAGATCCTCAAGCTCGACGCCGTGCCGCCGCTCGCCGACCTCAACGCGCGGCTGGCGCCGATGGGCATCGCAGCGTCGGTGCCGCTGGGCTTCAACGACACCTACGCGCTCGCGGTACGCGGCGACGATGCGAGCGCGCTCGGGCTCGCGACGCTCTCGGACCTCGCGCGGCATCCCGAGCTGCGTCTTGGCCTCACGCAGGAGTTCATCGGTCGGGCCGACGGCTGGCCCGGGCTGAAGCGCGCCTATGCGCTGCCGCACGATACGCCGCGGGGCCTCGATCATGGGCTGGCCTACGAGGCGCTCGCCGCGCGCCAGGTGGATGTCATCGACATCTACTCCACGGACGCGAAGATCGACCGCTACGGCCTCACGGTGCTGAGGGACGACCGCAGGTATTTCCCGCCCTACGATGCCGTGCTGCTGTACCGCGCCGAGCTGCCCGCGCGCCTGCCGCGCACCTTCGCGGCGCTGCGTGCGCTCGAAGGACGGATCGACGAGGCCGCGATGATCCGCATGAACGCGGCGGTGGAGCTCGAGGGCAAGGATTTCGCGAGCGTCGCGGCCGCCTTCCTCGCGCAACCGCGCCCCGCTCCAGGCGCCGCTTCGGGTGCTGCGACATCCGCGGTGGCGACGGCACCTGCGTCCGGCGCGACACCTGCCGCCGCTGCAACTGCACCGACAGTGGCCGCCGCACCCGCGGCATCCGGCGGCTTCGCCACCAAGCTCTTCGGTCCCGACTTCGCCCGGCTCACGTTCGAGCACCTGCGGCTCGTGTTCGTTTCGCTGGCGGCCAGCATCGCGCTCGGCATACCGCTCGGCATCCTCGCCGCGCGCCGTCCACGCACGGAGGGCCCGGTGATGGCGGTCACCGGTCTCCTGCAGACCGTGCCGTCCCTCGCGCTCCTTGCGGCGCTCATACCCCTCACCGGACGCATCGGCACCGTACCTGCGCTCATTGCCCTCGCGCTGTATGCGCTGCTGCCGATCGTGCGCAATACGCATACCGCGCTCACCCAGATCCCGGCCGGCATCGTGCAGGCGGCGCAGTCGCTCGGGCTCGAGGCCGGGACCATCCTGCGGCGCATCGAGCTGCCGCTTGCCGCGCGCACCATCCTCGCGGGCATCAAGACGTCAGCCGTGATCAACGTCGGCACCGCCACCATCGCCGCCTTCATCGGCGCCGGTGGCTACGGCGAGCGCATCGTCACGGGCCTTGCGATCAACGACCACGCGCTGCTGCTGGCCGGCGCGCTGCCGGCCGCGGCGCTCGCGCTGATCATCGAGCTCGCGTTCCGGATCATCGAGCGGCAGGTCGTCCCCGCGGGTCTGCGCATCGCGGAGCGCCGCTGAATGCCGGCACGCGGCGGCCTCACCGCGCGCGAGCATGCGGTGCTGGCCCGCCTGGCCACGCCCGCGCGGATCCAGGCCTTCGTCAACGCGCTGCCGACCAACCACGAGCTCGGCGGCGAGACGCTGCTCTCCGTGCGCGAGGTGCTGCGGCAGCGGCGCGCGCATTGCATCGAGGCGGCGTTACTGGCCGCCTACGCGCTGTGGATACATGGCGAGCCGCCGCTAGTCATGCACCTGGACTGCGACCCCGCGGACTTCCCGCATGTCGTCGCGCTGTTCCGGCGCGGCGGCCACTGGGGCGCCGTCTCGAAGAGCAACGGCGCCGCGCTGCGCTATCGCGACCCCGTCTATCGCACGCTGCGCGAGCTGGCGCTGTCCTACTTCCACGAGTACTGCGACGCGCGTGGCCGCAAGACGCTGCGCAGCAATTCGGGCGCGTTCGACCTGCGCCGTCTCGATCCGGCGAGCTGGATCACCAATCCCGACGCCTGTCGCCAGGCACACGACGCCATCGCCGACGCACGCCACTACCCGCTCGTCACCCCGCGGCAGGCGCGGATGCTTGCGAAGCGCGACCCGTTCGAGCGCGCGGTTGCCCGCGTGGCGGAGCATCCCCGACCCGCTGGGGTTAGGTTGCGAACGCGCGGGTAGCAACGCGCGTCAGTTGTTCCTATACTGCGGCGCGCGGCCGGTCGAGCCGCCGGACCGGTCTGCGCCGGCCGAGCGCCAAGCCGCGAGCCGCCCGTTCGCTCACCCCGCCACGATCGAGGAAACCGCGATGCCCACCGATTTGCAGGACAAGGTCGTACTGATCACCGGCGCCTCCACCGGCATCGGCGCCGCGGCCGCGCGAGCGTTCGCGGCCTGCGGCTGCCGCGTCGCCGTGCATTACAACGCGAGCCGCGCGGCCGCCGAGGCCGTGGCCGCCGACGTGGAACGGGCCGGCGGCAAGGCGCTGCTCGTCGGCGGCGACGTGACCGCACCGGGCACCGTCGCGGCGATCGTCGCGGCGACGCTCGACGGCTTCGGGCGCATCGACGTGCTCGTCAACAACGCGGGCGGCATGCTCGGCCGCGTGCCGATCGACCAATACAGCGAGGAGCATATCGGACGCGTCATCGCGCTCAACGTCACCCAGGTGGCGATGTTCATGCATGCCGTGGTGCCGGTCATGCGCCGGCAGAAGCACGGCAACATCATCAACGTTGGCTCGATCGCCGCGCGCAACGGCGGCGGCGGCGGCGCGATTCTCTACGCGGGCGCAAAGGGCTTCGTGTCGACCGCCACGCGCGGCTGGGCGAAGGAAGTGGTGAGCGACGGCATTCGCGTCAACGCCGTCTCGCCGGGGGTCATCACGACGCCCTTCCACGAGCGTTACTCGAACGCGGACCAGCTCAAGGCCATGCAGGCGACGATTCCCATGAACCGGCTCGGCGACGCCGACGAATGCGCGGGCACTTTCATCTATCTCGCGTCGGACGAGATGAGCGGCTACGTCACCGGCCAGGTGATCGAGGTGAACGGCGGCCAGTACATGCCGTGAGGAGTCCGGCCGGGCGCAACGCCTACGGAGCGCTCGCCGCGTCGAGCGCGCGGACCGCCTCCTCGTCCAGCCCCAGGCGCGCCGCAGCCATCACGTCGTCGAGTTGCGCGAGCGTGGTCGCGCTGACGATCGGCGCCGCCACGCCCGGCCTCGCGATGAGCTAGGCCAGCGCCACCTGCGCGGACGTCGCGCGAAGCCGCTTCGCCGTAGCGTCGAGCGCGTCGAGGATGCGCATTCCGCACGGATTCAGGTATTTCTCCATGCCGGGACCACGGGCGCTCTTGCTGAAATCCGCCGCCGAGCGGTACTTGCCGGACAGGAATCCCGACGCGAGCGAGAAATAGGTGATGACGCCCAGGCCCTCCCGCGCGCACAGGTCGGCGAGCGGCCCTTCGAAGGTCGCGCGATCGTAGAGATTGTAGTGAGGCTGGAGCGTCTCGTAGCGCGGCAGCCCGCGCTCGCGGCTGATGCGCAGCGCATCGCCCAGACGACGCGCGTCGTGGTTCGATGCGCCGATCGCCTTTACCTTGCCTTGTTGCATCAGGCGCGAGTATCGCGCTCCTCGTCGGGCCGCTAGATCAGTTTGTCGAGCGGGATCGGCAGCCCGCGAATGCGCTGCCCCGTGGCGTGATGCACCGCGTTTGGCAATCGCGCCGGTCGATCCACCGAATCGTGCCGAGCAATTTGCACGCCACTTCCGCCGCCCCGGCTGCGGCGCCTGCGAGAACCCGCCTGCCTGCCATCAGCCGAGCGCGAGCCGACCCGTTTCCTGTGCAGCGATGCGTGCGCGGGACCTCAGGAGGTGCCGGCAAAACTGCGCGGGCCATGGCAATTACTACCGCCATGCAAGGTCTATCATGTCGAGCCATGCCGCTGCGCACCGTGACCGCGACCCGCTACGTGACGCCGCTGCGCGAAGGGGGCTCGCTGCCGGCGATCGTCGAGGGCGACGACGCGGGCCTGTACGTGCTCAAGTTCCGGGGCGCAGGCCAGGGGCCGAAGGTGCTCGTGGCCGAGCTCATCGCCGGCGAGCTCGCGCGCGCAGCCGGCCTGCCCGTGCCCGAGATCGTGCTGCTCACGCTCGACGTCGACCTCGCGCGCACCGAGCCCGATCCGGAGATCCAGGATCTCATCCGCGCGAGCGCGGGCTGCAACTTCGGGCTCGACTACCTGCCTGGCTCCACCATGTACGATCCGGTCGCCGACGTCCCCGATCCGCTGCTCGCGTCGTCCATCGTCTGGTTCGACGCGCTCGTCTCCAACGTCGATCGCACCGCCCGCAACCCGAACCTGCTGATGTGGCACGCACGCCTGTGGTTGATCGACCATGGCGCAGCGTTCTACTTCCATCATGCCGACGCCCCGTTCGCCGCACGCGCCGCAGACCCTTTTCCGCTGATCAAGGACCATGTGCTGCTGCCGCTGGCGAGCGCGCTCACGAGCGTCGACGCGCCGCTCGCGCAGCGCCTCACGGCGGGCGTGGTGCGCGCGCTCGTCGAACAGGTTCCCGACGCGTGGCTTGCGACCGACGAGGGGCCGCCAGCGCCGCGCCGCCGGGCCTACGCGGATTACCTGACGGCACGGCTCGCAGGACCGCGAGGATTCGTCCTGGAGGCGCAGCGTGCGCGATCCCTGCACCTATGACTACGCGGTGATTCGCGTAGTGCCGCGCGTCGAGCGCGAGGAGTTCGTCAACGTCGGCGTGATCGTGTCGTGCCCGGCCGTCGAGCTGCTCGAGGCGCGGATCGAGGTCGACCCGACGCGCCTCGCCGCACTCGATCCGGGCCTCGATCTCGAGAACCTGGCACGCCATCTCGACAGCATCCCGCTCATCTGTCGAGGCGGCGCGGCAGCCGGGCCGATCGGCCGCCTGCCGCCGCGCGAGCGCTTTCGCTGGCTCACGTCGGTGCGCAGCACCATGATCCAGTGCTCCCCCGTGCACACCGGGCGCTGCGACGAGGCCCGGCTCGACCTCGACGCGCTCATGGACCGCATGGTGCGCACCGGCATCCGCTCGCGCGCCGGCGCGCCACCGTGACCTGCAGCCCGCGGCAGCGTCGCTAGGACCGCACGTTGCCCGGCCCCATGTTGCCGGGCTGCGCTCCGCTGCCGGTGAGTGGCGGCAGGGCCGTCGAGTCGACATCCCGGCTGAGCGCGCTCGCCTGCCGCGGCGTGAGCGTGGCCGGGTCGACCCTCGGCGGCGCGCTGCGTTCCAGAGCGGCTTCGCGGGTGTCCTTCCGAAACGCCTCGAAGCCGCGGATCAACGACGTCAATCCGCCGCTCGCGTCCGCGGGGCGTACATCGCCGCTGCCGCGGTCCGGATCGGCCGGTCCCGAGGGGGCGCGCGCCGCGGTGTTCGTGGCCGTTGCCTCGAGGCTCTTGGACGCCATGCGCGCCGGGCCATCGACCGGATCGGGCAGCGGTGCGCCGGCCGGCGCATCTGCGCTCCGGGCGGCGGCAAGCCGTCGCAGATCCTCGGCGGTTGCCTCGGTCGCCAGCCGCGCGGCGTCGTCGGCCATCTGCTGCTGCGGCGTCCTTTCGCGCGCTTGTCCGGTCGCGTCGGTGAACCGCAACGTGTCGTTCACCTTCGCCATCGTCGCCTGGCGGGTCAGCGCCTCGAGCGCGACGCGCTGCTGCTCCTTCATTGTCGCATCGATGCGGGCCGCCTCGGCCACGGGATCGACCTGCGCCGGCGGCGCGAAACGCTGCGGGTCGCCCTGCAGCGAGAGTGGCCGAAGCGCCGGCTGCGAGGGTGCCTCGAGGATGCGGTCGCGCTCGGCCTTTGCGTGCAGCGCGGCCTGCACGGCCGGGAGGTTCTCGAGAATGGCGTTGGCGATGTCGATGCGGCCGATCATCGCGGCCACGCGTGCGGTCTCCCGGGCGGTGCAGCCCGGGTCCACGGTCGACGTGTTGGCGCCGATGCCTATGCCCGCCATGCTGAAGCCGATTCCGCCGCTGAACCCGTTGCACGGGCCCGAAGCGGGTCCGCCCACGACGACCTCGGGCGTGTTCTTCAGCTTGTAGGTGCCGCTGTACTTGATGTTGCTGTCGTTGACGACATGGCCCGTGTCGGGGTCCACGCCTACTCCTAAGCCGCTGCGCCCCGTCGCGCCCGCCGGAATGTTGTAGTTGACGGTGATGTCGCCCAGCGTGGCCGCCGACGAGCCGGTTTGGGCAGTCGACGCGCCGGTCGAGACGGACCCTACGTTGCCGCCGCTCGCCGACGAGGTGCCGCCCGTCCCGCCGCTGGCGTTCGACACGCCGGAAGTGTTGTTCGTATTCGTGGCAGCGCCGCCGTTCGCGGTGCCGCCGGTCGCGGCGCCACCGGTGGCAGTGCCGCCTGCGCCGCCATTGCCGCCGGTTGCCGCCGAAGTGGATTCCGCGAGTGCAGCGGGTGCGAACACCGCTGCGGCCAACGAGAGCGCGGCCACCCACCGATTGAATGTGTTCATGTCGTCGTCCTTGCTGGAGCCGTGATGCGAACGGCCCCGGAGACGGCGTGCCGCCTCCAGGGCCATGGCGACAGAAATTACCTGCCGCAGCAGTTGCCCGAAGGCATGCTCACCGACGGAATGTTCACCGACGGAATGGTTACGGCCGGAGCCGCGGGAATTTGCAGCTGTGCGGCGACCGACACGGCGCTCGCCGAGCCGCCGTTGCCCCCTGCGCCGCCATGAGCCGCGCCCGAATACGCGCCGCCCGCAGTGACGATCTGGCTCTGCTGGATGTTGCCCGACGTCGCGTTGCCCGACACTCCGCCGACCGGCGCGAAGCTGTTGCCATTGCTGCTGCTCGACGCATAGGACGGCGTCGAGATCGACGCATGCGTTTGCGACGCGTTCGACGCGGTCGGTGAAATGTCGCCGATCGAGCTGCTGCCGCCCGTGTTGTGGCCACCGTTGCCGGCGCCGCCGCTGCTTCCGGAACCGCCGATCGGCACCGCCGCCGCAACCGAGACGGCCGTACCCGAGGACGTGTTGCCCCCCGACGTATGGCCGTAGGCATCGCCGCCGTTCGAGTTGGCGCGGCTGGTGCCTGAAGCGGTGCTGTAGCCGCTCGATGAGCCCGGGTCGCTAGGCGTCGACACCGGCATGACGGCTGCCGAGTTGCCGAGGCGCGACGCTGCGCTCGCCGTATCCGACGGTTGCGAGTTGGCTGCGTTCGAGACCGTCGACGCGTTCGATGACGCACCGCCGCCGGTCTGCGAGCCCGAGGTCGTCGCGCCGCCGTTCGCCGCCGTATTCGCGCCGCCTGAGGACACCGGGCCCGCTGTTGCCGCGCCGCCCGTTCCGGCGCCGCTGGTGGCGACACGCGAAGCCGCTCCGCCGGTGAGGGACGGATTGATGGTGCTGGTGTTCGACTGCGGCGTGCTAATCGACAGGGTATTCGTGGAACCAGCCACCGCCCCGGCGTTGTAGTTGGTAAAGGTCATCGGCCCCTGGTTGGCATCCCCGCTCAACGCGGTCGTGCTGCCCGAGTTGGTCTGGGTGCTGCCCGTCGCCGATCCGCCGGTCGCCGCGCCACTCGCTGCGGCCCCACCGGCCCCGCCAGTCCCACCCGTAGCCGTTGAACTGGTAGGACCAGACAGGGTTGCAGTAGGGTTTGCGTTGCTGGTCGTGTTCGTGTCCGTCGTCTGCGCCGTGTTGGTCGTATTGGTGCGGTTGGTGGTATTGGTGCGGTTGATGGTGCTGGTCGTGTTCGTCGTTCGGTTCCGCGTGTCCGTCGCGGTGTTGGTGCTGTTGCTCGAGTTGCTACCGGTGGTGCTGTACTGCTGGCTCGTGCTCGGGCCGGCCGCGGGGGTTGCCGACTCGGCGAAGGCAGCGCCCGACGCGAACAGCGCGGCGATCGTCACAGCAAGGATAGTCTTGCGCATGCGTACTCCTGGGTTGGTGGACTCGACTGAGTTGTCGCGCGGCGAGCCTTGCGAGCCCGCAGCGACTCGAATCGTTCAGCAAGCTTTGCGCCAGGAGCGCCGCGAGCAGCCATTCTCCCTATGTCGCACGGACTTCACCGCGTAGACCAACCCGCGCGGCGGGAATGCGTTTCGTCCTCGGCACCGACCGTGGTGCGAACCGCGTGCGCCGTTGGGCGCATGTGCAAGCTGCAATGGCGCGGAATGCGTGGAGCGCTTCACGCTCGCTCGCACGGCGGCGCGATCGGTCACGCCGATTCGTGAGGTCGATCCACGGCCGCATGTCGCCGCCTTGCGACATCCTCGCAATCGCGGTCCCGAAATTACCGTCAGCATTGCCGACCATGGTGACAATCGCGCCAATCGGCATGCGCATAGCGTGGACTGCGGCTGCACTTTCGCGCGGCCACCCGTCCCCGGCGCGATTCGTCGCGGCATTCGATTGGCTGCATCCGACGGCTCATTCGATTCGTAATTGCGTCAGGTCCCGGCGCCGCCTGACAGCTGGAGCCGCAACCCGACGAGCGATACATGGACCATGATTTCTTCGAACGCTACAAGCGCGCCGACAGCCGCTGCAAGACGCTGCAGGCGGCGCTGACATGGGCCAAGGCCGACGCGATGGAGGAAGCCGCCCGGCTGTGCGAGCAACTCACGGGCGCCGATGCCCTTCGCTGCGGCAACGAGCTGCGCACGCTGGCAAAGCGGATGCGTCGTCTGGATTGACCGGGCTTACGGCGAGCCGCGCGCCCGCGGCTGGCCGCTAGGTGGATTCGAGCAGCGGACCGCGGTAGACCTCGGGTCCGCTCGGCGCCTGCGGCGGTTGGCCGCGATCCGGTTCTACAGTCACCGCCAGCGAGGACACGCCGCGCAGGATGCGGCCCGTCTCGCTGCCCACGTGCAGCATCGAGACTCCCGCAGGCTCGATCGCGCCGAGATACATCGGACGGCCGGAGTTCGGCATCGCCCACAGCGCGAGCATCCGCCCGCCGCCAACGTCGATCGGTGCGAGCACCTTCACCGTCAGCGTGTGGCCGACCTGCTTCGCCGTGACGAGCATCGATGGCGTGCCCGCGGGTGCATTGAGCACAGCCACATAGGTCTGCGGAAACATCTGGTCATGCGCTTCCTCGTGAACCACGAAGAGGAAGGAAAGCGCGCCGACACTGGTGATAGCGAGCCCGCGCCAGACGTTGATGCGGTCCCACCACGGCGAGTGCGGGCGGTCGAGCACCGGAATTTGCGCGACGATCCGTCGCCAGACCGCGGGTGGCGGGGTCACCGGCGGAAGCGCGAGGGCGATCGGCATGAGACGCTCCTCCCATTCGGCAACTGCCTCCTGGAGGGCGGGCGTGGCGGGCACCAGGCGCTCGAAGCGCCGGCGCGCGGCGCCGCGCAGCGTGCCCAGCACGAACTCGGACGCGAGCCGATCGATCAGTTCGGGCCGCTCGTATTTCACCGGGCAATCCTGCGTGCGCTCATGTAATGCTCAACGGCCGTGGCCGCCCCGCTGCATGCAACGCTGGAGCCACATGAGCGCCCGGCGGATATGCGATTTCACCGTGCCGAGTGGCTGCGCCAGGTGCTGCGCGACCTCGGAATGCGACAGACCCTGGAAGAAGGCGAGGGTCAACGCCTGCTGCTGCACGGGTTCGAGGCCTTCGAGGCATTCGCGCAACACCCGCACATCGGCGTTTGCCGCGGCGTGTTCGACCGGCGTCGGCGATTCGTCCGGGATGGCTTCCAGCGCATCGTACGCAGGAACCTCGGCCGCCGAATTGCGCCTCCGCAGCTCGTCCAGGCAGCAATTGCGCACGACGGTTGCCATCCACGTCAACGGCTTGCTGCGCGCAGCGACGTACGACGACGCCTGCCGCCACACCTTGACGAAGCCTTCCTGCAGCGCTTCCTCGGCTGCATGACGATCGCGCAGGATGCGCAAGGCGATGGCGAACAGCAGCCCGCCCGTCAGCGCGTAAAGCTCGGTGAAGGCCTCGCGGCTCCCCAGGGCGATCTGCCCCAGCAGCCACGCGACCCTCTCGCTGTGCGGAAATTTCGAGGCGGAATCGGCTGGCATGGACATTACTCGGGCGCGGCGCGGCGTCGTGTGAATGGCCGACGCTCGATCGATCCCAACGGGCCCGCAGGTCAAGTCTAGCGCGTCGCAACGCGGCCCGGCGCGCTTTCGACGCCGCCGCGCGCCGCAGGCGATTGCACCACCCGGCACGTATCGAGCGGGTATTTGGATGCATCGCGAAACGTTCGAATTCGCTCGCGCCTAAGCTCGATGTCACGGACGATGTACCGTACAGGGGCGATTGTGCGAACATCGCAACCCGCAGCGAGGAAAGCACATCACATGGCGAGCTACGTCGAGACCATCGTCGGACCGGGCGAGCATGTCACCCACGTCGGACGCGTCAGCTTGCTGTCGATCGCCTCCCCGCTAGTCGGCGGCGCGGCGCTCGTGGCCATCGCGCTCGGGCTCTACGTCATGTCGAGCGGCCAGTCCGCGATCACGGCGCCCGCGGCGGGTGTGCTGGCGCTCGCCGGCGTGCTGGTGATCGTCATCGCGCTGGTGCGCCGCAGCTCGACCGAGCTGGCCGTGACCAATCGGCGCGTCATCGCCAAGTTCGGCTTCATCGGCCGCAGCACCGTCGAGATGAACCTGGCGAAGATCGAGAGCGTTCGCGTCGAGCAATCGGTGATGGGCCGGTTGTTCGGCTTCGGCTCGATCATCGTCGTGGGCACCGGCTCGACGATGGATCCGATCCCCTTCATCGCCAATCCCATGGCGTTCCGTCAGGCAATCCAGGCGTCGACGGACGCGCTGCCGAGGGCGTAGCCGGCCCGGCGGCAGCACCGCGGTCGTGCGCCGGGAGGCGGCGTGAGGCGCGCCGTCTGCTATCGTTGCCGGTTATGCCTTCCATCATCCAGGCTACGGGCCTCTGCAAAACCTACGCATCGGGCTTCAACGCCCTCGAGAACGTCGATCTCGACATTCGACGCGGCGAGATCTTCGCGCTGCTCGGTCCGAACGGCGCGGGCAAGACCACCCTGATCAGCATCGTCTGCGGGATCGTCAAGGCAACGGCGGGGACGGTGGTGGTCGACGGTCACGACATCGATCGGGACTATCGCGCCGCGCGTGCGCTGATCGGTCTTGTGCCGCAGGAGCTCACCACAGACGCGTTCGAGTCGGTGTGGGACACGGTGTCCTTCAGCCGCGGCCTGTTCGGCAAACAGAAGAGTTCCGCGCATATCGAGCGTGTGCTGCGCGACCTGTCGCTGTGGGACAAAAAGGACAGCAAGGTGATGACGCTGTCGGGCGGCATGAAGCGCCGGCTGCTCATCGCCAAGGCGCTCTCGCACGAGCCGCAGATCCTGTTCCTGGACGAGCCGACCGCCGGGGTCGACGTCACTCTGCGCGGCGACATGTGGGCGCTGGTGCGAACGCTGCGCGACGGCGGCGTCACGGTCATCCTCACCACACACTACATCGACGAGGCCGAGGAGATGGCCGACCGGGTGGGCGTGATACGCAAGGGCAAGCTCATCCTGGTCGAGGAGAAGGCGGAGCTCATGCGCAAGCTCGGCCGCAAGCAGCTCGCGCTGCAGCTGAGCGAGCGCCTGGGGACGATCCCGCCGTCGCTCGCCGGCTATGCGCTCGCGCTGGCGTCCGACGGCAACGAGCTCGTCTACACCTACGACACGAAGGGCGAAGGCGAGCGCGCCAGCATCGCCGCCCTGCTCCGCGACCTGAACGACGCCGGCATCGTGTTCAAGGACCTCCACACCACCCAGAGCTCGCTCGAGGACATCTTCGTGGGCCTGCTCGAGGACCGCAAATGAACACCCACGCAATCCGCGCCATCTACGGCTTCGAGATGGCCCGCACGCGACGCACCCTGATGCAGAGCATCATCTCGCCGGTGCTGTCCACTTCGCTGTATTTCGTCGTGTTCGGATCGGCCATCGGCTCGCGCATCCCCGAGGTCGACGGCGTGAGCTACGGCGCCTTCATCGTGCCGGGCCTGATCATGCTGTCGCTGCTGACACAGAGCGTGTCGAATGCATCGTTCGGCATCTACTTCCCGCGGTTCACAGGGACGATCTACGAGCTCCTGTCGGCGCCGATCTCGTATCTGGAGATCGTGATCAGCTACGTGGGGGCGGCGGCGACCAAGTCGATCATCCTGGGCCTCGTAATCCTGGCGACGGCGGCGGTATTCGTGCCGCTGCGTATCGAGCACCCCGTGTTCATGGTGCTGTTCCTGGTGCTGACGGCGGTGACGTTCAGCCTGCTCGGCTTCATCATCGGGATCTGGGCCGACGGGTTCGAGAAGCTGCAGTTGGTCCCTTTGTTGATCCTGACGCCGCTGGCATTCCTGGGCGGGACGTTCTATTCGATCAAGATGCTGCCACCTATCTGGCAGACGATCACGCTGCTCAACCCCGTGGTCTACCTGATCAGCGGGTTCAGGTGGAGCTTCTACGGGCAGGGCGATGTGGATGTCGTCATCAGCCTGGGGATGACGCTGGCGTTCCTGCTCATCTTCGTGATGATCGCGACCTGGATGTTCAGGACGGGGTACCGTCTCAAGGCGTAAGCGCGACCCATGGCCAACTCCGACCCTGCCAAGCTCGACCGCATCGTCGCGGATGCACGTCGCGCCGCCGCGGAGCGCGACGATGGCTACCGCGAGCGGGCCCTCAAGATCTACCCATGGATCTGCGGCCGCTGCGCGCGCGAGTTCACGCGCGCCAACCTGCGGGAGCTGACGGTCCACCACCGCGACCACAATCACGGCAACAACCCGCCCGACGGCAGCAACTGGGAACTGCTGTGCCTGTACTGCCACGACAACGAGCACCAGCGGCAGGGCGAGGCAGGGGGTGGGGCAGGCGGAACGGCGTCGGGCAGTCCGGGCGCGACGCACAACCCCTTCGCGGATCTCAAGGCGTTGCTGCAGAAGAAGCCGCCGTCGAAATAATAGGCTGTCCGCGCAACCCTCGACAGGGAAGTCCGGTCGAAGGCCTGGTGCACCTGTTCGTGGAGGCGACATGAAGAACGACGACCGGACCGACCCCACTGGTTCACGCGAGCATCCGATCGACGCGGCGCTGCGCAGCGGCCGTCGGCGCTTCGTGCTCGGCTCCGCGGCCGCCGCCGGCGCCATGGCCGCATGGTCGCCGGCGCAAGCCGCGACGCCACCCGGCCCCGGCGTGCACGACGTTCCCGACGACCCCAGCAAGGTCCAGGGATATCCCCTCGAGGACGAGAGCTACGGCACGCGCTCGCAGTTCGAGACGTCGATGCGCACCCGGTACAAGACCGCGACGCCGCAATCGTCGTGGACCTTCACGCCGCTGCAGGACAGCATCGGCATCGTCACGCCGTCGGGCCTGCATTTCGAGCGCAGTCACGCCGGCACCGCGGTGATCGACCCCGCGAAGCACGAGCTGTTCGTGCACGGCATGGTCCAGCGCGCGAAGAAGTACTCGATGCGCGACCTGCGTCGCTTTCCGTCGCTGTCGCGCCTGCTCTTTCTCGAGTGCTCCGGCAACGGCCTGACCGAATGGTCCAAGCCCACGCTGCGCACCGTGCAGGGGACGCACGGCCTCACCTCCACGTCGGAATGGACCGGCGTCCCGCTGTCGACCATCCTCAACGAAGTGGGCCTGCGCAGCGGCGCGAAGTGGCTGCTGGCGGAAGGCAACGACGGCGCCGCGATGACCCGCAGCATCCCCATCGCAAAGGCCATGAAGGATTGCCTGCTCGCGTACGGCCAGAACGGCGAGGCGATCCGGCCCGAGCAGGGCTACCCGCTGCGCCTGCTGGTCCCCGGCTTCGAGGGCAACATGAACATCAAGTGGCTGCGCCGGCTCGAGGTGTCGGACATGCCCTTTCAGACACGCGAGGAGACGTCCAAGTACACCGATCTCATGCCCGACGGCAAGGCGCGGCAGTTCACGCTGGAGATGGAGGCGAAGTCCGTGATCACCGCGCCCTCGGGCGACATGACGCTCGACGGACCCGGCTTCCGCGAGATCACCGGCCTTGCCTGGTCGGGGCGCGGCACCATCAGGCGCGTGGACGTCTCCGTCGACGGCGGCCAGACGTGGCGGCCCGCGGCGCTGCAGGGCCCGGTGCTGCCGATCTGCCACACCCGCTTCCGCTTCCCGTGGCGCTGGGACGGCAAGCCCGCGATCCTGCAAAGCCGGTGCGTCGACGACACGGGTTACGTGCAGCCCACGCTCGGCCAGCTCATTGCGGTGCGCGGACTCAACGGTCCGCTCGGATCGATCTACCACCTCAATGCGATCCAGAGCTGGGCGGTCGCCTCGGACGGAAAGGTCTCCAATGTCCACCATTACTAAGCCCGGCGTCGCGGTTGCCTTGATGCTCGGCTGCGCGAGCGCGCTCGCCGCGGATAACGGCGGCGGCTATGGCTTCGGGGCCACGCCCACCGACCAGGAGCTTTCGCGTTTCGTGTCGCCGCTGCCGGATGGCCGCGGACTGCCGCCCGGTTCCGGATCGGTCGCGCAGGGCAAGACCGTCTACACGGAGCAATGCGTCGCGTGCCACGGCGCGAACCTCGAGGGCGGCCTTGGCGACAAGCTCATCGGCGGCCGCGGGACGCTCGTCAACGACACGCCTGCGAAGGGGCCGGTGAAGACGGTCGAGAGCTACTGGCCCTACGCGACCACCCTGTTCGATTACGTCAAGCGGGCGATGCCGCTGACCACGCCCGGATCGCTGACCAACGACCAGGTGTACGCGGTGTCGGCGTACATCCTGTCGGAGGCCAAGATCGTCCCGGCGGACACGACGCTCGATGCGTCCACGCTAGGCAAGGTGCGGATGCCCAATCGCGATGGGTTCACGTCGGATCCGCGACCGGAGAAAGTTCCGCCGGTCACGAAGACAACCCACAAGGATATGGCGATCGCGACGCCGGCGAAGTAGGCCCTGGTACGACGTCTGCTTATCCGCCACTCGCAGCGGGCGGGATCGAGGCGACCCGCCGCGCGTACTTCGGCAACACGACGCAGTAGCGGGGATCAGGGGGTCGGCTGGCCCGGGCTCTGGTACCCCGACTTGCCGAGGTCTTCCGGCTTCTGCGGCACGCGACGGAAGCGCGACGTGTCGTAGCCCTGCGCGTCGAACTTTTGCAGCAGCTCCCGGTACTTCGCGTCGCTCATCTCCGGCGAGCGCGCGAAGATCCACCCCAGCCGCTTGTTCTTGTAACCGATCAGCGTGTATTCGTAGGCGTCATCGACATACAGCGTGTCCTGGCTCCCGTAGAGCGGCCAGAACAGTCGTACGCTCCAGTGGGCGTTGCCGGTCGACGGATCGGGCGTGTTGACGAACTGGTAGGTCTTCGCCTCGCCGTCGAATCCGCCTTTGCGCGCCGCGAAGTCCTCGAGCACCTTGCCGTCGTCGCGCAGGGTGTAGGTGGTGTTGCTTCCCACCAGGTCCTTCTCGAGGAAATAGGGGATGTTCGCGACGATGTACCAGCGTCCCATATAGCGCGGCAGGTCGACGTTGGCGAGCTTCAGCGGCACGTCGGCGCGCGGGTTGGGGTTGGGCGGGCTCATCGCGCACGATGCGAGGAGCAACCCGGTGCCGCCCACGGCCAGTGTGAGCGCGGCATAGCGGGCATAGCGGCGTGGCTTGCGGGTGGGCATCCTGAACACCTTCTCGACAGGTCGGCCGATCGGCCTAGGTCGAAACAATATACACAGAAGCGTCGCGTGACCCCGGCATCCGGATTCACGATAGGATCCGATCATGCCCAGCGTTCCACCCGGAGTAGGCCCGCGACTCCCGCAGGTCGTGGTGCTCGTCGGTGCCACGGGCGATCTCTCGCGCCGCAAGCTGCTGCCGGGCTTGTTCCACCTGTCTTCCGCGGGGTTCATCCCGCAATGCCGGATCATCGGCGTCTCGCTCGACGCGCTCGATGCCGATGGCTTTCGCGACCTCGTCGCGAGCGCACTGAAGGAGTTCGCCAGCCGACCGGTCGTGGAAGCCGAATGGTTGGCTTTCGCAAAGTGCCCGGACTACGTGCCGCTCACCGCCGGTCCCGCCGCGGTGCGCGCGGCGGTCGAGCGCGCCGAGTCGTCGTTCGACGGCGAGAGCCGTCGGCTGCATTACCTCAGCGTGCCA
>JBBSEG010000011.1:0-93354 GCA_038239945.1 Burkholderiales bacterium
CGCCGACGTTTCGACACCTCGTGGCGCCACGCCTTTGTGCGGGGCGCCACGCCGGCGCTCGGCCACGTGGGCCGCGCGCGTGTGGAACGAAGGATCGAACGCTCATGGTCGAAATCGATTTCGAAGTGCTGTCGTCGCTCGGGCTCTCACCCGTGCTCGCCAGTCGTGCCGTGCGCCTCGGCGACGACGCCGCGGAGGTTCCGGGGGGTGCGCGGCACCTGGCCCGGATCGTCGAAGTTCACCGCGAAGCGGTCGCGGTGCATGACGGCCTGATGGAACGCGCGGCGCGCGCGTTGCCACGCTTGTTCCGCGCCATGCAGGACGAGGGTTCCGCGCTGGCGGCCGGCGACTGGGTGTTGGCCTCAGTGGAGTCCAACGGTCAATGCTGGGTCACCGAGCGCGTGCCGCCCACGTCGCATATCGCCCGCCGGGATGCCGACGGTCGCAGCCATCCCGTCGTCAGCAACATCGACGTCGCCCTGCTCGTCATGGGCCTCGACGACGATTTCAATCCGCGGCGCCTCGAACGCTACCTCGCCCTGGTGGCCGACGAGTCCATTCTGAAGGTGGTCGTCCTCTCCAAGGCTGACGTGCTGCCGTCAACCGAGGTCGAGCAACACGTCGCGACGCTGCGGGCGCGCCTGCCGGCCGGCCTTCCGATGCTGGCGTTGAATGCGCTGGACCCGTCGGCAGCCGATCGACTTGCGGCTTACGTCGAACGGGGCCAGACCCTGGTGATGCTCGGCTCGTCGGGCGCCGGCAAATCGACGCTGACCAACACGTTGCTCGGCACCTGCATTCAGGACACCGGCGAGGTGCGCGTGCACGACAGCCGCGGCAAGCACACGACGACCTCGCGATCGCTGCATCGGCTGCCGGGCGGCGCGTGCGTGATCGACACGCCGGGGTTGCGCACGCTTCGTCCGGATGGGGACGCTTCGACGCTCGTCGAGAGCTTTGTGGACATCGCAGCGCTCGCGACCCGGTGTCGATTCCGCGACTGCCGCCACGGCGACGAGCCCGGGTGCGCGGTGCGCCAGGGCGTGGACGCCGACCGGCTGCGCAATTTCCACAAGCTCCTCCGCGAGGTCCGTCGGGACACGCTGAACCCGCTCGACCGGCAGAGGCAGGTTGCGCAGTGGAAGGTGCGCGGGAAGGCGACCAAGGCGCGCATGAAGCAAAAGCGCGACGGTTCGGCGCTATGAGCACAAAGGCCGTCGTACCTTGGCGGCCGGCCGGTGTTGACAGGCCGCGATCGAAAGAATGTCCTACTTCTCAATCGGCATGCAGACTACAGCGCGATCAAGCCTGCGCGCATACAGTTCAACCAGAGCATCAATTTCTGATGCGCAAGTGGCCCCGGGCTCCGCAGCATCTTGAGCGCGACCCGCCGGTCCAAAACGGGCCTGCTAAGCGGGCCCTATCGAAAGGATTTCAGATGACACGCAAACCGATCTCGATGGCTCTGGCCCTGGCCGGCACGATGGCACTCGCTGCAGCCGCACCCGCATTCGCTGAAGGCGACACGGGTGGCAGCACGAACAGCAAGACGCTTCCGAGCGCGGCGGCGCAAAGCGGCACCGCGGTGCAAACGGGTGCTGCGAATGCGACCGGCAGCATGTCGACCGATGCAATGACTCCGGGCACGATGCCGAAGTCGACCATGAAGTCCCGCACCCGCATGGGTGCTGCCGCGGGCGGTGGGCAGTCGTTCTCGAAGACCGGCGCCAGCGACCCGTGGGCGGACACGTACGCGAAGGAACACCAAGGCAAGCTGTCGCGTCAGGCCTACATGGACGAGATGGGTCGCCGCTGGGACTCGATGGACAAGACGCAGCAGGGCCTGACCCCCGCAGAGGTCAGCCATATAAACGGTAATGTGGACTCGGGCGCCATGCCGGCGAGAACCGGTTCCGGCGTGCAGTCCGGCAACATGGGCCCGGGTAACCAGAAGGGTCAATAACCCGCACGTTCGCGCAGGTAGAGGGCCGTTGCGAGCGGAAACGCTCGCAGCGGCCTTTTGACATGGTCGGCACATCATCAACAACCCGGGACGCATTTCCCTTCTCCGTTGAATTCCATCGTCCGGCCGCTGAGAGCGGGATAAACCGCCCGGCCTTTCATCGCGGCAACGAACCCTGCAGTGCGCGTTCCCGCACGGATGGTCCCGCCGGCGGTCGCGCCCTCGTTGACGTGCGTGACAATCGTAGCCATCGGCTTCACAAGATCGTTGGCGACGTACGCAGCGTCCTGCACCGTCAATGCGGTGATGCCCAGGTTCAACACCATCAGGTTCGCCTTGTAATACTCTGCGACCACCGTCTTCATCTCGGCGAGCATGCCGGTGTCACCCGACAGGTACACCGTCAGACCGTTGGTGAAGCGCACGACATAGCCGCTCGGCGGCCCGAGCATCAGGCTCACGCTGTCGGGCTCCAGGCTTTTGCGGGCGGCCTCGCCGAGCAATTCGCGCGGCACCGTGTTGTCGTGGGCCGCCGCGACGTTCACGATCTCCACCGCGCGGGTGCCGTTGGCGGAACGCACGGTTCGTGTGCCTCCCGTCTGCGTTGCGGCAACGCAAGGCGCGCCGAACGGCACGACAAGGTCGTTCCCCGTTACAGGGCATGCCGCCACCGGCTTGCCGCGGAGCGTCTCGGCCTTCCGGGCGACGAAGTTCGCCAGCGGCGTGACCATCACGATCGCCGCATTCTTCGCCGCGACGATCTCCCCCGTGGTCGAGCTGGGCGCGGCCGAGACCACCTCCGGCGCCGCGCATGTGCCGGCTTCCAGCGCCTTCAGCTTCTGGTCGCCGATGTGATCGCCGTGCGCGTGGGTCAACAACAAGACGTGCACCGCGCCGAGCCGCGCGTCCTCCGCGCCGGTGACCGATTGGCCGGCATCGTAGAGGATGCGCACGCCCGTGGGGTCCTCCAGGATCAGCGCCCGGTCGCGGCTGCACAACTCGCCCGCGTGCGATCCCAGCGGCGTGATCTTCACGTTCTGGCCGCGCACCGGTTGAGCACAGGCGGCCACCAGCGCGGCAACACCGACCATCGTCATCAAGCGCATGCAATTCTCCTGGCCGAGGGAAAGTCGGGTCCGCGACGACGCTTTTTCACCTGGCGCCCATCACCACGCCGGGCAGCCAAAGCGTGAGCGGCGGCCACACCGAAATGGCGAGCAGCACGACCAGCAGCGGCACCAGCCACGGCAGGATGGCACGCGAGATCTGCTCGTAGGTCACGTCGGCGATGCGCGCCATGACGAACAGCACCACTCCGATCGGCGGATGAATCGTGCCGAGGATCAGGTTGAAGATCATGATCAGCCCGAACTGTACCGGATCAACGCCGAAGCTCGCGGCGGCCGGCACCAGGATCGGGATCAGGATCAGCAGCGCGGCCAGCGTCTCCATGAAGCAGCCGATGACGAGCAGTATCACGTTCGACACCAGCAGGAACGCCAGCGGCGCGTGGATCGCGGCGACGATGGCCGGCGCGACGGTCTGCGGAATGCGTGAGATGGACATGCACCAGCCGAGGGCTCCCGCCACCATCACCAGCACCATCACGATGCCGGTGGTCTCGGCCGTGTTGACGAGAATCCCGGGAAGGTCCTTCAGGCGCAGCGTCCGATAGACGACGAAGCCGAGGAACAGCGCATAGAGGTCGGCCACCGCGGCGGCCTCGGTCGGCGTGAACAGGCCGCTGAACATGCCGCCCAGCAGGATCACCGGTGCCAGGAGCGCCCAGGAAGCGCCCTTGAAGGCGACGTAGATGTCGCGCAATCCGCCGAAGGCATGGCGCGGAAGGCCCTGCCGCGGCGCGATGATTGCCACCATGGTCATCAGCGACACGCCCATCAGCACGCCCGGTATCACGCCGGCGAGGAACAGGCGTCCGATCGACGCATCGGCCGCCACGCCGTAGATGACCATCGGCAGGCTGGGCGGAATGATCGGGCCGATGGTCGCGGCGGCGGCGCTGATGGCCGCGGCCGTCTCGGGCCGATAGCCTGCCTTCTTCATGGCGCGCACTTCGACGGCGCCCGTGCCCGCGGCATCCGCGACCGCGGAGCCGACCATGCCGGCGAAGATCATGCTGGACAGGATGCTCGCGTGCGCGTAGCCGCCGCGCAGCGCACCGACGAGCGACGTCGCGAACCGGACGATCCGGTCGGTGAGCCGGGCGGTCCCGAGCAGGTTGCCCATCAGCACGAACAGCGGCGCCGCCACCAGCGGGAACGAGTTCATCGCTTGCGCCATCTTCTGCGGCACGATCGACCCCGACAGCCCGCCGAGCAGGACGAACGCGAACGCCGCGAGGCCCATCGACGCGAACAACGGGAGCCCGATGAGGATCGCGACGAACCACACGCCGACGATCTCGATCATGAGCTGCGTCACTCGACCTCCGGGAGGGCCGCGTCGTTCGCAGCGCGCGGCCGCGGTCGTACCGCGCCTGCGAGCTCGAGCATTCCTTGCAGCGCGGTGACCGCGCCGGCGAGTACCATCGGCGCGTACATCCACGCCATCGCGATCGGGAGCGTGGTGGCATCGAGATCGCGATTGCGCTCGACCAGCCCGACGCTGTACCACGCGACGAGCGCGCCCAGGGTCGACAACGCGGCGTGGATCGCGATCTCGACATAGCGTTGCGCGGGTGCCGGCAGCAAGTCCTGGAAATAGCGGATCCGCACGTGGATACGCCTGCGACTGGCGAGCACCCAGCCGAACACGGCCAGCCAGACCATCAGGAAGCGCGACAGCTCGTCGGTCCAGATCAGCGGCGCGCCGAGCTCGCGCGTGGCCACGCCCAGCGCGACGCAGCCGAGCAGCGCCGCGACCAGCGCGCAGGCGACGACCGCGGCCCCGGCGTCGAGCGCGGTGGACAGGCTGTGCAGCGCGCGCCGCCCCCGCGTCACGCGGCGGCGATCCGCTCCCACAGGCCCTTGCCCCATTTCGACTCGAACTTCGGCGGGAGGCTGGCCAGCACCGGCTTGCGGAAGCTGTCGAGGTCGGGCTGCACGACGGTCATTCCGCCCGCCTTGAACGTGTCGACGAGCTTCGCCTCCTGCGCAAGGATCTCGTTGTCCTGGATGAGGCCGTTGGCGGCAACCGCGGTCTTCAGCGCCTGGCGATCCTTCTCGGCCATCGCCTGCCATACCGGCTCGTTCACGACGATGAGCCGCGGGGTAAGGATGTGGCCCGTGAGCACGAGGTACTTCTGCACCTCGAAGAACTTGCTGCTCTGGATCGTCGGCAGCGGGTTCTCCTGGCCATCGACCGCGCCCTGGCTCAACGCGAGATAAAGCTCGCTGATGTTGAGCGGAGTGGGGCGCGCGCCCCAGGCCTCGGCCATCGCCCGGAACGTGTCGACCTCGGGGATGCGCAGCTTGAAGCCTTTCATGTCCTCGACCGTAGTGATGCTCTTGGTACCCGACGTGACGTGGCGCTTGCCGTAATACGTGGAGCCGATCACGCGCATCGAGCGCTTGGCGACGAGCGCGGCGTTCATCTCGTCGACGAGCGGGGAGGAGAGCACGCGACGGACATGCGCCGCGTCGCGCCACAGGTACGGCGCCTCCAGGATGGAGAACTGCGGCACGAACTGGCCGAACTGCGCCGCGCCCTCGTCGACGATCTGGATGGCGCCGCTGGATGCCGATTCGATCACGTCCCGCGACGAGCCGAGCTGCCCGGCCGGAAACGTCTGGATATCGACCGCCCCGCCGGTCTGCTCACGCAACTGTTTCGCGACGCGCTCCATCATCGCCACCGACGGGTGGGTGGTCGGCAGCACCGTCGCCCAGCGCAGCGTGGTGGCGGCGCGCGCGGCGCGGGGAAGCGCGGTGGCGAAGCCCGCGGCGGCGACGGCGCCGAGCGCCTGGCGTCGCGACCATCCATTGGAACGGCTCATGTTGATTCCCCCTGGTTCGCTCCGCGCATGGAAGGCGCGCGGATGCGGGATGTAACGATACCCGCCGGACGACAGGAGTCAATCCGGGCTCGTGCCGGGTCACGGCAGCGTTGTCGGCGTCGCAAACGGGCGCGTCGCGTCCACCACGAACATGACCAGCGAGAGCAGGTCGATCGCGCCGCTGCTTGACACTTCCATGGGCACGCCGGGGGCTCTGCCCGCTTCGGTCCTGCCCGCCTCCACCCGCAGCACGCCATCCGGCCCGCGGATGCTCTGCTCGCCCTTCAACACGTAGTAGGCTTCCGAGCCAGCGTGGAAATGGACGTTCGTGGCGCTGCCCGGCGCGCCGCTGGCTTCGTTGATTCGCAGCAGGTAGCGCGGCGCCGGCACGCGGGCGATGGGACCCAGCTCGGTCGCTTTCGTCCCGCCCGGCGTGAACTGGCCCGCCGCGCCCAGTGTGAACAGCCACACCTTGCCTGCCGATTCGGCGACCAGCGACCACGGCCCCGCGGCGCCCTGGGCCTCGCCAGTGGTCGCAAAATTTTCGATCCGCCAGAACAGATCGCCCGGCGGCAGTTGGGCGACCGTCCTTTCGACCAGCGGCTTCACGACCAGCGGCGCGGCAACCGCGGCGCTTGTCCATAGGCCAGCGGCAGCCACCAGGATGGCGAATCCAGTGCGCACATATTTCATTTCGATCTCCGGAGTGAGGTTAACGATCGCCACGGACGTCGTGTAGCGGCGCCGGGGCAGCGCGTACTGTGCCCCGTCATTGACGCGCTCGGCGCTGCCCAACGCCTGACGAAACGCTTATGCTTTCCCTATGGCGTCATGGCCGCGATGGATTGGTGGGTTACATTCGGTCGGCGAGACAAGGGCGATGGCCGAGCCGGCCGCAGCCCCCGGGTCGCCGACGCGAGCCTCCGTGCGAATCGGCGATTGGATGGTCGATGCGGGGCGGAACCAGCTTCGCCGCGGCGCCGAATCGGTCCGCATCGAGCCTAAGGCAATGGATGTGCTGATGCTCCTCGCCGGACGCGTGGGCGACGTGGTCAGCCGCGAAGCGCTGTTCGCCGCGGTGTGGCCGGACGTGGTCGTGGGCGACGAGGCCCTCACCCAGAGCATCAACAAGCTGCGCCGGGCGCTCGGCGACAATCCACGCGCGCCGCAGTACATCGAGACCATCTCGAAACGCGGCTATCGGCTGATCGCGCCGGTCGGCGACGCCGGGGCGGAACCGCCGATCGGACCCGCCTCGTCGCCACCGTCGACGGTAGCGGGCGGCGTGGTCCACCGTCGTATCCGGGTGGCCGCGGTGCTGGCCGGACTGGCGATCGCGATCGGCGTCGTCGTCATTCATTACGCCTACTCGTTGCGCGTAGCCGGCAACGGCGCGGTCGCGGCCGGTCGTTCGGACGGAAGCGACCCGCTGCATCCCGAGTGGGTGACCGTGACCGTCGTGCCCTTCGAATCATTCGCGCCCGCCGAACGCGAGCAGGCCTATCTTGCGCGTGGCCTCAGCGACAGCCTCATCACGGACCTGTCGGGTCTATCGGGCTTGCGTCTGATCCGGGCATCGTCCGACCCGGCGACGCAACTCGATGCGCGGGTCGCCCGCTACCGCATCACCGGCAGCGTTCGGCGCGACGCGTCGACGCTGCGGATCGAGGCCCAACTCGCGGACAGCCGGACCGGCGAGCAGGTGTGGGCGGGTCGCTTCGACCGGCCCGCCGGCGATCTCTTTGCCGTGCAGGACGAGATTACCGCGCAACTCGTCGCGCTGCTGCCCGGCAAGGTGAGCGACCTCGAGCGACAGCGCATCTCGCACCGTTATACGCACAGCCTCGACGCCTACGATTATTTCCTGCGGGCCCGGTCGGCGTTTCTGATTCGACAAAACGCGGACAACCAGGAAGCGCGGGCGCTGTACCGCAAGGCGCTCGAGGTCGATCCGAAATTCGCCCGTGCCTACGCCGGGTTGGCGATGACCTATGCGATGGACTATCGCCTGCACCCGTCGGCCGACATGCTCCCGGCTCTGGACCGGGCAGTCGAGCTCGCGGACACGGCGCGCTCGATCGACCCGGACATCCCCGAGGTGTATTGGGCGCTCGGGTTCGTGCAGGCGCAGGGCCGCCGCCACGAGCAGGCCATCGATTCGCTGCAGCATGCGATCGCACTGGACCCTTCCTTCGCCGACGCCTATGCGTTGCTGGCGGGCATCGACACCTATGTCGGGCAACCCGCCGGGTCAATCCCGTTGATGCGTACGGCGATGCGCCTGAATCCCGACGGCGGCTATCTCTATTTCCTGGTATTGGGCCGCGCCTACCTGTTCGACGCGGACACCGAGCAGGCGCTCATCAACCTGCGCGCGGCGTTGAAGCGCAACCCCGTCGACCTCGAGACGCACGTATACCTCGCGGCGGCCCTGGTCGCGGCGGCCGATCCAGCCGGTGCCAGGTGGGAAGCGGATGAAATCCGCGCGTTGATGCCCGGCTTCTCGGTGCGCGATTGGCTGGCCGGTTACCCGATGACCGACGCGAAGCAACGGGAGCGACTCGCGGCGCTCGTGTCACGCATTCCACTCTAGACACGGACTCGACGAACCGCCGCCGCCGATGCGCATCGTCGCCCTGACCTTCGGCACCGAGGGCGACTGGCGTCCGATGACAGCACTGTGCCATGGCCTGGCACACGCCGGTCAGGACGTCGTCCTGTTCGCCCCGGCTCCGGCGGCACCGGTCGCGCGAAGACTGGACGTGCCCTTCATTGCGCTCGAGGGCGACATGTCCGCCGAGCTCGAATTTGCCATGCCCTCGGTGGAGCGGGGCGCCGGGCCCGTCGCGCTGGGCCGCATCGTCACGGCGTTTGCGCAACGCCATACCGCAGCGTGGATGCGCAAGGTGCTCGAGCATTCGGGCGACGCGGACGTCATCCTGCCGGCGGGACTTGCGGTGTACGTAGGCCTGTCCTGCGCCGAGCATCTGCACCTTCCCGCCATCGGCGTCGGCCTGCAGCCGGTGATGCCGACCGGCGACTTCCCGTCGGTCTTTCTTCCGGCCTGGCGACTGCCTCGCTGGGCCAACCGGCTCTCTCACCGCATCATCCTCGCGGCGATGTGGCGCGCGTTTCGCGACGCGACCAACTTGGCACGCCTCGAGGTGGCCGGGCAGGCGCCGCGGCGCGTCGAATGGAGCGGATACCCCATCCTTTTCGGCATCTCCCCGACGTTGTTGCCGCGCCCGCGCGATTGGCCGGATCGTTACGCGGTAACCGGTCACTGGACGACACCGATCGATCCGCATTGGCAACCCGACACTGCGCTGGTCGAATTTTTGGCTGCGGGGGAGCCTCCTGTGTACGTGGGCTTCGGCAGCATGCTCGGCTTCGACCGTGCGCGCGCCCAGCGCGCCGTGCGGGAGGCGTTAGCCGGAAGGAGGGCGCTGATCGCCGACGGCGCGGTCGGACTGGGTGACCGTGCGTGGCCGGACGACGTGCTGCGCATCGGCCCGACGCCGCACCAATGGCTGTTCCCGCGGGTGAGCGTCGTGGTCCATCACGGCGGCGCCGGAACCACGCATGCCGCGGCGCAGGCCGGCGTCCCATCGGTCGTGATCCCGTTCGGCGGAGACCAGGCGTTCTGGGCCGCGCGCGCTCACGCTCTGGGAATCGCGGCGGAACCGCTGGCGCATCGGGCGTTGACGGGAGCCGCGTTGAAAGCGCGCGTCGACCGGGCGTCGGAATCCGACCTGCGACAGCGGGCATCGCTGGTCGGCGAGTCGATCCGCCACGAGGACGGGATACGGACCGCGGTCGGCGCACTCGAGAGCCTGGCAGCGGCGTCTCATCGGTCGACCGCGATCTCCGCTTCACGACGGGGCGGGTGAGGGCCCGTTCCGGTAACGTCCGTGAACTGCGCCAGGCGGCGGAACGCGCTCACCTTCTCGCTGCGCCCCACTTTCGCGCGGTTGAGCGCGTGATGCATCACTTCGATCGTCTTGTCGTAGGTCGCACGATCGACCGGAAAACGGCGTGCTGTCCTTGCCACCGTGGGCGAACGAGTACCGCGCAGGATCGGTGCGACTGGCCGCGCATCCATAAATCAGCTCGGAGGTCAGCGCCAGCGCGCGCAGTGTCTTCGCGCCCACGCCTTCGATGCCGAGCAGCGCCTCGAAGTCCGCGGGGGCCCGTTCGTAGGTGCGCAGCAGGATCTTGCCGAGGTATTTCGGATTGATGTCCGCGTGGCCCACCGCGTGGCGACGGGGCAGGTCGAGGAACGGCAGGCTCGCCATGACTTTCAGGGTCTCCTCGGGCTTCGCCGAAGCCAGGCAGACGGACGCGGTGCGAACCTCGCGGCTCGCGTCCGCCACCAGGTTGAGCGTGTCCCTGCCCGTTGCGCCGCAGATGGCCGCATGCGGCTCGTTGACGAAGCTTTCCACGCCGTCCGACAGCCAGTGATAACGACGCGCCATGGACGTCTCGTCGTTCATCCCTTGCTGCACCACGCACCAGCTTCCCTCGGTAGTGAAGAAGAACGAATGGTGGTAGAGCTGGAAGCCATCTTGCACCGCCGCGTTGTCGACCTTCGCGGACATTCGGCTGGCATAGACCAGGGGTTCGGGATTGCGGCCGAGGCGATCGCATGACGCCGTGATCTCCGCGGGCGTGTTTCGCGAGGCGGCGCCCTTGCCGCCCGCCGCATAGATGCGACGATCTCCCGCGACAACGGGACCATCCGCTCGAACAGGTAGCGCGGCGCGCGCCCGTTGTGCAGCGGAAGTTGGGCGTAGCCGGTTCGCGCCATGACGTGATCAGCGCGCTGCGGCCGGTCGCACCCGCGCCGCCAGGTCGACGATCTTGTCGGGAGGCAGCGCCGACATCGTCCGGCGCAGCAACCGGTACAGGCGCGGGTTGAATTCGGGCGGACGGCCTTCGAGCAATCCGTGCAGATCGTGGTCGCTGCGCGCCGTGCCCATGAACCGCCATCGATCGACCACGTGCAGGTCGGAGCGCTCGCGCAGGCCCACCGCCCCGCGATGGGGCCATGCCGGCACGCGCAGCGGGCGCAGCGCCTCGAAGATGCGCAATAGCTCCCGCTTGCGCAGGATGGGCTCGTCCAGTTGCGACAGAGTCTTCGCAGCGCACCCTGGACCCGCGGCCTGCGAATCCACCTCGAGGCCGAGCAGCCTGCGACAGAGCCGGTGCTCTGCCGCGACGCGGGCGATCGCATTGCGCGCCTTGCGCTCGGTCGGGAAGAGCCCGTAGGAGTCCGCGGCCTGATTCGCCACATCGGCAAGTGGCACCAGTGCGAGGCATGGCATCGCTTCTGGCACGAGTCGCCAGGTCAACAGCGGCAGATTCGACCGTCGTGCGGGCCGATCGCCGACGAGCGCATCGAGTTCCGCCGCATGCAGCCGCGCCCCGACGATGCCGCGGGTCGCGCGCCAGGTTACCTGCGTGACGCGATGCGCATATTCAAGCGCACGGGTGGTGGCGCGGTCGACCCGGAAATAATTGCGCACGTGCAGCTTGAGGTTACCCGCCGCGCCGACGATCAACGGGCGTCCCCCTTCGCCGCGAAGCACATACGCACCGGGCAACGGGGGCAGCTGGTCGATCACGGCGGGGTCGAGCTGTGGCGGCAATACCGGTCCCGCCAGCAGGCTCGCGATCGCGCCGTCGATCGTCCTGCGGGGAAACTCGCGCCGCATGACCTGCCACCATTGCCAGACCAGCTCGGCATCGGGCAACGCGCGGTGGCGCTCCTCGACGGTGAGCCGGTGACAGTCGGCCAGCGCGTCGAGGTTGTGGTGCTCGAGCTCCGGGTACAGCTTTCGCGACAGCATGACGGAGCAGACGACCTGCGGCTGGAACGCGATGCCGGCGCGCTCGAACTCGGCGCACAGGAACGCGTGGTCGAAGCGCGCGTTGTGCGCGACGAACAGGTGGCCGGACAGCCGTCGTGCAAGGCCGGGGGCGATGTCGACGAACGACGGCGCTCCGGCGTGCTCGTCGACGGGTCGCCACGCAATCGCGGAGTCGAGCTCGCGCGGCCCCCGGCCCCTGAGCAGCGTGGTCCACCGCTCGACGCGGTTGCCATCGACGGTGACCACGCCGATCTCGGCGACACGATTCTCGGACGGGCTCAGCCCGGTTGTCTCGACGTCGACGAAGGCCAGGGGGCGAGGGACGGACGGCATGGGTTTGCCTCTGGGCGCAGTATCGAACGAACGTTCGACGGTGTCCAGCGCGACGTGCGTAGAGTCGTCACTCGGGGCATGGGGGCCAGCTATCGGAGGAGCGAATCGTGTCGATCACACTGGCGGCGGCCAATCGCATGATTGAAGTCGCGTTGGCCACATCGCAGGAGCGAGCGCATCGACCCATGGCGGTCGTCGTCGTCGACGAAAGCGGACACATCAGGGCCGCGCAGCGGCAGGACGGCGCGAGCATGTTCCGCGTCGATATCGCACGCGGCAAGGCGTGGGCGGCCGTCGCAATGGGTGCGAGCTCGCGCGGACTCTCGCAGCGTGCGAAGGACAACCCCAATTTCTTCACCGCGCTGGCTGCCGCCGGTGGGGGCAACTTCATTCCGCAAACCGGCGCGGTCCTGATCAAGGACACGCAAGGCCGCATCCTCGGCGCGATCGGCGCCAGCGGCGGCACGGGCGACGAGGACGAGGCGATCTGCGCGGCAGGAGTTGTTGCGGCAGGACTGACGGCGGAATGACCGAAGGGCTTCTGCGACGCGGCAGCGCCCGGGCGCGCCGACGGTCCGGTTAGGATCACTCCGTTCTCACTTCTCCAGTGGTGGCACCCATGGAACGCAAACGCGCCAGCGATTACCCCCCGGAAGTTCTGCAGCTCTTCGATCGATATGTCCACGGATGGATGAGCCGGCGGGATTTTCTCGACAAGGCAACGCGATACGCAGTCGGGGGATTCACCGCCGCCGCGATGCTCGAGAGCCTGCGCCCCAACTATGCGTACGCGCAGCAGGTGCCGAAGGACGACGTGCGGATCAGGACCGAGTTTCTGGCCTACCCGTCACCGGAGGGCTCCGGACCCATGCGCGGCTACTTCGCGCGCCCCGCGAATGCCGCCGGCAAGCGGCCCGGCGTCGTCGTCATCCACGAAAATCGCGGACTCAACCCGTACATCGAGGATGTGGCGCGCCGCCTCGCGGTGGCGAACTTCGTCGCGTTCGCGCCCGATGCGCTCACGCCGCTGGGCGGCTACCCTGGGGATGAGGAGAAGGCGGCCCAGCTCTTCGGCCAGCTGGACCCGGCGAAGCGCACGGCCGACCTGTTGGCGTCGTATGCCTTCCTGAAAGCGCGCCCCGAATGCACCGGCAAGGTCGGCGCGATCGGTTTCTGCTTCGGAGGCACGGCCGTCAACCTGTTCGCGGCGCGGCTGCCCGATCTCGCGGCGGCGGTGCCGTTCTACGGCGGCCAGCCGACGGCGGCCGAGGCGGCCAGGATCAAGTCACCGTTGATGTTGCACTACGCCGGACTCGACGAGCGCGTCAACGCGGGATGGCCTGCCTTCGAGGCCGCGCTCAAGGCCAACGGCGTGAAGTACGAGATGTTCATGTACCCCAATACCAACCACGGATTCCACAACGACACCACGCCGCGGTATGACGAGGCGGCCGCGAAGCTGGCGTGGTCCCGGACGATTGCGTTCTTCAACGACAAGCTGCGTAGCTGATTCCGGGGAACTCGTCGTCGCAAGGCCAGCAATCCACGCACGCGGGCCGCGCTAGTGCGGCTTCACGTCGACGTAGGGCAGGATCGAATACAGGAATGGATGCACTTTGTGGCCCAGCACCCATGGTTGCAGCATGGCGATGCTGCGCGGATTGGCGTTCAGCACCCAGGCCGTGTCGCGCTCCATCTGCTCCGTCATCGAGACGAACAGTCGATTTCGCTCGGCTCCGTCCGCCAGTTGCTCGGCCTGCCGGTACATCCGGTCGTAGGCGTCGGACCGGTAGCACCCCGGGTTGCTCTGCAGGCTGTTCGGTCCATAGAGCAACTACATGAAGTTCTCGCCGTCCGGATAGTCGGCTACCCAATTCCAGCTGAATAGCATCATCGTGCAGGTCGTTGCCATTTTGGCGGCTTCGGCGCCGTTGATCGTCTCCATGCGGATGCGCAGGCCGATCTGCTCCATCGACGTTTGCCAGATCTGATCCTCGTCACGGCCGGCGCCGCCCGCGTAGGTGTTGCGAACGAGAATCAACGGCTTGCCGTCGGGAAGCGTGCGAAAGCCATCCGGCCCGCGCTGGTAGCCGAATCGATCGAGCAGATCGTTAGCGAGCTTCGGATCGTAGGCATTCTGGCTACGATAATTCGGGTCGTATCCGGTGATCCCGGGCGGAATGGGCATTTGTGCGCGCGCGGCGTTGTCGTTCAGAACGACGTGCACGAACTGACCGCCGTTGTAGCCCAGGGCGATCGCTCGACGCAGCGCGACCTTTTCGGGAGCCGAGCCTCCGACCAGCGGGTCGCGAAAATTGAATGCCGTCATGCCGACACTCGGTGCGTCGTATCGATACATCACAAGCCCGCGCGCCGCCAGCGCCGGCGACAACTTGCCGCCGACGAGCGCCTCGGCCTGGAAGCGCGGGCGCAGCGTCGCGGTATCCAGGTCGCCGCGCAGGAACGTCAGCCAGTACGTCGTGTCCTCCTCGATGATGGAGAGCTCGACGTGTCCGATCGCAGGCATCCGCTTGCCCTGCATCTCTGCGACGATCTGCTGGTCGCGCGGTTCGCCGCCGGCCGCGAAATTCCAGACGAAGCCGCGATATTCGGGATTGGCGTCCAGCCGGACTTTGCTGCCTCGCACCCATGCGATCATCTGGTAGGGACCGGTGCCGACCGGATGCGCGCCGATGTCGGTCCCATACGCGTCGACAACCTCGCGAGCGACGATGCCCGTCGCGGTATGCGCCAGCAGATATCCGAACCGATAGTCGGGCGCGACGAGGCGGAATCGGATCGTGTAGCGGTCGACTGCCTCGAGACCGGCGATCGGCGCATCATAGTTCAGCTTCCCGCTCTTCGCCGCGAGCGCAAGGTCGTCGAGTCCGACCAGCTTGTTGCGGAACATGAACTGGTAAGGAGACCGCTGCGCAGGATCCAGGAAGCGCATGTACGAGAAGACGACGTCCTGCGCCGTAAGCTCGCGTCTTGCCGCCTTGAACGCGGGGTCGGACGCGAAGTAGACGCCTTTGCGAAGCCTGACCGTCCAGGTCTTGCCGCCGTCGGAGACGGTCGGCATCGCTTCGGCAACCATTGGAACGAGCTTTGCCGGTCGCGCGAGATAGTCATAGGTAAGCAGGCGTTCGAAGACCAGCTCGACGACGACGGCAGCCGACGTGTTCGTTGGGCCCGCCGGGTCGAACCCCGGAGGATCCTCCGGGAGGACGCCCCGCCAGGTTTTCGCAGGGTCGGCGGCGCTCGCAAGCGCCGCGGTACTAACCAGCGCAACCAGCGCGACCAGCAGCAGCTTGCGGTTCAAGTGCGGTGACCCACTGCGAAATCATTTCGCCCGCTGCGATCGACGCCGCGCACCAGCCAGAGCGGTCGATGCGCAAAGTCCACCGAAACGCCGGACTTGCCGTCGACCGGGCGCAGGTTGCGCTCGAATACCGACGTCGCCGGCATGTAGCGGAGCGCCACGCCCGTGCGACGCTTGCCGGACAGGTTGGGCTGTGCGCCGTGGACCATGTAGACGTCGTGCAGCGACATCTGGCCCGGCTCGAGCTCGATGTCGACCGCCGCCTGCTCGTCGAAGCTGCCGGCCGCAAGGCGCTGGTTGAGCGTCAGCTCGGTGCGGTCCTCGTGCAGATGCTCATGCAACGTCCGGCTGGCGTGCGACCGCGGGACCACGCGCAGGCAGCCGTTCTCGCGCTTCGATTCCTCGAGCGCGACCCAGACCGTGCAATTGGCGAGCGGCCGGATCGGCCAGTAGTGACCGTCCTGATGCCACGGCGTCTCGTAGCCGTCACCGGCTGGTTTGCAGAACACATGGCAGCCCCACAGCACGATGTCCCCGCCGAGCACGCCCGACACCAGCTCAACGATGCGCGGATCGCGTGCAAGTGCCAGGAAGCGCGCGTCGCCGCGCACGCCTTCGCCGTTGTCGCCCGCGACGTGCGCCGAGACCAGCTTCTCGGGCCGAACGCCCGGATTGGCACGGATGAGCGCGTCGAGCGCGTCCCGCATGCCGACGATCTCGTCCGAAGGAAGGCGAAAGTGCGGCACGACCCAGCCTTCGCGCCGGTAGGTTGCGATCTCGGTGGCGGACAGGCGTGGGACATCGGTTGCCGACGGGCGCTGGACGGTCGGGGTCGATTGCATGGTGGCTGTGCGGCTGGCGCTCCCGTGGATGGACGAGGATTCTATCGCGGCTTGCGACCGGACACGTGCACTGGTGCAGAAGGGCGTCGCGTCATACACTGCCCGGCCGCGGGCGCATTGAGCGAACAGCGAGGTTGCCATTCTGATCGCGCTACCGCAGCTACAGTTTGCACACCCACATGAGCTCATCCGAAGCCGCTCTCGCCGCACGCTTTTCGATGCACGGCCGGCGCGCGCTGGTCACCGGGGGAAGCGTCAGCATCGGCCATGCGATCGCAATTGCGTTCGCGGATGCCGGTGCCGATCTGGTCATCCACCATTCGCATGCTGCGGATGTCGCGTTCGGCAAGCCCGATGCAGCCGGCGAGACCGCCGAACTCGTTCGAGCGCGGGGTCGCCGCTGCACGATTGTCGAGGCCGACTTCGCGCAGGCGGGTGAAGGAACGCGCACGGTAGGCGAGTCGATCCGGGCGCTGGGTGGCGTCGACGTGCTGGTGATTTGCGCGTCGATCCAGTACCGGACACCGTTCGACGACGTCACGCCGGAGCAAATCGAACGCCAGATCCAGGTCAACTTCAAGGCAACGATCGAGCTGCTGCAGGCTGCCCTGCCGCCGATGAAGCAACTCGGCTGGGGGCGGGTCGTCACGATCGGCAGCATCAACGAGACTACGCCCGAGCCGGCGTTGTCGATTTACGCCGCGCTCAAGTGTGCGCAGCACAGCCTGGCGAACAATCTCGCCCGCCAATACGCACCCTTCGGCGTGACCGTCAACAATTTGTCGCCAGGCTTGATCGCGACCGAACGCAACCGCTGGCGCCGGGAAGACGCGAAGGCGTGGTCGGCAATCGAGCGCAATTCGAGCCCCATGGCGCGGGCCGGAACGCCCGACGAGGTCGCGGCGGCCGCGTTGCTCTTGTGCTCCAGCGCCGGCAGCTTCATGACCGGCGCCGACGTGCAGGTGAACGGCGGGCGTCACCTCCATGACGGTAGCGCGAACCTCGGTTCGGGCAGTCCGCCGACGTCGACGTCGAGCGCGAATAGTCCGCCGGCTGCCGGCTGAACGGCGGGCTCGGCCGGGCTCAGCCTCTGCCGCGCCCTTCGGCTCGCGCTGCGGTGGTGCCGTCCGGTAGCTGACCCGCTTGCCGCTGTCGCCCAGCCGGTCTCGTCTTGGCTCCCGTTGCAATGCCGCATCGCAACATGACCCGATGAACGGTCCCCACTAGACTTCGCGGTCGAACGATGTCGTCAACTCCGCCCGGAACGCGCGAGGACCCGTCGATGAAAAAGCCGATCTACAGGGTGCTCTACGCCCAGGTGCTGTTCGCGATCGTCTGCGGGGTGCTGCTCGGCTACTTCTACCCCGGTGCCGGGGAGTCGATGAAACCGCTGGGAGACGGGTTCATCAAGCTCATCAAGATGATCATCGCTCCGATCATCTTCTGCACCGTCGTCACCGGCATCGCCGGCATGGAGGACATGAAGAAGGTCGGCCGCGTCGGCGGCAAGGCGCTGCTGTACTTCGAAGTGGTGAGCACGCTCGCCTTGCTCATCGGCCTCGTCGTGGTGAACACGATCAAGCCGGGGGTCGGAATGAACATCGACCCGAAGGGGCTGGACACCACCGCGATCGCCAGCTACACCACGGCCGCGAAGTCGCAAAGCACCGTCGAGTTCCTCATGAACGTGATCCCGAGCACGGTGGTGGACGCTTTCGCCAAGGGCGACATCCTCCAGGTCCTGCTGTTCTCGGTGCTGCTGGGGTTCGCGCTCTCGGCCTCCGGCGAGCGCGGCCGTCCCGTCGTGCAGTTCATCGAGAAGTTCGGCCACGCGTTGTTCATCGTCGTCGGCTTCATCATGCGGGTAGCGCCGATCGGCGCCTTCGGCGCCATGGCGTTCACGATCGGCAAATACGGCCTGGCGTCGCTGATCCCGCTCGCCAAGCTGATGGGCAGCTTCTACCTGACGTGCCTGCTGTTCATTTTCGTCGTGGTCGGGGCGATTGCCCGCTGGGCGGGCTTCAGCATCTTCAAGTTCATCCGCTTCATCAAGGAGGAATTGCTCATCGTGCTCGGCACGTCGTCCTCGGAGTCGGTGCTGCCGCGGATGATGGAAAAGATGGAAAAGCTGGGCTGCTCGAAGTCGGTGGTCGGGCTGGTCATTCCGACGGGATATTCGTTCAACCTCGACGGGACTTCGATCTACCTGACGATGGCCGCGATCTTCGTCGCCCAGGCCACCAATACCGACCTGACGCTGGTGCAGCAGCTGACGATCCTCGGCGTGCTGGTCCTGACGTCGAAGGGCGCTTCGGGCGTGACCGGCAGCGGCTTCATCGTCCTCGCGGCGACCTTGTCGAGCGTACCGACGATACCGGTGGCGGGGCTGGCGCTGATCCTCGGGATCGACCGGTTCATGTCGGAGGCGCGGGCGCTGACGAATCTGATCGGAAACGGCGTTGCGACGATCGTCATCGCGAAGTGGGAACGCGAGCTCGATCAGCGTCGAATGCAGGAGATGCTGAGCAGTGACCGAATCGAGGACGAGCTGGAGGAGGAGGGAGGCTGGCGAACCTGAAGCACGCATTGAGCCCTAGCAAGGAAGTCCCCGAGTCGGCTTAGATATTCGGTCCCGGTAACCTTTTGCCGCTTCCGCGGAAAACTCTCGGGCCAGAAGCGCTGGGTGTATCCGAACGACCGCGGACGCGTCGCGAGGCGCCGGCAATATCCGACGGACGAGTCGGCAGACGGCCCGGTCGCCAGCCCGCAGTTGGACGGTTGCGAAATAGGCAAATGACGCAGTGCTGACGGCCAATGGACGGTCTTGAATGGAGCCCTTCGCGCCTATTTGGTGGCGGCCTGGGACCTCCTGCCTCAATCCCAACTTAGCGCCCCCCCAGTCTGATACTCGATCACTCGCGTCTCGAAAAAGTTCTTCTCCTTCTTGAGATCGATCATCTCCGCCATCCATGGGAACGGGTTGTCCGCCTTCTCGAACAGCGGATCCAGCCCGATCTGCTGGCAGCGCCGGTTCGCAATGAACCGCAGGTACTCCTTGAACATCGGCGCATTGAGTCCGAGCACTCCCCGCGGCATCGTGTCCTCCGCGTAGCGATACTCCAGCTCGACCCCCTTGCGCATCAGGTCGGCGATCTCGTCCTTGAATGCGGGCGTCCACAGGTGCGGATTCTCGAGCTTGATCGTGTTGACGAGGTCGATGCCGAAGTTGCAGTGCATCGACTCGTCGCGCAGGATGTACTGGTACTGCTCCGACGCGCCCGTCATCTTGTTCTGGCGGCCCATCGCGAGGATCTGTACGAAGCCGACGTAGAAGAACAGCCCCTCCATGATGCAGCTGAACACGATCAGGCTCTTGAGCAGCGCCTGGTCGGTCTCCGGCGTGCCGGTCTTGAAGTTCGGGTCCGTCAGCACGTTGATGAACGGGATGAGGAACTCGTCCTTCTCGCGGATCGACTTGACCTCGTGGTAGGCGTTGAAGATCTCGCTCTCGTTCAGCCCCAGGCTCTCGACGATGTACTGGTAGGCGTGCGTGTGGATCGCCTCCTCGAACGCCTGGCGCAGCAGGTACTGGCGGCACTCGGGCGCGGTGATGTGGCGATACGTGCCGAGCACGATGTTGTTGGCGGCAAGGGAGTCGGCCGTCACGAAGAAACCCAGGTTGCGCTTGACGATCAGCCGCTCGTCGTCGGTGAGGCCGCCTGGGTTCTTCCACAGCTCGATGTCGCGCTGCATGTTGATCTCTTGCGGCATCCAGTGGTTGGAGCAGCCGGCAAGGTACTTGTCCCACGCCCACTTGTACTTGAAGGGGACCAGCTGGTTGACGTCGGCGGAGCCGTTGATGACGCGCTTGTCTTCCAGGCGCACGCGGCGAAGGTTGTCTTCCATGGCCTGCTTCTCGACGTCGAGGTCGTGCACGGGCTCGCGGGTGAGCTCGGGACCGGACGGCGGGGCGCCGGCGGACCGGCGGCCGCGCGCGGTGGGCGGGGCGAAGCCTGCCGCCGGCGGGACCAGCGGTGCGGGGATGTCGTCGTCGAAGCTCAGCGTCTGCATGGATTTCTTCTCCGGGCCCGTGCGAGCGGACCTCATTTTAGATGGGGGCGAAAGTCGTTGAATTCACCGGGATCGCTTGCGGCTGGGGCCGGTCCGGGTGCGCTCGGGGATGCGCATCGGCCGCTCGCCCCGCTGGTCGGTGGGGCGCTCCACGGGCTCGATCCCGGGGCGCTCGTCGGGGTAGTCGTCGTAGTCCTCGAATTCCTCGTCGTAAACGGTGCCATCCGACCTCTTGGGGCGGCCGGTGACTGCGGCTGCGCTGCCTGTTGCCATGCCGCCTCCCCTCGATCGCAGGCCCTTCTTGCGAGCGCTCCGCGGTCCCACCGCCGCTACTGCAGCAGGGTCAATCGCTCGTACAGGAACTCCGGCGCGAAATCCTGGCCATCCAGCCAGGCGATCGACGCCAGCCCGTAGTCCAGATAGAACGTGGCGAAGCGCTTTCGATCCCGCAGCGGTTCCAGCTCTTCTCCGTGCAGTTCGTCGGCGAGGTCGACCACGCCCTTGCGTCCATCGTTGAATTCCAGCCACACCTTGTAGTCGTGCAGATAGCGGGCTTCAATCACGTGCCGTGGTACGTGCTCGTAGCGGGCCAACTGGGGCCTCCCTCTCGCGAAGTTGAACGAAAGTGCCGGGAACCCGGCGCTGGGAAAAACGGCGCGCAGTTTCGACGCACCCGGGCGCCGCCTGAGCGGGATGCCCCGGTGCGCGCTTGCAGATCCTGCGCGCCCCCAGTTCAACTCACTGCCACTGCCTGGAGCCCGTCGCCGGGCTCTTTCGGTAGGGCTCGTTCCTTCGCGTCCGACGCAATGCGTCGCGTCCTGTCTGGGTTCGCGGAGGGTCTGGCCTCGCCCGGAGGCGCCGCGCGACTGTCTTGAGATCATCGCTGCCGTCGCGCCTGCCGGTTCACCGAATTCGTCGACTCCCGCCCGGGGTCGTCCTCGACCATCGCAGGCGAAGCACTGCTTCGTGGCCCACGGCGGCGTCGCATTTCAACGACACCGCCGACGCTTTACGTCACTCCCCGATCCGATTCCGTACGCCTTGCGCACTCAACGCTTCACTACGGTGCATGGACGACCGGTCTACCCAGATCCGGGCACCACAAGCAACTGTCGCGCCGGTGGTGATCCGCCGTCGCTCGTCCCGTTCAATCACCGGCGCCGAAGGTGCGCGCGCCGATCTCGCGCAACGACTGCGTCTGCGCGTCGGACGCTTCGTCCCGGTTGCACACGGGGTTGTACTGGCGCACGAGCTGGTCCTCGTTGTAGCGGCGCCAGTCCTCGGTGGAGGAGGGCATGGGCACCCACGCGACGAACAGCCCCGAGCGCCCGCGCGGATGCCACCGCCAGCGGCTGTAGGCGAGGTGATGCGTACCGACCGCCGCGCGCAGGTTGGCGGCCTGCCCGAAGTAGATGGGCTCGTACGGTACCGGGCGGAACTCGTAGTTCGGGACCAGCACCGCGTAGATGCCCGCCGTGAACGGCAGCGTGTCCCGCACCAGCGCCGTGGGGTCCGTGAACTGCAGCGTGCCGTAGCTGAGCATGGTGGCGGGTGGCGTGGGTGCGCGAGGCGCCGCGGGCGCTATTGGCACGCCTCGCAGGTGGGGTCGTCGATCAGGCAGACCTTCGGGTCGGGCTCCGGCGCGGCCTTCGGCCCCAGCGTCGCCTGCCCGCCGGACGTCACGGCGTTCAGCTCGCCGCCCTGGCCGGTGGACTTCTCCGCGGAGGTGGCCGCCAGCGTGCGCAGGTAGTAGGTCGTCTTCAGGCCGCGCTGCCACGCCAACTTGTAGGTATCGTCGAGCTTCTTGCCCGACGCGCCGGCCATGTAGATGTTGAGCGACTGCGCCTGGTCGATCCACTTCTGGCGCCGCGCGCCGGCCTCGACGATCCACCGGGTCTCGATCTCGAAGGCCGTGGCGTAGAGCTCGCGCATCCTGGCGGGGACCCGGTCGATCTTGGCGAGCGAGCCGTCGAAATACTTGAGGTCGGCGACCATCACGTCGTCCCACAGGTCGAGCTTCTTCAACTCCGCCACCAGGTGCTCGTTGACGACGGTGAACTCGCCCGACAGGTTCGACTTGACGTAGATGTTCTGGTACTCGGGCTCGATGGACGCGGCCACGCCGATGATGTTCGAGATGGTGGCGGTGGGCGCGATGGCGACGCAGTTGCTGTTGCGCATGCCGTGCTCGGCGATGCGCCCGCGCAGCGCGTCCCAGTCGAGGGTGGCCGATTCGTCGATGTCGACGTAGCCGCCGCGCTCGTCGCGCAGCAGCTTGAGCGTGTCGAGCGGCAGGATGCCCTTGTCCCACAGGCTGCCCTTGAACGAGGTGTAGCGGCCGCGCTCCTGCGCAAGCTCGGTGGACGCCCAGTACGCGTGGTAGCAGACGGCTTCCATCGACGAGTCGGCGAACTGCACCGCGGCGTCGGACGCGTAGGGCACGTGCATCTGGTGCAGGCAGTCCTGGAAGCCCATGATGCCGAGCCCGACCGGACGATGCTTCAAGTTGCTGTTGCGCGCCTTCGCGACCGCGTAGTAGTTGATGTCGATCACGTTGTCGAGCATGCGCATCGCAGTGGTGATCGTGCGCTTGAGCTTGGCCTGGTCGAGGCTCCACGCGCCGTTCTCGCCCGTCGCCTGCACCATGTGGGCAACCAGGTTCACCGAGCCCAGGTTGCACACGGCGATCTCGCTGTCGCTGGTGTTGAGCGTGATCTCGGTGCACAGGTTGGAGCTGTGCACGGCACCCACGTGCTGCTGCGGCGAGCGCACGTTGCAGGCATCCTTGAACGTGATCCACGGGTGGCCGGTCTCGAACAGCATCGAGAGCATCCGGCGCCAGAGCTGCAGCGCGGGGATCTTCTTGAACAGGCGCAGCTCGCCGCGCGCGACCTTGTCCTCGTAGCGCGCGTACGTGGTCTCGAAGTCGTGGCCGAACTTGTCGTGCAGGTCGGGCACGTCGGAAGGCGAGAAGAGCGTCCACTCGCCGGCCTCCATCACGCGCTTCATGAACAGGTCGGGAATCCAGTTGGCCGTGTTCATGTCGTGCGTGCGGCGCCGGTCGTCGCCGGTGTTCTTGCGCAGCTCGAGGAACTCCTCGATGTCGAGGTGCCAGGTCTCGAGGTAGGTGCAGACGGCGCCCTTGCGTTTTCCTCCCTGGTTGACTGCCACCGCCGTGTCGTTCACCACCTTCAGGAACGGCACCACGCCCTGCGACTTGCCGTTCGTACCCTTGATGTGCGAGCCCATCGCGCGCACGTTCGTCCAGTCGTTGCCGAGGCCACCGGCAAACTTCGACAGCAGCGCGTTCTCCTTGATGGCCTCGTAGATGCCGTCGAGGTCGTCGCTCACCGTGGTGAGGTAGCACGAGGAGAGCTGCGAGCGGTGCGTGCCCGCGTTGAAAAGCGTGGGCGTGCTAGACATGAAGTCGAACGTGGACAGGACGTTGTAGAACTCGATGGCGCGGGCCTCGCGCTCGACCTCGTTGAGCGCCAGGCCCATCGCGACACGCATGAAGAAGCACTGCGGCAGTTCGAAGCGGCGCCCGGCGCCGGCGAACTGCGCATACTGATCGACCAGGAAGTAGCGGTCGTACAGCGTTTGCAGGCCGAGATAGCCGAACTGGAGATCGCGCGTGGCGACCAGCGCCTGCCCGAGCACCTTCAGGTCGTACTGCTGCAGCGACTCGTTCAGCAGGCCGATCTTGATGCCGTGCTTGATGAACTGCGGGAAGTATTCGGCGTACCTCGCGTCCATCTCCGCCTGCGTGGCTTCCTCGCCCATCGCCTCGAAGCGCAGCCCGTCGAGCAGCAGGCGCGCGGTGACGTACGAGTAAGCGGGATCCTTCTCGATCATCGTGCGTGCCGACAGCACCACGCCCTTGCGCACCTCGTCCATGGGCACGCCGTCGTACAGGTCCTTCAGCGTGGCCTTGAGGATGCGCGCCGGCTCGGCGCCCGCCAGCCCCTCGCACGATGCCTTGACGAGCGAGGTGAGGCGCTCGAGATCGAGCAGCTTGCGAATGCCGTTGTCGATGACATTTATGCCGGGGTTGGCGCGCTTCGGCTCGTTCTTCTTCTGCGCGGCGCGCTCCTGCGACCGCTTCTCGCGGTACAGCACGTAGGCGCGCGCCACCTCGTGCTCGCCGCCGCGCATGAGCGCGAGCTCGACCTGGTCCTGGATTTCCTCGATGTGGATGGCGCCGCCTTCGGGCTTGCGCTTCATCAGGGCGCCGACCACGCTGTCGGTGAGGCGGGTGACCTCATCGCGGATGCGCGCGCTGGCGGCGCCCTGGCCGCCGTTGATCGCCAGGAACGCCTTGGTCATCGCGATGGTGATCTTGGCGGGCTCGAAGCCCACCACCGAGCCGTTGCGGCGAATCACCTTGTGCTGCGCGAACCGGGGGTCGGCGCTGGTGCCCACGGCGCTACCGGGCTCACCCACCATCAGGTCCCGGGGAGGCTGGGACGGAGGGGACGAGGCGGTGGCGGTTTGCATGAAGGGGTCTCCTCGAAAGCTCGATCGGGTGCCGGCCAGGGGCCGAAGTGGCGGATTCAAAGGGCCGGACGCTGCGCCCAAAATGCGCGCGGCTGCGCTGCCACGGGCGAATCTCCCAAACCCTCGCGAAACCCGCGGCTGGCGCGGGGTTGCGGCGGGTCGTCCGGATTTTGTTCTGTGGATCCAAACCTCTACATGTAGTGCTTATGGCCCGGACTCAACACAAAGAATAGTGGCTGCGCCGCCCGAGTGCAAGCGCTATTTCATCCACTTGCGACGGCCCGATAAACGGTCGAAAAATCAGTTTCGTGCGGTCGCCGGGCCGGGTTATGCAGATATTTTCCACCGGTTATCCACCGTTTCGTCCCCCGCCGGATGATGCTGGCGTTACACCCCATGCCGGGCCGCTCAGGGGAAGGCGCCGAACCTGCGCGCCAAGGCAAAGAGACCGTTTCCGGCGATCGCGACCAGGACGTCGTCGTGCCCCGGTTGGACGAGGGCGAGGCCCGTGAAGCGCCCGAAGGCCGGCAGGATGGCCCGCCGCGCGCCGAGCACGAAGCACGGCAGGCGGGCGGTCTGCTCGCCGCGACCATGGAGGCGCACGCCCGGATGAAGGTGCCCGCACAGCGCGTAACCCGACGGCGGCGTGGCCGGATGATGGCAACCGATGAAGGGCGGCAATGCATGCGGATCGGCGACGCATCGCACGCCCCAGTGGAGCGGCGGGTCGCCGGCGCGCGCGTCGTGGTTGCCGCGCACCAGCGTGATCTCCAGCGCCGCGTGCTGGCGCCGCCACGCGACGAAGCGCGCGTCCAGCGCGTCCACCCGACCCGCCTTCGCGTGCAGGAAGTCGCCGAGGATGACCAGGCGGGTTGACCCGGTTCGCTCCACCAGCCGGGTGAGCCGGGACAGGTCGGCGGCGGTGCCCCCGCGCGGCAGCGGCACGCCGCCGGCACGGAACGCCGCGCCTTTGCCGAGATGCACGTCGGCGACGAACAGCGTGTGCGCATGCGGCCAATGCAGTGCGCGATCGGCGTGCAGCTCCACGCGCTCGCCGGCGAGGGCGGCAGCGAGCACGCCGGTGCCGCTCGTCGGCGGATCCTGCGAGGCGAGCGGCAACTCGGGCGACCAGGGCGTTGAAGGGTGCAGCGACATGCCGGAGAAGAATTGCGACATTCGTGTGACTGCCGGGCGCACGGCATTGCGTGGGGTCGGCCGCCAGTGCAGAATCGAAGCAGGATTCTAGCCGACGGTCGCGCAATCGATCACGTGACGTCGATCACCCGAGCGCTTCATGCCGCGGTTCTCCGCGAACCTGTCCTTCCTGTTCACCGAGGCGCCGTTCCTCGACCGCTTCGGCGAGGCCGCGCACGCGGGCTTTCGCGCCGTCGAGTTCGCGTTCCCGTACGAATACCAGCCGAAGGACGTCGCCGACCGCCAGCGCGAGCACAAGCTCGACGTGGTATTGATCAATACGCCGCCGGGCGACTGGAAGATGGGCGACCGGGGCATCGCGTCGCTGCCCGAGCGCGAGCACGAGTTCGCCGCAGGCTTCGTGACGGCGCTCCGCTACGCCAAGGCGCTCGCGTGTCCGCGCCTGCACGTGATGGCCGGCGTGCTGCCACCGAATGCCGACGCCGATCTACTGAATCGGCATCGCCGCACGTTCATCCGCAACCTGCGCTTTGCGTGCAGCGAGGCCGCGGAGCAGGGCATCGCGATCATGATCGAGCCGCTCAACACGCTCGACAACCCCCACTATTTCCTCACCTACCAGGCCGACGCCCATGCGATCCGCGCAGAGGTCGGGGCGCCCAACCTCAAGGTGCAGATGGACCTGTACCACGCGCAGATCATGGAAGGGAACCTCGCGCACAAGCTGCGTAAATGGCTGCCGCACATCGGTCACATCCAGATCGCCGGCGTGCCGGGGCGCACCGAGCCCGACGTGGGCGAGCTCAACTACGCCTATCTGTTCCGGCTGATCGACGAGCTGCGCTACGAGGGCTTCGTCGGGTGCGAGTACCGTCCGGTGCAAAGCACCACGGCCGGGTTGTCCTGGCTCTACCGGCTGCTCGACCGCAAGCCGGCGCCGGTGAGCTGACGCGCGCCGGCCGGCACCCGCGCGCGACACCGGCCTACGCGGGTTACCCGGCGCGGACCAGCAGCACCGGCGCGGTGCCCTCCCGCACGACCGTCTCCGCGGCGCTGCCGAGCAGCATGCGGCGCAGCCCGCTGCGGCCGTGCGTGCCGAGCACGATCAGGTCGGCCTGAATGCGCGCGGATTCGGCGACGATCGCCGCGGGCACGCCGGGGCCGGTGGCATCGACGAGGCGGGTCTCGCAGGTCGCGCCCGCGGCCGTCACGCGCTCCGCCGCCCGCGCGAGCACGTCGGCACCCGCGCGCTGCAGGTCGTCGACGAGCTCGGGCGTGTAGGCGATCGCCTCGGGCATCACGGGCATCGGCGACGGCTCGAGCACGTGCAGCAGGAACAGGCGTGCGTGGAGCAGGCGCGCTAGCTCGATCGCGTGCTCGAGTCCGCGCAGCGACGGGGCGCTGCCGTCGATGGGAACGAGGATGCGCTGGAAGGGCATGGCGACGTCCTTCGGGGTGGGATGGGGTTAGACCCCCGTGTGGCTCGCCCGTTCACCACGTCGCCGGGCTCCGGTGCGTACCCGTTAGACTAGCTCGACCGTCCCGCTCGTTCGCTCATGGCCACCGCCGGCTTCTTCAATCTCTATCGACACGGCTTCGCGCGCATCGCGGTGGCGGTGCCCACGCTGCGCGTCGCCGATCCGGCGCACAACGCCGCGCAGACCATCGCGCTGATGAAGGTGGCCGCCGACCGGCGCGCTGTCGCGGCGGTGTTCCCCGAGCTGGGCCTGTCGGCGTACACGTGCGACGATCTCTTCCAGCAGCAGGCGCTGCTCGACGGGTGCCGCGACGCCCTCGCGCAGATCGTCGCAGCGTCGCGCGGAGTGCCGCTGATCGTGGCCGTGGGCATCCCCCTGCGCTTCGACGATCTCCTGTTCAACTGCGCGGTGGTGCTGCACGACGGCAACCTCCTCGGCGTGGTGCCGAAGACCTACCTGCCCAACTACCGCGAGTTCTACGAGCTGCGCCAGTTTGCGCCGGGGGATTACGCGCGGTTTACGACCGTTGCGCTGCTCGACCAGGAAGCGGTTCCGTTCGGCGCCGACCTCCTCTTCCGGGTCGCCGCGCAGCCGATGCTCAAGTTCCACGTCGAGATCTGCGAGGACCTCTGGGTGCCGGTGCCGCCGTCGTCGTTCGCGGCGATGGCCGGCGCGACGGTGCTGCTCAATCTCTCCGCCTCCAACATCACCACGGCGAAGGGCGACTACCGGCGGCAGCTGGTGGGCAACCAGTCGGCGCGCTGCCTCGCGGCGTATGCGTACAGCGCGGCCGGGGCCGGCGAATCGACCACCGACCTCGCATGGGACGGGCACGGCCTTGTCTACGAGAACGGCAACCGGCTCGTGGAAACCGAGCGCTTCCGCGATTCGCCGCAGCTCGTCGTCGGCGACGTCGACCTCGATCGCCTGGTGCAGGAACGTGCCCGGCAGGGGACCTTCGGCGAGTGCGCACAGCGCTTCCGCGCGCAGGTCGAGCGGTTCCGCACCATCGTCGTGGATGTGAAGCTGCCGGGCGGGCAGGTGCTGCTCGAGCGCTGCTACGAGCGCTTTCCCTACGTGCCCGTGAATCCGCTGACGCGCGAGGAGCGCTGCCGGGAGATCTTCGACATCCAGGTGCAGGGCCTGGTGACGCGCATGCGCTTCACGGGCAGCGCGAAGGCCGTGATCGGCGTGAGCGGCGGGCTCGACTCGGCGCACGCGCTGCTGGTGTGCGTGAAGGCGATGGAGGTGATGGGGCGGCCGCCGGGCGATATCGTCGGCGTGACGATGCCAGGCTTCGCGACCCGGGCGCGCAGCCAGCGGCAGGCCGAGCGGCTGATCGCAGCGCTCGGATGCGAGGCGGTGACGAACGACATCCGGCCAAGCTGCATGCAGATGCTGAAGGACATCGGGCATCCCTACGCCGAGGGCACGCCGCAATACGATGTCACCTTCGAGAACGTGCAGGCCGGCGAGCGGACGAGCCATCTCTTCCGGCTCGCGAACCTGCGCCATGGGCTCGTGATCGGCACCGGCGACTTGAGCGAGTTCGCGCTCGGTTGGTGCACCTACGGGGTGGGCGACCAGATGTCTCACTACGGCGTGAACGCCAGCGTGCCCAAGACGCTCATCCAGCACCTGATCCGCTGGGTGGCCGAATCGCGCGCGCTCGGCAGCGAGGTAAGCGCCGTGCTCGACGACGTGCTGGCCTCGACGATCAGCCCCGAGCTGGTCCCCGGCGAGGACGACGACGCGCCGGCGCAAAGCTCCGAGGCGGCCGTCGGGCCGTACGAGCTGCAGGACTTCCATCTCTATTACACGCTGCGCTTTGGCTACCGACCGTCGAAGGTGGCGTTCATGGCGTGGTCGGCGTGGCACGACGCGACGCTCGGCTACTGGCCCGGCATCGCCGAGGCCGACCGGCATGCGTACGATATCGGGACGATCAAGCGCTGGCTTGGCGTGTTCCTGCAGCGCTTCTTTCACGACTCGCAGTTCAAGCGCAGCGCGATGCCGAATGCGCCGAAGGTGGGCTCCGGCGGGTCCCTCTCGCCGCGCGGCGACTACCGCGCGCCGAGCGACGCGCACGCCACGGCGTGGCTGGAGGAACTCAACAGCGTGCCGGAGAGCGGCGGGCGCGGATAGCGCGACCGCGAGCACCCGCGAGCCCCCGCGCCTGCAGCGCCGACCTACAGCGCTACGCTCATTCCGCCGTCGATGGTCACCATCTGGCCGGTGACGTAGTCCGCGGCGCGCGAGGCGAGAAATACCGCCAGCCCCGCGATCTCCGCCGGCTGACCCCAGCGTCCGGCGGGCGTGCGCTTCTTCACCCACGCGTCGAACTCGGCGTTGTCGAGCAGCGCGCGGTTGAGCTCGGTGGCGAAGTAGCCGGGCGCGATGGCGTTCACCTGGATGTTGTGCGGCGCGAGCTCCACCGCCATGCCGCGCGTGAGCTGGCGAATGCCGCCTTTCGAAGCGGTATACGGCACCACGGTAGGGCGGCCGAGCTCGCTCATCAGCGACGCGATATGGATGATCTTGCCGCGCCGTTGCGCGATCATGCCGGGCAGCACCGCCTTCGACAGCCGGAACGGTCCAGTGAGGTTGGTCGCGATGATCGCGTCCCAGTCGGCGTCGGGAAAATCCACGAGCGGATGGCGACGCTGGATGCCGGCGTTGTTCACGAGAATGGTCACCGGCCCATGCTCGGCCTCGATGGCGCTCACTGCCTTGGCGAGCGCCTCGGCGTCGGTCACGTCGAACAGCGAGGTGCCGACCGCCAGGCCTTCGTCGGCCAGCGCGCGCGCCGAATCGGCAATGGCCTCGGCACGCCGCGCGTTCAGGAGCACGCGCGCGCCGGCCAGGCCCAATCCTCGCGCGATCGCGAAGCCCAGCCCGCGATACGCGCCCGTGACGAGCGCGACGTGGCCGGAAAGGTCGAAGGGTGTGCCGGTGTAGGCCATGGGCGGGTGCGGTCCGGTTGGAATGGCCGCGATGTTACGCGAGCACGACCGCGCAGGTCACGCCGTCTTGCGCGCCGCCGCCTCGAGGTCGGCCACCATGCGCCCCACCCGGCTCTCCAGAGCCTCGGTCGTGAGCTTCTCGCGGAACATCTCGACCATGAGCGAGAACGAGAAGGGCGTCGCACGCGTCGGATCGGTCAGCAGGGCGCGGCAGCCCCGCATGCGCGCGAGCGCTCGCTCGAGCCGCGGTGCCTCGAGCTGGCGCTCCAGCACCTCGCGAGTCGCCTGGCGCAGGAGCAGGTTGTCCGGGTCGTACTCGTTGAACACGTCCCACAGGAGTCCGCTCGAGGCCTGGAGCTGGCGATTGGATTGCGGCTGCCCGGGATAGCCCTGGAACACCAGCCCCGCCACGCGGGCGATCTCGCGGAACTGGCGGCGGCCGAGCTCGGCGGCGTTCAACCCGGCGAGGATGTCGCGCTCCACATTCGGTGCGGCCATCAGCACGCCGAGCTCGTGCAAACCGAGTTCGACGGGAGTGGGCGACACCAGTCCGAACCCGTAGTCGTTCATCATGATGCTGAAGCTGCGCGGTTGCAGCTTCGACAGGCGATAGCTGAACAGGGTCGCCAGGCCCAGGTGCGCAAGACGTCCCTCGAACGGATAGAAAAACAGGTAGTGGCCGTCGCGCGAGCGAATGCGCTCGCACAGCCATTCCCGCTCGTCGGGGAGCGCGGACCAGCGCCGCTGGAGCTCGAGCAGCGGCCGGACGAGCTCGAGCTCCGGCGATTCGTAGCGCCCGTGCCGCGCGGCGGCGATCAGCCGGCGCGTCCGCTCGGACAGCAGGCTCGACAGCGGCATCTTCGCGCCCATCCAGCGCGTGATCACCGGCGATTTCGACGGCGCGGGCTTCACCCAGGCCGTCATCTCGCGCACGCGCAGGAACTCGAGCACGCGACCGGCGAAAACGAAGCAGTCGCCCGGCGAGAGCATGGCGATGAACGACTCCTCGACATGTCCCAGCTTGCGGCCGTTGCGCAGCTGCACGGTGATGCTCGAATCGGAGACGATCGTGCCGATCTGCGTGCGATGGCGGCGCGCGATCTGCCGGTCGGGCACGTGCGCGATGCCGTCGACGCCCAGCACGACGCGCCGATACTCCGGATACGCGTTGAGGCTCGCGCCGCCATGTACCACGAAGTCGAGCGCCCATTGCCAGTCGGGTTCGCTCAACCCGGCGTAGGCATGGGTGGTGCGAACCTCGGCGAGCAGCTCCAGGGGCCGGAATCCGCCGCCCAGCGCGGCGGTGACGAGATGCTGCACGAGCGTGTCGAGCGGCTCGACGAGCGGCGTGCGCGGCTCGATCGAGCGCTCGAGCGCGGCCTCGCGCGCGGCGGCGGCCTCGACCAGCTCGAGCGCCTGCGTGGGCACGACGGTAATGCGGGACACCGCGCCCGGCTGGTGGCCGCTGCGTCCGGCCCGCTGCAACAGCCGCGCCACGCCCTTCGGGCTGCCGATCTGCAGCACCTGCTCGACCGGCGTGTAGTCAACACCCAGGTCAAGGCTCGACGTGCACACCACGGCGCGCAACCGGCGCGAGCGCAGGCCCTCCTCGACCCAGTCGCGCACCTCGCGCTCGAGCGAGCCGTGATGCAGCGCGATCTGGCCGGCCCAGTCGGGCCGCGCCGTGAGCAGCGCCTGGTACCAGATCTCGGTGGCCGAGCGCACGTTGGTGAAGACCAGCGTCGAGCGCGCGCTCTCGATGGCCTTCACCACCTGCGGCAGGAGCTTCGTGCCGATGTGCCCGCCCCATGGAAAGCGCTCGATCGTGGGCGGGCGCGCGGTGTCGATCAGGATCTCCTTCGCAGCGATGCCCTCGACCACGCGACCATGCGCGGCGCGCGCCGGGCCGACCAGGCACGCCAGCGCTTCCGCGAGATTTGCGAGCGTGGCCGACAAGCCCCACACGCGCAGCGCCGGCTGGATCGAGCGCAAACGCGCGAGGGCGAGCTCGACCTGCACGCCGCGCTTGGATGACAGGAGCTCGTGCCACTCGTCCACGATCACGGCCTGCACGTGCGCGAAGCGCTCGCGCCAGTCGGCGCGCGACTGAAGCAGCGTGAGGCTTTCGGGCGTGGTCACCAGCGCGGTCGGCAGCCTGCGCTCCTGGCGCGCCTTGTCCCCCGACGGCGTGTCGCCGGTGCGCACGCCGATGGTCCAGTGCGGGTTGAGCGCGTCCGCGGCGCGCGCGAGCGAGAGTCCCGTGTCCTGCGCCAGCGCGCGCAACGGCGTGAGCCACAGCACGGTGAAGGGCGGGGCCGCGCCCGGCTCGCCGCGCGGGCCGCCCAGCAGCGGTCCGAGCCAAGCCGCGTAGGTCTTGCCCATCCCCGTGGGCGCGTGGATCAGTCCCGACTCGCCGCGCGCATAAGCGGACCACACCGCTTCCTGGAACGCAAAGGCGGTCCAGCCGAGCGATGCGAACCAGTCGCGGGCGGGTGCTGCGACGGCGTCGGCCAGGTGCGAGGCTTCGCTCAGCGCGCCGGAATCGGCATCGATGGCTTCATACGGCGACGACCGTGATGGGAATGTCGCGGAACATGGGCGCGGGCCCGTTGCGCAACTGGTCGAGCAGCTTCGCCTCGCGTTCGCGCGCGACCACGAGGTGCCGGTCCTTCACGTGGCCGTAGCCGCGGATGTGCTCGGGGACCGAAGCCAGCTCCACCGCGGTGGCGTAGTTGGCCGGCGACAGGGCGCCGAGGATCTCGGCCACGATGCCTTCGTACTGCGCGATGAGCCCGCGCTCCATTTTCCGCTCCGCGCTGTGGCCGAACACGTCAAGCGCTGTGCCGCGCAGGCGGCGCAGCTTCGCGAGCACGCGGAACACCGGCATCATCCACGGGCCGTAGCGCGACTTGCGTGCTTCGCCCGTCGTCGCATCGGCCTTGTTCGTGGTCGGAGGGGCGAGCCAGTAGTGGAGCGTGTAGTCGCCCTCGAACTGGGCCGCCACGCGGGCCAGGAAATCGGTCTCGGCGTACAGCCGCGCGACCTCGTACTCGTCCTTGATCGCGAGCAGCTTGAAGTAGTAGCGCGCGACGGCTTCGGTGAGCTCCGTGGTGCCGGGCTGCCGCTCGGCTTCGGCGCCGCGGACGCGTGCCACCAGGTCGCTGTAGCGCCTCGCATATGCGGCATCCTGGTACGCGGTGAGGAACTGCACGCGCCGGGCAATCATCTCGTCGAGCGAGCCCGAGAGACGCTGCGAGTCGGGCAGGGCCGCGGCCGGCAACGCCGCCGCCGCGACGCGCGGACCGTCGACTGCCGCGAGCCGGCCCCAGTTGAAGCTCTGCTTGTTCGGCTCGACTGCCGCACCGTTGAGCTCGATGGCCTTCACGATCGCGGCTTCGCCGATCGGCAGCAGTCCGCGCTGGTAGGCGTAGCCCACCATGAACAGATTGGTGGCGATCGAGTCGCCCATCAGGCCGGTCGCGAGCTTCGTCGCATCGAGGAACTCGGCTTCGCCGGGTCCCACGGCGTCCTTGATCTCCTGCTCCATCGAGCCCGTCGGAAAGCGCAGGTCGGGCTCGCGGGTGAACTGCGCGGGCATCACCAGCGCGGTGTTCACCAGTGCTTTGGTGACGCCCTTCTGCATCTTGGCAAGCGCTTCGTAGCCCACGCCGGTGAGGATGTCGCAGGCCAGCACGAAGTCGGCCTCGCCCGCGGCGATGCGCGTGGCGTGGAGCTGCTCGGGATGATCGGCGATGCGCACGTGCGACACGACCGCGCCGTTCTTCTGCGCGAGGCCGGTCATGTCGAGCACGCTGGTGCCCTTGCCCTCGAGGTGCGCGGCCACACCGAGCAGCGCGCCGATGGTGACCACGCCGGTGCCGCCGATGCCGGTGACCAGGATGCCGTACGGCTTGGCCGTGCCCGGCCGCACGGGCTCGGGCAGGCCGGAGAAATCCACCGCGGCCGCCTTGGGCGGCTTGCGCACCTGGCCGCCCTCGACCGTGACGAAGCTCGGGCAGAAGCCGTTGACGCAGGAGTAGTCCTTGTTGCATGACGACTGGTCGATCTGCCGCTTGCGGCCGAACTCGGTCTCCAGCGGCGCGACGGAGACGCAGTTCGACTTCACGCCGCAGTCTCCGCAGCCTTCGCACACCAGCTCGTTGATGAACACGCGCTTGGCCGGGTCGGGGAAGGTGCCGCGCTTGCGCCGGCGGCGCTTCTCGGCGGCGCAGGTCTGGTCGTAGAGCAGGATCGACGTGCCTTCGACGTCGCGCAGCGTGCGCTGCACTTCGTCCAGACGGTCGCGATGGAAGATCTCGATCCCGGAAGCGAAGTAATCGGCCGGATACTTGTCCGGCTCGTCGCTGACCACGACGATGCGCGTGACGCCCTCGGCGGCGCATTGGCGCGCGACGTCCTGCGGGGTGAGCGGGCCGTCGATGGGCTGGCCGCCGGTCATGGCGACCGCGTCGTTGTACAGGACCTTGTAGGTAATGTTCACCTTCGCGGCGACCGACGCGCGGATCGCCAGGATGCCGCTGTGGTAGTAGGTGCCGTCGCCCAGGTTGGCGAAGATGTGCTTCTCCTCGGTGAACGGCGCCTGGCCGATCCACGGCACGCCTTCGCCGCCCATGTGCGTGAACGTCGACGTGCTGCGGTCCATCCAGATCGACATTACGTGGCAGCCGATGCCGGCCGTGGCACGGCTCCCGGTGGGCACGTTGGTGGACGTGTTGTGCGGACAGCCGGAGCAGAAATAGGGCTGGCGCGCGAGCGTGATGCGCGGGGTGGCGAGCGCCGCTTCCTTTGCGTTGATCCAGGCGACGCGCCGGGCGATCTGCTCGGCGTCGGCAGTACTCGGCGTGAGCCCGAGTCGGGCGATGCGCTGCGCGATCACGCGGGCGATCATCGCGGGCGTGAGCTCCGAGGTGGCGGGCAGCAGCCAGTCGCCGTGCGGACGCGTCCACTCGCCCTTCTCGTCGAACTTGCCGACCACGCGGGGCCGCACGTCGTCGCGCCAGTTGTACAGCTGCTCCTTGAGCTGGTACTCGACGATCTGGCGCTTCTCCTCGACCACGAGGATCTCCTCGAGGCCCTCCGCGAAGTGCCGCACGCCCTCGGGCTCGAGCGGCCACGGCATGGCGATCTTGTACAGGCGGATGCCGAGCTCCGCGCACTCGCGCTCGTCGAGCCCGAGGTCGTCGAGCGCCTGGCGCACGTCGAGATAGCTCTTGCCGCTGGTGATGATCCCCAGGCGCGGATGCGGCGAGTCGATGACGATCTTGTTGAGCTCGTTGACGCGCGCGTAATGCAGCGCGGCGTAGATCTTGTAGTCCTGCATGCGCGCCTCGGTGGCGAGGAACGCGTCGGGCCAGCGGATCGAGACGCCGTCGGGCGGCAGCGGGAAGTCGTCCGGGATGACCATGCTCACGCGCGCGGGATCGATCGACACCGAGGCCGAGCTCTCGACCGTATCGGAGACGCATTTGAAGCCCACCCAGCACCCCGAGTAGCGGCTCATCGCCCAGCCGTGCAGGCCGAGGTCGATGATCTCCTGCACCGACGACGGGTACAGCACCGGCATCATCGCGGCCGAGAACTGGTGGTCGGACTGGTGCGGGATGGTCGAGGACTTGGCCGCGTGGTCGTCGCCGGCCAGCACCAGCACGCCGCCGTGCTTCGACGTGCCGGCATAGTTGGCGTGCTTGAACACGTCGCCGCAGCGGTCCACGCCGGGGCCCTTGCCGTACCACATCGCGAAGACGCCATCCACCTTCGCGCCCTCATACATCGTGACCTGCTGCGAGCCCCACACGGCCGTCGCCGCCAGATCCTCGTTGAGGCCCGGCTGGAAGCGGATGTCGGCGCGGTCGAGGAACTTGCGCGCCTTCCACAGCGCCTGGTCGAGCCCGCCGAGCGGCGAGCCACGGTAGCCGGAGACGAAGCCGCCGGTGTTGAGCCCCGCCGCGCGATCGCGCTGGCGCTGAAGCATCAGCAGGCGGACCAGCGCCTGCACCCCAGTGACGAACACACGGCCCGATTCGAGCGTGTACTTGTCGTCGAGGGAAATGTCGCGCAGGGCGACGGCGCTGCCGGCGGAAGCGGGAGGCATGGTGGAGCTCCGAAAACTCGTGGCTTTGGGACGCGCGGCAGCCCTGAAGGGTTCCGCGGCTGGCGCGTTTCCGGTGCTTGTGACCCCGGTCGCCCGCGCGAATGATACGCCCTTAGCCCCCACCTCCGGAAGGTCAGGTCATCACGATGCCGCCGTCGACGTTGAACGCCGACCCGGTGGTGAAATCGCAGTCGTCGGAGGCGATGAACACGGCCATGCGCGCGACCTGCTCCGGCGTGCCCAGGCGCTTGAGCGGCGAGCGCGAATTCACCCGCGCCATCACCGTCTCGAGGCCGACGCCTTGCACCACGGCGCCGTCCTCCCAGCCCTGCCGGCCGAGGGCGGTCGGGATCGGGCCCGGGCAGATCGCGTTGACGAGGATCCCATGCTCGGCGACCTCGAGGGCCAGCGAGCGCGTGAAGCCGATGACGCCGAACTTGGCGGCGCTGTAGGCGCTGGCGGTGGGCTCGCCCACCTTGCCCGCGATGGAAGCGATGTTGATGATGCGCCCGCCGCGGCCACCGGCGACCAGCGCCGGCAGCGCCGCCTTGCTGCACAGGAACGTCGCCTTGAGGTTGACGTCCAACACCTCGTCCCATAGCGCGACCGGCATGTCCTTCACGTACGCCTTGCGGATGACGCCGGCACTGTTCACCAGGATGTCGAGGCGGCCGTAGCGGGCGAGCACCGCGTCGAACGCCGCGCCGACCTCTGCCTCCTCGGTGACGTCGAGCGTGACGGCGAGCGCGGCCTCGCCCAGAACCGCAGCGGCGCGCTGCGCCGCGGCCGCGTCGAGGTCGGCGACGACCACGCGCGCGCCCTCGGCGGCGAACGCCATGGCGATCGCGCTGCCGATGCCGCCCGCGCCGCCGGTGACGATGGCGACGCGGTCCTGCAGGCGGCCGGGCACGTCAGGCCGTTTCGTGCAGCTTCGGATAGTCGACGTTGAGCAGCCAGCGCGCCGGCTCGTCCTCCTCGATGGGCACGAAGCGTCGCGCGTTGCCGCCGAAGCGGTTGTCCGTCCGGGGCACGGAGATGGTCGAGATCTCGCCGCCCACCAGCACGCCGGCGTCGTCCTTCGCCCAGAAGCGGTGGTAGAGGCGCGGCGCGATGGTGAGGCTCGCCCCATGCGGGATCTCGAAGATCTGCCCGGCGGAGAACGGGTGGCGCACGCCGTCGATGTAAACCTCGCCCGGCGACGCCTCGTCCATCGCCTCGTTCGCGTCGGAGTTGTAGAGCTGGATCATCAGCGTGCCGCCCGCGCGGCTGATGATGTCCTCCATCTTGTTCCAGTGGAAGTGATAGGGCAGCCGCTGGCCCTGGCGCAGCACGAACACCTTCTCGGCGTACGGCGTGCCCTCCGAAGGCCGCTCGGGAGTGCCGTTGCGCAGGTCGAACATCGTGATGCCGATACGCTCGAAATCGCTTTGGCCGAAGTCGGTCACGGCCCAGCCCAGCGCGTTGCGCGTCACGCGGCCCATCTCGGGGCCCGCCTTCCGCCAATCGTCCGCGGACCAGTACCCGTAGGCGGGCAACCGGATGCCGTGCTCCTCGAGCGCGCGGTGGGCAAGGTCGACGGCGGCGTTGATCTGCGAGCGCTTCATGACGAGTCTCCGTGGGGTTGGATCGAGGTGGCTTCCAGTCGTCGGCATCCGTGGACTGGAGTCGACCGAGGGCTTCAATCGCCTTGCGCGTGAGCCTTGCGCACCACCTCGACATATCTGGCGAGGTTCTTCGCGATCCGCGCGCCGAGCTTCGCGGGCGTGCGGGCGGCGATCTCGAAGCCCGTCGCGACCAACCGGTCGGCGACCTCGGGCTCGCGCAGGATGCCGGTGATGGTCGACGCGAGCTTGGCGATGATGTCGGGCGGCACGCCGGCCGGCGCGACGATGCCGTTCTCGGCCGCCAGATCGAAGCCGCCGGTCGGCAGGAGCTCGTGCATCGTCGGCGCCTCGGGAAGCTGCGGCATGCGACGTGGAGACGTGACCGCCAGGCCCCGGAAACTGCCCGCCTTGATCTGCGTCAGCGCGGAATTGAACACCGGCAGCGAATAGACAGTCTGCTTCGACAGCGGCGAGGTGAACACCTCGGGGGACCCCTTGTAGGGAGTGTGCAGGACATCGATGCCGAACCCGGTCTTGAAGAGCTCCCCGCATAGGTGGCCCATGGAGCCGTTGCCACCCGACGAATAGCTCAGCACGCCCGGCTTCGCGCGAGCCTGGGCGACTACGTCCGCCACCGTCCTGAAGGGGGAGTCGGCCGCCACGATCAGCACGGACGGTGTCCGGATCAGGCCTGCAACCGGAGCGAAATCCTTTTGCGCGTCGTAGGGAACGGTGCGAAACAGACCTGGGTTGGCGGTGAAGTTGATGCCGTACGCAAGCAGCGTGTAGCCATCCGCTGGTGCGCGAGCGACGAACTTATCCATCAGCGTCCGGTTGTCGAGCGGATAGACGTCGTTGGCCCACGCCGCGCGATCGAATGCGTCGACCAGCTCCGCGAGCTTCTCCGGCGCCCGCGCGGCGAGGTCGGTGGACTCGGGGAAGTCCTGGTCGAGGTCGTGCAGCGTCCAGTTTTGCAGGTCGACCGGCTGGCCGCGGACCTGCAGCGAGCGCACGAGCCAGCCGTATCGAAAAAATGCCCGGTTGGACCAGCATTCGTAGTACTGCTCTCGGCGCGGCGACGGCGCGTCGTCGGTCAGCATCGACGCGCAGTTCATGCCGTCCAGGGTTCGTGAGGGCCCGCCGTTGCGCTGCGCGACGCGGGAGACGCCTGCCAGCGCGAGCACCGTTGGCATGACGTCCGTCACGTGCATGAACTGGCGTCGGATGGCGCCCCCGCCGGGCAAGCGGTCCGGCCATGAAACGATCATGGTCACGCGCCGGCCTCCGGCGCCGGTGTACGTCTTGAAGCTGGGGAACGGCGTGTTCGACAGCTCGCCCCACGCCGCCGGATACAGCGCCGCGCTGCGCGGGCCGCCGATCCGGCTCGCGGTCTTTCGCTCGTCGGCGGGCGGCCGCGCGGGCAACCCGGCATAGAGGCGATTGAGGTTGCTGGCGCCGTGCTCGCCGCCGGCGTCAGTTCCGCCGTTGTCGGACGAGAACAGGATCAAGGTGTTGTCGAGCTCGCCCAGCCATCCGAGAAAGCGTACCAGCTTGCCTACGTTCTGGTCGGCGTTGTCCAGCATGCCGGCGTAGGCTTCCATGTGCCGCGCGTAGAGCTCGCGGTTGCGCGGATCCGTCCGGTCCCAGTGCGGCGCGTTGGGGGCGGAAGGCGGCAGCCGGGTCTGGGGCGGAATGAGGCCCATGTCGATCTGGCGGCGATGGCGTGCGGCACGCGCGGCACTCCAGCCACCGGCGTAACGGCCGCGATACTTGGCCATGTCGCAGTCCTTGGCCTGCAACGGCGAGTGCATGGCGTTGTTCGCGACGTACAGGAAGAACGGCTTGTCCGGCCGGCTCTCGCGCAGCGCGTGGATCGAGCGGACTCCCTGGTCCATCCAGTCGTCGCCGGAGTAGTAATCCCGCGGGTGCTTATCGAGGGGCAGCACGACATTGTTCAGCATGAGGCGCGAGGGATAGCAATGGTGCGTCTCGCCGCCCATGAAGCCGTAGAGCGTGTCGAAGCCGCGTTGCGCCGGCCAGTTGTACTTGGGGCCGCCGGGCAGGGTGTCCCCCACGGGTGTGTTGTGCCACTTGCCGACCATGATCGTCTCGTAACCGGCATCGCGCAGCGTCTCCGGCAGCGTCACCGCGTCCAGGGCAATCTCGCCGACGTACCCCAAAAACCCGCGGGATGGTTCGCGAGCCAGCCGCTGCCCACGGGGTGCGCGTTGCAGCCGGTGAGCAGCGCAGCGCGCGCGGGCGGGCGGGCACAGCGGGTGGGTCGTGTAGTGCGTCAGGCGCAGCTCCCGTGCGGCCAGGGCGTCGATGTTCGGTGTGTCGATCTCAGAACCGTAGCAACCCACGTCCGACCACCCCATGTCGTCCATCAGGATCAGCACGATGTTGGGCGCGCCGGCAGCCGGCGCGGTTCGCGGCGGCCACCATGGCGTCGAGTCCGCGCGCGTACGGCCGATCACCGCCTGGTGAGCGCCGGCGCCTATGGTGACTCCCGCCGACGCGCTCATGCTGCCCAGGTCCCGCCGACCAGCCGCGGCATCGGGCGCGGTATGACTTCCGCGTCCGCCAGCGCGGTCCACAGCGCAGCGGGAATGGGGTGGGCATAGGCGGCAAGGTTGGCGTCGAGCTCGGCCACGGTGCGCGGGCCGATCAGCACCGTCTCGACCGCCGGATGCGCCGCGGCGAACTGCAGCGCAGCCGCGGCGAGCGGCACGTCGTGACGAGCGCACACCGCGGCGATTCGCGCGGTACGCGAGCGGATCGTCGCGTCCGCCGGCGCGTAGGCGAACGTGGCCGCCGGGCTCGGCCACTGCGCGAGCACCCCGGAATTGAAGACGCCGCCGATCACCACGCGGATGCCGCGGGCGTGGGCAACGTCGAGCAGCGCATGGCCTGACTGATCGAGCAGCGTATACGCGCCCGCCAGGAGAAAGGCGGTGAAGGTCACGCGATCGAGGAGCGCGCGAACCGCCGCGGGCACGTTCGAGCCGATGCCGATCGCCCCGATCATCCCGGCGTCGCGCAAGCGGGCGAGCTCGGCGTAGGCCTCGAGACAGGCTTCGGCGTGATCCTCGGTGTCGTGCAGGTGCACCACGTCGAGGCGCTCGACGCGCAACCGGGCGAGACTCGTCACGACCGACAGGCGCGTGGCGGCCGCGCTGAAATCCCAGCGATCGAACTGGCGGCGGCGGCTGGCACCAGGCGGCAGTGCGGTGGACGCGTACGGACGGGTGACGCCCGTCTTGGTGCACAGGGTGTAGGCCTCGCGCGGGCGTCCGGCGAGCGCACGGCCGAGCCGCTCCTCGGCGAGGCCCCCGCCGTAGAGGGGCGCGACGTCGAAGCAGCGAATGCCGCGCTCGTACGCGGCAGTCATCACGTCCTGCGCCGCCGCGTCGTCGAGCTGCGGCGCCGGCGTGCCCAGTGTGGCGCAGCCAAGGCCCAGCCGGGGCCGCGACCGCGGCGCAATGTGCGGACGCGCGCTCACCCGGGAACGGGGTCGAGCCGGTTGTGCTCGGGCAACAGGTTCCAGCGGAACGTGTCGCGCGGGCCCACGTGGCGGGCCCACGCATCGATGATGTCCTTGTCCTGCCGCCGGGCGCGGATGCGCGCGGCGATGGCGTCGGGGTGCCAGCCGTCGAGCACGCGCGCGAGCAGCCGCTCGCGCCGCGCCGCGTGCACGGGCTGCGCGGACAGGTCGTCCCGCTCGTGCGGGTCGGTATCGAGATCGAAGAGCTGCGGGGCGTCGCCGTGATGATAGACGAGCTTCCAGCGGCCGCTGCGGATCATCCGCTGCTGCGTCGCCCGCCCGCCGGTCCAGGCCGGGACGGAATCGGTGCAATGCTCGACGAACGTCTCGTCCACCCAGTTGGTCCGCGCATCGCGCGCGACTGCGAGCAGGCTGCGGCCGCGCGCATGGGGCAGCGCGGGGCCGCCGAGCGCGTCGACCATCGTCGCTGCGACGTCCAGCAGGCTCGTCACCTGCGCACGACGCTCTCCGGCCGGCATGCGGCCAGGCCAACGCATCACTAGCGGCACCTTCACCGAGTCTTCGTAGAGCGTGTGCTTCCACCACAGGCCGCGCTCGCCGAGCTGGTCGCCGTGGTCGGTGCTGTAGACGACCAGCGTGTCGTCGTCGAGGCCCGCGTCGGCGAGGCAGCTCAGCACGTCGCCCACCAGCGCATCGAGGCGATGGACCAGCGCATGGTAGGCGGTGCGCGCGCGCAACGCGGTGGCGGCGTCGATGTCGCCGATCGCGCGATTGTCCCGCCACCACGCCTCCCACGGATGCGGATCGTCGGGCGGCTCGGTATGCGCGGCGGGCGCCACGCGGCCTGCGAAGCGTTCGTAGTCTTCGCGCCACGCGACGTACGGCGGGTGCGGCAGCAGGAAGCCGACCGTCAGGCAGAATGGCTCGTCGCGGCCGGCACGCCGGGCCTCGGCGACATGGCGCAGGTGCTCGCATGCCGCCGCGGCCGTCTCCTGGTCCTTGACCTGATAGGCCGACTGCCCGATGCCCGAGCGGTCGAGGCTCTCGCGCCACGGGTCATTGGCCTTGTCGAGCACGCCGAGATCGTGACGCGGCACGCCGCCCCAGTTCGGGCTGTGATCGCCCACCACGCGCTCGGCGTACCCGTGCAGCTGGTCGGGCCCCATGGAATGCAGGCGGCCGGCAAGCACGGGGCGATAGCCAGCGGCGCCGGCGGCGTGCGCCCACGTGGCGGCGTCGGAGCGCAGGTAATCGTCGTTGGTCCAGCACTCCTGCTCATAGGGATAGCGCGCCGTGAGCATCGACATGCGGCTCGGCACGCACAACGGCGACGGACAGTAGGCGTGATCAAACGTCACGCCGGCGGCGGCCAGCCGGTCCAGGTTCGGCGTGAGGCCCGGGAGGCCGCCGTAGCAACCCGCGATCCGCTGCGTGTGCTGGTCCGAGAAGAGGAACAGCAGGTTCGGTCGGCGGGGGCGGGCGCTCATCGGGTGGCGGGGGCGTGGCCGGTCAGGGCAGGCGCTGTGCGGGGGGAAGTTCCTTCAGGTCGGCGAAGGCGGAAGGGTCGGTCTTCGCGGCCGCCGCGACGAAGCGGTTGTCGACCGACGGGGCAGGGTCGAAGGCCTGCGGAATGCGCTTCTGGCTCACGAGGAGCGGAATGCTGTACTGCCGGAAGCCGTCCAGCGTGTTCTTCGACAGCCGCACGTCGAGCGGCAGCGACTTGAGCGCGAGCGTGAGGGTCTCCGCGTCCATGCCCGGAATCCAGCGGGTCGAAATGCGCGCCGACTCGTCGCGGTTGGCGCGTGTCCAGGCCTGCGCCTGCGCGTAGCCCAGGATGAACGACTCGAGCAGCTTGGCCTTCTCGGCGATGGCGGCCTTGGTGGTGACCACGGTGCCGGCGTCGTAGCAGCTCTGGCAGCCGCCGTAGATCACCTTGTAGGCGCCGGGCACCTTGGTGAGCGCGGCGCTCGGCCACGGCTCCCACGACGCGATCACGTCCGCATCCTTGTTGGCCAGCGCGGTCGCCATGTTGGACGGCGCGGTGTTGACCAGAGTGACGTCGTCGACGGTCAGTCCGACCTGCTTCAGCAGCCCGGCGATGTAGGGCTCGCCGCCGGCGCCGCGGGTGACGCCGATCTTCTTGCCCTTCAGCTTGGCGAGGTCGCCGGCGGGAACGTCGGCGCCGGGCCGGGCGATGACCGACAGCACCTCGCTCTGAGGGTTGTTGAGCGCATTGTTCCAGGTGTGGCCGATGAGCACCACCGGCACGCCGCGCGCCACCGCGGTGAGGAACGGGTAGGTGCCGAACAGGCCGACGTCGACCGTGTTGCTCGCGAGCGCGTTGGAGATCTCCACCCCGCTCGGCATGACGTCCACCTTAAGGTCGAGGCCGAGCTTCGCGAAGGTGCCGCGCTCGACGGCGGCGAAGAAGGGCGCGTTCTCGGCGGCGGACGTGACTGCGACGTGGAGCTGCTGCGCCGCCACCGGAAACGACAGAAGGAACGCGGCGAGCCCCGCCAGGGCCGTCCGCACGATGCGAGCCGTGCAAAGCATGAATGCATCCTCCATTGAGTGACGTGTAGCTTATGAGTGATATCTCAGTCGCATCCTAAGGTGCTATGATCGGTTTGGCAAGGGGCGGCGGCGCCCCCCGACGGGAGCTCCAGGCACCGCGTGAAGAAGACCAAGCCCAAGACGCTGATGCGCGAAGTCGCCTACGAGCGCTTCAAGGCGGAGCTGTTCAAGCGCAACCTCGTACCCGGCCAATTCGTCTCGCAGGGCGAGCTGTGCGAGCTCCTCGACATTCCGCTCGGCCCCACGCGCGAAGCGCTGAAGCGCCTCGAGGGCGAGAACCTGGTGCGGCTCATCCCTCAGCGCGGGATCCAGATCGCCGACATCGGCGTCACGCTGATCCATGAGGCGTTCGAGTTCCGCACGGTGCTCGAGCTCGCGGCGGTGCGTGGCTTCGTGGCGGCGGCGAGCGACGCCGCGCTCGACGAGCTCCTGCGCGCCACCACCGAGATGCTGCAGCGGATGAAGGACAGCACGGAGCTCGACGTGCGGGTGATCGACGCCGCACTGCAGGTCGACTGGGGGATGCACGACCTGATCGTCGACTCGACCGGCAACCGCATCATGATGACCGCCCATCAGCAGAACTTCGACAAGATCAAGATGATCCGCCTCCACGGGCGCTCGCCGCGCTACCTGCCACTCGCGATGGAGGAGCACCTGGCGGTGATCGACGCGATGCGCAGGCGCGACCCGGAGCGCGCGGCGCAGGCGCTGGGGCATCACCTGCAATGCGCGGAGCATCGCGCGCTCGGCTTGTGAGCGCAGCGCCAGGCCCGCAGGTGGCGCCTCGCCCGGTCAAGCTGGCCGTCGCCGACCTCACGCTCGACTACGTCAACGCCGAGTCCGGGGCTACCCACCGCGCGGTGGAGCATCTCGACCTCGACGTCGCCCGCAACGAGTTCATGTGCGTGGTGGGGCCGAGCGGCTGCGGCAAATCCACGCTGCTCTCCGCCATCGCCGGATTCATTGCGCCGGCCGCGGGCAGCATCCGCATGGACGGCGCGATCGTGAAGGGACCGGGGGCCGAGCGTGGGGTCGTGTTCCAGGAATACGCGCTGCTGCCGTGGATGACCGTGCTGGACAACGCGGCGCTCGGCCTCAAGCTGCGCGGCATGGCGAAGGCCGAGCGCTACGTCGTGGCGCGGCGCTTCCTGGCCGTCGCCAACCTGCACGGCGTGGAGCACAAGTATCCCCACGAGCTGTCCGGCGGCATGAAGCAGCGCGTCGCGGTCGCGCGCACGCTCGCCAACGCGCCCGAGGTGATGCTCATGGACGAGCCCTTCGCCGCCGTCGACGCGCAGACGCGCATGGTGCTGCAGGAGGAACTCGTGCGCATCGCGGCGCGCTCCGAGATCACCGTTCTGTTCATCACGCACAGCGTCGAGGAGGCGATCTTCCTGGGCGATCGCGTGGCGGTGATGACGTCCGGCCCCGGGCGCATCCGGGCCACGGTCGAGGTCCCGTTCACCAAGGCCGAGCGCACCTGGACGGGACTGAACGCCGACCCGCGCTTCGGCTTGCTCCGTGACCGGCTGCTGCAGCTCGTGCGCACCGGCGTCCCCGCCGACACGCCCGTCCCGGCCAGCGCCTGATGCTGCGCCTGCCCGTGCTGGCGTCCGTGGTGATCGCCGCGGTGGTCCTGCTCTACGGGGCCGCGGGCCTGCTCGGCGAACGGCACAAGCTCGCCGCGCTCGCGCCGCTGCCGCCGCGCGGCGACTACGCGATCACCCTTGCGTTCGCGCCCGAGCGCTTCCACCAGCTCCTGCTGCAGGACCAGGGGCGTCTGGTGGAGGTGCGCGAGCGCACCGTATACATGAAGGACGTGGCGCCTGCGGCGCTGCGCGACATCGCGCGCGCTTATTGGGTCGCGTCGATCGTGCCGTGGAGCGGTCCGTGAAGGTGCGGGCTTGAGCGCGGCGCTCGCCGCCGCGCGGACACTGCCGCCGGCACACCGGCGACGCCTCGGGCCGGCGCTGATGGGCACCGCCGGGGTGCTGCTCCTCCTGGCGGCGTGGCAGGTCTCGGTGCCGCTGGTCGGGCTCGGACCGTACTTCTACCCGGCGCCGACCGATGTCGTCGGCGCGTTCGGGGACCTCATCCGCAAGGGCATCCTGCCGGTGTATCTCGCCGACAGCCTGGAGCGCTATCTCGCCGGCCTCGCCACCGGCGCCGCGCTGGGCATCGCGGGCGGCGTGCTGATCGGGCTCAACCGGCGCGCGTCGCTCGCGCTGTCGCCGCTGCTCAAGTTCCTGTTCGCCATCGTCGAGGTGGCCTGGATCCCGATCTTCGTCGTGTGGTTCGGGTACGGGCCGAAGACGATCCTGCTCGCGCTCGTCTACGTCGTGTTCTTCCCGGTTCTCTACAACACGCTGCTGGGCGTGCGCACCGCGCCGCAGCTCCTGGTGAACGCGGTGCGCTCGCTCGGCGCGTCGTCGTTCCAGGTGCTTCGGCTGGTGATCCTGCCGAGCGCGCTGCCCGGCATCATCACCGGCCTCCGGGTGGGTGCCGGCTTCGCCTTCCGCGGCCTCGTGTTCGCCGAGATCATCGCCGCGAAGACGGGCATCGGATACCTGATCTTCGAGGGCACGCAGTCGCAGCAGACCGCGCGCACCATCGTCGGCATGATCATCATGGGTTTGCTCTGGCTCGGCATCGATCAGTTCTACCTGCGCCCGCTGGAGCGCGCGACGATCCAGCGCTGGGGCCTCACAGTGGACGCGGAGCAGCGCCGATGAGCCCGGCGCGGCGCGAGGCGCTCGTCCTCGGCACACTGCCGTTCGTGGCGATCCTCGGCACCTGGTGGCTGCTTCCGCTGCTCGTCGCCTATCCGCCATACCTGCTGCCGTCGATCGGCACGGTGCTCGACTTCGCGCGGGAGTCGTTGCTGGACGGCTCGCTGCTGCGCAACGTGCTGGGGAGCCTTGCGCGCCTCGCCATCGGTTTCGTCGTGGGAATGGCGCTGGCGGTGCCCCTCGGCATCGCGATGGCGCTCAACCGCCACGTCGCGCAACTGTTCCGCCCGGTGCTGTCGTTCCTGCAGGCGATCGCGGGCATCGCGTGGGTGCCACTCACCATCGTGTGGTTCGGCATCGGCAACGGCTCGGTGGTGTTCGTGATCGCCAACACCATCTTCTTCGCCTCGCTGTACAACACGGTGATCGGCGTTCAGTCGATCCCGCAGTCGCTGCACCGCGCGGTGCGCAGCCACGGCGGCCACGGCCTCGGCCTGCTCACGAACCTCATCCTGCCCGGCGCGCTGGTGCAGATCCTCCTCGGGGTGCGCACGTCGATGGCGTACGGCTGGCGTGCGCTGGTCGCCGCGGAGATGATCGCCGGCAGCAGCGGGCTGGGGTACATGACCATGGAGGCGGTGCAATGGCAGCGCACCGAGGTCATCATCCTCGGCATGATCGTGATCGGGCTGCTGTGGGTGGTGATGGACCGCACCATCTTCACCGCCATCGAGCGCCGCACGGTGGGGCGCTGGGGACTGCTGCAGCGCTGAAGCCGCACCGATCGACCTTACCTGTCCGCCTGGAGATCGTCCAATGCAACGCCGCTTCCACTGGCCCGCCGTGCTCGGCTTGGTCCTCGGCTTCGCCTTCGGTGCGTCGGTCGCCGGGGCGCAGGCGCCGTGGCCCGCCAAGCCGATCCATCTCGTCGTGCCGTTCCCAGCGGGCGGACAGCTCGACGTGGTGGCCCGCCTGGTCGCCGAGCGCATCGCGCCCGCGCTCGGCCAGCCGATCATCGTCGAGGTGAAGGCCGGCGCCGATGGCAACATCGGCACGGAGCTCGTCGCGAAATCCCCGCCCGACGGCTACACGTGGCTGGCCGCGAGCCCGCCTACGACCATCCAGCCGAGCGTGCGCCCGGCAACCCTGCGCTACGACCCGCTGCGCGATTTCAAGCCGGTCGCGTTCCTGGGCACGAGCCCGTTCCTCTTCGTCGTGCCGGCCTCGCTGCCGGTGGCCACCCTCGACGACTTCGTGGCCTACGCGAAGGCACGTCCGGGCGCGCTGTCGTACGCCGGCTCCGCGCGCGGCACGGTCGTGCATCTTGCCACCGAACTGTTCACCCACGATGCCGGGATCGCGATGGAGATGATCGGCTACCAAGGCCAGCCGAGCGCCATCGCGGACCTCCTCACCGCGCGCGTGCAGTTCATGACGCTCGGGCTCATCCTGGCCGAGCCGCACCTGAAGGCCGGCAACCTGAAAGCGCTGGCCGTGCTCGACCGCCGGCGCCACGCGCATCTGCCGGACGTGCCGAGCGTGGTCGAGATCGGCTGGCCCGGTCTCGTGATGACGACCTGGTTCGGCATCGCGATGCCCAGGGGCACGCCCGCCTCCATCGTGCAGCGCGTGAACGCGGAGATCGGCAAGGCGCTCGCCTCGCCCGACGTGGTCGCGCGACTCAACGCGATGGGCGTCGACGCGGCGCAGCCCGATTCGGCGGCCGCGTTCGGCACATTTCTCGCCGAGGACGTGGCGCGCTGGAAGAAAGTGGTGAAGGACGCGGGCGTGGCGGTGGATTGAGATGGCCCCGCGTCACTCGCCGGGCGATCCCACACTGGAATCGGGCGATCCCGCGCGCGGCTTCGCGGGCACCATCGGCCGCACGCTGCGCGAGTCCACTCCGTGGTGGCCGCCGCAGAAGGAGGCGCCCGCTGGCGCGCCCAACGTCGTCGTCATCCTGCTCGACGACCTCGGCTATTCCGACTTCGGCTGCTTCGGCGCCGAGATCCGCACGCCGCACATCGACGCGCTGGCGGCCGCGGGGCTGCGATGCTCGAACTACACAACCGTGCCGATGTGCACACCCGCGCGTGCGGCGCTGCTGACCGGCAAGAATCCGCACGCGGTCGGGTGCGGATGGCTGACCTTCAATACGCCGGGCTACCCGGGCTACCAGGCAGGCGAGATCAGCCGCGACGCGCCGACGCTGGCCGAGTTGCTGCGCGCCGCGGGTTACTCGACCTATGCGATCGGCAAATGGCACAACACCGCCGATTACCACGTGTCGCCGGCGGCCGACCGCGCGGCGTGGCCGCTGCAGCGCGGGTTCGACCGCTTCTACGGGTTCATCGGTGGCGAGACGCACTATTTCGCGCCGGCGCAGCTTGTGTCGGACAACACGCTCGTCGACACCGACGCCTATCCTGCGAGCTACTACTGCACCGACGACTTCGTCGACACCGCGATTCGCTGGCTCACCGCGCACGCGTCAGCCGCGCCGGACAAGCCATTCTTCCTTTATCTGCCGCTCAACGCGCCGCATGCGCCGCTGCACGCGAAGCCCGCCGACCTCGCGCGCTACGCGGGCGCGTACGACGCGGGTTGGGACGCAACGCGGGCGGCGCGCATCGCCCGCCAGCATGCGCTGGGACTGCACCAGCGCGACTGGCCGGCCGCTGCGCGCAGTCCCGGCGTGCCGGCGTGGGGCGACCTGGAGGCCGGCCAGCGCGGCCTGCACGCGCGCTTCATGGAGCTCTACGCGGCCGTGGTCGACAACGCCGATCAGAACGTCGGCCGCCTCGTGACGTGCCTGAAGAGGCTGGGACGTCTCGACAACACGCTACTCGTGATCACGTCGGACAACGGCGCGAACGGCATCGGCGGCGTCGACGGCGCCGTGAACAATCTGTCGAAGCGCCTCGTGAAGAGCGAAGATCCGCGCTGGGTGCGCGAGATGATGGACAGCGGCCGGCTCGGCAGCGCGCAGACGTGGCCCGCGTATCCGCTGGGGTGGACCGACGTCTCGTCTGCGCCGTTCCGCCTCTACAAGACCACCACGATGAACGGCGGCATCCGCGTTCCGATGGTGGTGCATTGGCCCGCCGGAATCGTTGGCGCCGGCGCGGTCCGGCATCAGTGGGTGCATGTCACCGATGTGGTGCCGACGGTGCTCGACGTGCTCGGCGCGCCGTACCCCGACCGGTGCAACGGCTTCGCCACCCGTCCGCTCGACGGCGTAAGCGCCAGGCCGTTGCTCGAGCGGGCGGATGCGCCGGCAGCGCGCACGCGCCAGCATTTCGAGCTCGCCGGCAACCGCGGCTACATCGAGGACAGCTGGAAGATCGTGTCGCTGCAGCCGCCGGGCCGGCCGATGGACCTGGACAACTGGCTCCTGTTCGACCTCGCCGCCGATGCCACCGAGACGTGCGACCTCGCTGCGACCCGACCGGACCGGCTCGCAGCTCTGGTGGCCGCGTTCGATGCCGATGCGCAGGCGAACTACGTCTATCCGCTGGACAACCGCGACGTGCGCCGCTCCCTCACCGTGCCGCCGTTCCTCGAGCGCGAGCTGGCGCAGCCGCGCACGTTTCATCCGGGGGCGGGCACGGAGGCGCTGTCGCTGGTCGCACCGCTCGTGGCCGATCGCGACTACCGGCTCGAATGCGTGTTCGACTACGGCGAAGGGGACGCGGGCGTGGTGTTCGCACTCGGCGACCCGCTCGCGGGCATGGCGCTGTACGTGCGCGACGATGCGCTGACGTTCGTCTACCGGGGCGGGCAGGGCGGCAGTGTCGCGGCGGAACGCTTGCCGCTTGCGCACGGCGAGAACCGCTTTGCGCTTGTGCACCACGCGCAGGGCGCGCGGCGCGGAGCGGGCGCGCTATGGCTGAATGGCAGCGTGGCGGCGACGCTCGACCTGTCGCCCACGACGATCCTCGGCCTCGGCGTGGGCGAGGGGCTCGACATCGGGCTCGACCGCCGACAGCACGTGACGCCCGCCTACGGCGGCAGCGGGGTGTGCGCGTACACCGGCACCGTCGCCCACGTGCGCATCGAGCCCGGTCCGCACCCGCCCGACAGCTACGCCAACCGCCCGGAACGGCTCGCGCAGCGCGATTGAGCCGGCGGGCATCGGCTAGAATCTCGCGGCGCTGAATTTGCCAATCGAGTTGCCGATTAGGTTGCCACAGAGTTGACCCCCGCGACATGACCGACGACCTGCTCCCCGCCATCGAGATCGAGACCGGTCCCGCGCCAGACGCCGCCGTCGTGTGGCTGCACGGGCTGGGCGACGACGGCCGCGGCTGGTCGGAGGTGGTGCCCACACTCGGGCTGCCGCCGTTCCTGCGCGTGCGCTTCCTGTTCCCGCACGCGCCGGTTGTGCCGGTCACCATCAACCAGGGCGTGCGGATGCGCGCGTGGTACGACGTGCGCGCCGCGAATATCACCGAGCGCGCCGACGTCGACGGCGTGCGTCGGTCGCAGGCGCAGGTGGACGCGCTGATCGGACGCGAGGCCGCCCGCGGCGTGATGCCGCACCGCATCGTGCTGGCGGGGTTTTCGCAGGGCGGCGCGGTGGCGCTGTTCGCGGGCCTGCGCCATCCGCAGCGCCTCGCCGGCGTAGTCGCGCTGTCGACCTATCTCGTCGGTCCGCATCTCCTGGCGGTGGAAGCGAGCGCTGCGAATCGCGACCTGCCGATCTTCATGGCGCACGGCACGCGCGATCCAGTGGTCCAGCACGCGTGGGGCGTGGCGTCGCGCGACGCACTCATCAACGCGGGCCGGCGCGTCGAATGGCACGACTATCCGATGGAACATTCGGCGGTCGCCGAGGAGATCGAGGCGGCCGGTGCGTTCATCGCCCGCGTGCTCGCGGTCGCCGCGCCTTGAGCGCTGCGCCGTTTCAGGTTTCCGAGCGGGGAAGGTCGTCGCCGCCGGTCGCGCCCGGCACCTTGCCGCGATGCCCGCGCCGCGCCAGGCCCTCGCGGAGCAGGAACTCGATCTGGGCATTCACACTGCGCAATTCATGCTGCGCGAGGCGCTCGAGCTCTACCCAGACGGCGGGGTCGAGACGCAGCAGGTAGGCCTTGCGTTCCGCCACGGGTTGCTAGCGCGTCACCCGGAAGCGCTGGCGCAGCAACGCGGCCCACAGGGCCATCGAGGCGAGGAATCCCGCCGCGACCGCCAGGAACGGCCGCAGCGGGAGCACGGGGGGCGCAAGCGTGTTGGCGTCCACGACCAGAAGGTGAACCGCCGCCAGGAACACGGCCGACAGGCAGCCCAGCGCCGCCGCGAACCGCGCGAGGCGGCGCATCGTCGCGGCACGGCGCGACGGTGCCATCCAGTAGTCGCGACCGGGCAGGTTGACCAGCCGCGGCGCGATGCGCGGCAGCACGACGAGCGCGGCCAGGAGGACCATCGGCTCGAGCACCACCAGCGCGCTCATCAGGCCGACATAGGATTCGCGCGACGCGAAGCGCTCGGCGGTCCCGCGCCAGCCGAAGTGCACGGCCACGTCCGGCGGCAGGTCGGCGGCGGTGGCCGCGATCACGGTCAGTGCGGCGATGATCGTCGCGCACAGCGTCAGGAGCGGCAGGCGTTCCATGTTGCCTCCAGTCGATCCAATGCAGGGCGGGGCGCGCGACGACCGCAACTGCCGCGGTCAACCGCCGTAGAGCGTACCGGTGTTGATCACCGGCTGCACTTCACTCTCGGCGCACAGCACCGTCATGAGGTTCGACACCATCGCCGCGCGCCGCTCGTCGTCGAGCTCGACGACCTTCTGGGCGGACAGCTCGGTCAGCGCCATCTGCACCATCGACACCGCGCCGTGGACGATCTTCCGGCGCGCGGCGATGATCGCCTCGGCCTGCTGGCGGCGCAGCATCACCTGCGCGATCTCGGGAGCGTAGGCAAGGTGCATGAGGCGCGCCTCGTCGACCACCACGCCGGCCTGGTCGAGTCGCGCCTGCAGCTCGACCACCAGCGCGCGGGCCACGACGTCGGCCGATTCGAGCAGCGTGGGCTCGCGCTCCGGGTTGTCCTCGGGGGCTTCGCCGAGGTCGTAGGCGAAGGACGAGGCGAGATGGCGCACCGCGGCCTCGCTTTGCACCTTGACGAAATTCTCGTAGTCGTCGACGTCGAACGCGGCCCGTGCGGTGTCGTCGACGTGCCATACGACCACCGCCGCGATCTCGATCGGGTTGCCGCGCTTGTCGTTGACCTTGAGCCGGTCGCCGTTGAGGTTGCGGGCACGCAGAGACATCTTGCGGCGCGTGTAGAACGGGTTGGTCGCGCGAAGCCCCGGCACGCGCGTAGTGCCCCGGTACGCGCCGAAGAGCTGGATGATGCCCGCCTCGTTGGGCTGCAGCGTGTACAGGCCGGCGAGGACCAGCAGGCCGGCGAGATCGAGGACGATCGAGACGAACAGGCGCACCCAGTCGAACGGGTGCGTCGCGTCCCACAGCACGACCGAACCGCCCGCTACAAGCGCGAGACCGAGGCCGAGTGCAACAAAGCCGCTGCCGGTGACCGCGAGACGCTCCACGTGCGCGGTATCGGTCCTCGGCAAGCTGGACATGAGGCGTTCTCCCCTGCGCCGGATAGCGACGCGTTATCTAAATGATATCACTTCGATAGCAACGGGCAACGCCGTTCGTCGGCAACGCGGCGAGGCGGTGCCAGCCGACCCGGGCGGCGGCTGGCCGGTTAAGGGTTTCGGCTCGACCTTAAGCGACGGCGAATTCATGCAGTAGTGCTGCCGGTGGCTTCCGGGCCATCGGAGAACACGTGGCCGAGGTGCGCGTCGCACGCGGCGCACACGACTTCGGTGCGGCGCATGTTGAACGGCGCATCGGCCATGCTGGTTCGGTTCGTTCGGTGACGCGCGCTGGGTGCGCTATAGTGACGATGCGTGCCGGGCTTCGCTGCGGACGCCCGCTGTTTTCAAACTCTACTTCTCTTCCCGCACGCTTGGATACCGTTCCCGCCGAGTCATTCCGCCGGGACGTGCGCGTCATCGGCCTTGTCGGCTCCGCCCACGCCGTCTCGCACTTCCTCCAGCTCGCGCTGCCGCCGCTGTTTCCGCTGCTGCGGGCCGAGTTCGACGTGTCGTGGACCCTACTCGGAACGCTGGTCGCCGTGTTCTACGTCGCAAGCGCATGCATGCAGCTCACGGCCGGCTTTCTCGTCGATCGGCTGGGCGCGCGTCCGGTGCTGCTCGCCGGCATGGCGCTCGCGGGAGGTGGCACGCTCCTCGCATCGTTCGCGCACGATCCGTACTGGCTGTTCCCGTTCGTCGCGCTGGTCGGCGCGGGCAACGGGGTGTTCCACCCGGCCGACTTCGCGATCCTCAACGCGAGCGTCGCGCCGCGCCGGCTCGGCCATGCCTATTCCACGCACGGGGTGGGAGGCAACCTCGGCTACGCGCTCGCTCCCATCGTCAGCTTCGGGCTCGGCAGCGCGTTCGGCTGGCGCATGGCGCTGGCCTGCATGGGCGCCACGGCGCTGATCGTGCTCGGGCTCCTCTTCACGCAACGCGCGCACTTCGTGTCGCAGCGCGCTGCCGACGCGCACGCCCACACGGTGCGCGGCAGCCTGCAGCTCTTCGTGCAACCCGCCATCCTGCTGTGCTTCGGGTATTTCGCGTTCCAGACCGCGGCGGGCGTCGGCCTCCAGACGTTCCTCCCGGCGGGCCTCAACGGCGCGCTCGGCATCCCGCTCGCCGTGGCGACCTCGGCCGTCACGGCCTACCTGCTGGGCGGCACCGCGGGCATCGTCGCCGGGGGCTTCCTTGCGGCCGGCACCACTCATCACGATCGCGTGGCGGCGGCGGGCCTGCTCGGCGGCGCGACGCTGATCGCGCTGGTAGCGGGTGGCGCGGTGGCGGTCTCGCTCGCGCTGCCGGCGCTCGCCGGCGTCGGCTTCATGATCGGCGCGACCGGACCATCGCGTGACCTGATCGTGCGCAATGCCACGCCGCGCGGCGCGGCCGGGCGGGTGTATGGCTTCGTCTACTCCGGCCTCGACTTGGGCGCCACGCTCGGCCCGGTGGCCTTCGGCCTGATGCTCGATCACGGCCTCGCCCGCGAGATGTTCTTCCTGGTGGCGGGGCTGTACCTGGTCGCCATCGCAACGGTCGTGAACGTGCGTCGCGCGGCGCCGCTGCCGGCGACGGCCTGAACGGGCGCATGGACCTCGGCCTCGATGGGCGCCGCGCGCTGGTGTGCGCCGCTAGCAGTGGGCTTGGGCGCGGCTGCGCCGAGGCGCTGGCCCGCGAGGGCGTGCACGTCACCATCTGTGCACGGACGGCGGCCGACGTCGAGCGCGCGGCACGCGAGATCGGCGCGGCGGCCGATCGGCCGGTCGACTTCGTCGCCTGCGACGTGACCACGCCGGAGGGCCGCGCCGCGGTGCTGGAGGCGTGCCCCGACCCCGACATCCTCGTCACCAACGCGGGCGGTCCGCCGCGCGGCGACTTTCGCGACTGGGACCGCGCCGCGTGGATTCGCGCGCTGGATGCCAACATGCTCACGCCCATTGAGCTCATCAAGGCCACCGTGGACGGCATGATGACCCGCGGCTTCGGCCGCATCGTCAACATCACCTCGAGCGCCGTGAAGGCACCGATCGACGTGCTGGGGCTGTCCAACGGCGCGCGCTCGGGCCTGACCGGCTTCGTCGCAGGTCTCGCGCGCAAGGTCGCGCCGCGCGGGGTCACCATCAACAACCTGCTGCCGGGGCCGTTCGACACCGATCGCCTGCGCGCGGGCATGCGCTTTCGCGCCGACGAATCGGGCCAGGACGTCACCGTGGTGCGCGCGGCGATGACGCGCGACGTGCCGGCGGGCCGGTTCGGCACCGCCGCCGAGTTCGGCGCCGTCTGCGCGTTCGTGTGCAGCGTGCATGCGGGCTATCTGGTCGGCCAGAACCTCCTGCTCGACGGCGGCGCCTACCCGGGAACCTACTGATGATCGATCTCTACTTCTGGACCACGCCGAACGGCCACAAGATCACGATCTTCCTCGAAGAGGCGGGGCTGTCCTACAAGCTCATCCCGGTCAACATCGCCAAGGGCGACCAGTTCACGCCCGAGTTCCTCGCGGTGTCGCCCAACAATCGCATCCCCGGCATCGTCGACCATTCCCCGGCGGACGGCGGCGCCCCGCTGCGGATGTTCGAGTCGGGCGCCATCCTGCTCTACCTCGCGGACAAGGTGGGGCGGTTCGTGCCGGCGGACCCCCGCGCGCGGCTCGACTGCATCCAGTGGCTGTTCTGGCAGATGGCCGGGCTGGGCCCGATGAACGGCCAGAATCACCACTTCGCGCACAGCGCGCCGGAGAAGATCCCGTACGCGATCGACCGCTACGTGCGCGAGTCGGGCCGCCTGTACGCGGTGCTGGACAAGCGCCTCGCGGATCGCGAATACGTCGCCGGCGATTACTCGATCGCCGACATGGCGAGCTATCCGTGGATCAACCCGGAGCGGCAGTCGCAGGATCTCGCGCACTTCCCGCATCTGGCGCGCTGGCGCGCCGCGATCGCCGCACGGCCGGCGGTGGTGCGCGCCTACGCGCTCGCCAAGACGGTCAACGTGCAGCCGTCGGCGGTCGACGACGCGGCGCGCAAGCTCCTGTACGGACAGGATCGGACGAGCGTGCGCTAGGAGTCGCGGCGGCGCGGCCCAAGGTCACGGCGCGCCGGCGCGGGCCAGCGGATACGTCGCGCCGGCAACTGCGCCGAGCGGCCCCGGCAGGGCCATGGCCGGCATCTCCAGGTCGAACGCGAGGTCGCCGTCGGGCTCGGCGTGCAGCGTCGGGCGCACGCCGGCGAAGTCGTGCAGGCGGCGGTCGAGCAGGTGGCTGGGCGTCACGTTGCACAACGCGTTGAAGATGGACTCGACGCGCCCGGGATGGCGCTGCTCCCATTCGCGCAGCATCGCGCCCACCTGCTTGCGCTGCAGGTTCTCCTGCGAGCCGCACAGCGTGCACGGGATCAGCGGAAACGCGCGGGCGTCCGCATAGCGCGCGAGATCGCGTTCGCGCACGTACGCGAGCGGCCGGATCACGACATGCCGGCCGTCGTCGGAGACGAGCTTGGGCGGCATCGTCTTGAGCTTGCCCCCGAAGAACAGGTTGAGGAAGAACGTGGCGAGAAGGTCGTCGCGATGGTGGCCGAGGGCGATCTTGGTGGCGCCGAGCTCCCCGGCCACCCGGTAGAGCGCGCCACGCCGCAGCCGCGAGCACAGCGAGCACATGGTCGCGCCTTCCGGGATGAGTCGCTTCACCACCCGGTAGGTGTCCTGCTCGGCGATTTGGAACGGAACGCCGCGCGCCTCCAGGTAGCCAGGGAGCACGTGGGCCGGGAAGCCGGGCTGCTTCTGGTCGAGGTTCACCGCCACGATCGTGAACGGCGCGGGCGCATGGGCCTGCAGCGAGAGCAGCAGGTCGAGCATACCGTAGCTGTCCTTGCCGCCCGACAAGCACACCATCACGCGATCGCCCGGCTCGATCAGGCCGAAGTCACCGATCGCCTGCCCGACGAGCCGGCGCAGGCGCTTGTGCAGCTTGTTCGCCTCGAACACGGCCTTGCGCGGATCGCGCGACGCCGTGCTCGCAGCGCGGGAACCCGCGCGCGCGACTGCCGACGCGGCCGCGGGGCTCCCGCCGGCCATGGGGTCGGCTTCAACGGGCACAGCGGGAGGGGTCGGATCCATGCCCCATTCTAGCGTCCCGCCCCTCGTCCGGCGGGCCGATTCCAATGCGGTCCGCGCTCGTCGTACACTCGCGGCCACGCCGTTCGCGGCGGACGCAGCGGAGGAGCGGTGCAGACGATCCTGGTGGCCAACCCGAAGGGCGGCAGCGGCAAGACGACGCTGGCGACCAACCTTGCGGGATGGCTGGCCGGCAAGCGCCAGCGGGTCGCGCTCGCCGACGACGATCCCCAGCGCTCGTCTAGCCAATGGCTCGAGCGGCGTCCCGCGCTGTTTCCCGTCGTGCGGTCGGCGAGCACCGACGCGCGTCGCAAGGGCGGCGACGACGACCTGCAATGGCTCGTGGTCGACAGCCCGGCCGGCCTGCGCGGCGAGGCGCTGCGCGATGCCGTACGGCGCGCCGACCTCCTGCTCGTCCCCGTTTCCCCGTCCGTGTTCGACATGGCCGCCACCGGGCATTTCCTGGCGGGGCTCGCCGAGTACAAGGCGGTGCGCCAGGGCGCGCTGCCGATCGGGCTCGTCGGGATGCGCGTCGACGCCCGAACGCGCGCCGCCGGCGAGCTCGACGACTTCGCCAAGGCGCAGGACTTTCCGCGCGTGACGAGCCTGCGCGACACGCAGGTGTACGTCCACTGCGCGCGGGACGGCCTGTCGGTGTTCGACCTGCCACGCTCGCGCGGCGAGCTCGACTGGGACCAATGGCGTCCGCTCACGCGCTGGATCGCGCGTCACGCGCCTGCGCGGGGCTGACCAAGCGGCATGGCCGACATCTTCATCAGCTATGCGCGGGAGGACGAGCCGACGGCCGTCCACCTGCGCGACGTGCTGGCCGGGCAGGGCTGGGACGTGTGGCGCGACCGCGAGGGCATCCTGACCGGGACTTCGTGGGAAAAGGCGATCGAGGACGCGCTCAACGCGGCCAAGTGCGTCATCGTGGTGTGGTCGCGCTCGGCCCTGACGTCGCATTTCGTCCGCGACGAGGCGTCGGTGGCGCGCAATGCCAACAAGCTCGTCCCGGTGCAGATCGAGAGCCTCGATATTCCGCTCGGCTTCCGGGGCATCCAGACCGCGAACCTGGTGGGGTGGAGCGGCGACGTCGACGACCCGGAGTTCCGCAAGCTGATCCGCGCGCTGGCTGAACGCGTGGGCGCGCGGCCGAAGGCCGACGCGCCCGCCGCTGGCGAGGATACCAACATCGTCGAGCGTCCGAAGCTCGTGCTGCCGCAGCACGTCGACCTGCGGCGACGGGCCGCAACCGATGCGGCGCGCGTGAAGCAATGGCTGCTCGCCAAGCCGGTGCTGCTCGCGCTCGGCGCGGCGGTCGTGTTCGGCACCGGCTTCCTGCTCGCGCGGCAGCAGGGGGCCGGCAGCGAATCGCTCGCGGGTCACGACGCCCTCGAGCAGGGCCTCAAGCTCATGCTCGAGAACAAGTACGCCGACGCCGAGCCGTTGCTCGAGAAATCGGCCAGCGCGGGCAGCGGCGCCGCCGCCTTCTACCTCGGCCGGATGTACCGCGACGGACTCGGGGTGAAGAAGGACGACGCGAAGGCGTTCGCCTTCGTCGAGCGCGGCGCGCTGCACGGCAACGCGCTGGCCGAGAACAGCATGGGCTTCCACCTCGGCTACGGCCGCGGCACGAAGCAGGACGACGCGCGGGCGCTCGGCTGGTACTTTCGCTCGGCGGACCACGGCTACGCGATCGGCGCGTACAACGCCGGCTCCATGCTCGAGGCCGGCCGCGGGGTGCGCCAGTCCGACATCCCCCGCGCGATCGACTACTATCGCCGCGCCGCCGACGAGGGCATCGCGCTGGCGGGCAACGCGCTCGGCAACCTGTACCGCACGGGCCGCGGCATTCCCACCGACATGGGCCAGGCGATCTACTGGTATCGCTGGGCCGCCGACCGCGGCGAGCCGAACGCGCAGAACCAGCTCGGCTACATCTATGCGAACGGGCAGGGGCTGGCGCAGGACGATGCGCGCGCGCTCGAGCTCTACCGGCGTGCGGCCGACCAGAACCACGCGAACGCGGTGAACAACGTCGCCTATTTCTACGAGTTCGGCCGAGCAGTGCCGGCCGACCTGCATACGGCGGCGGCGATGTACCAGCGCGCGATCCAGCTCGGTGACAAGGCGGCCACCATCAACCTCGGGCGCGTGCAGGAGAAGCTGCGCACCGCCGTGCCCCTGCGGCGCTGACGAGCCGTCGCCTGACGCTCCCCGCGCTGTTTCACGTCGCGCTACTGCTTGGCGGCGTCCTTCGCGGCTTCGGCGGTCGCCTTGGCGGCATCCTTGAGCGCATCGCCGGCCTTGGACGCGGATTCGCGCGCCTTGTCGGTGGCCTCGCGGGACTTCGCCGATTGGCGATCGCACGACGCGAGCAGTAGGGCGCTTGCGGCGGCGGCGAGCAGGACGCAATTGCGGGCATGCATGGGCGGCTCCGTAGCGGATGGAACAACGCCGCCGTGAGCCGGGCGGCCGCCTTGAGTTTAGCGCAGCGGGCCACCTAGAGCAGCCGCGCGCGCCGGCGCTCCCAGACGGCCAGCAGCACACCGCTGCCGATCACGATGGCGATGCCGGTCGCCGATGCGCCGTCCGGATGCTGCCCGAACACGGCCACGCCGAATACCACGGCCCACGCGATCTGCAGGTACGTGAACGGCGCGAGCAGGGCGGCAGGCGCGCGCGCGAACGCGGCGATCAGCAAGCCGTGACCCACTCCGGCGAACACCCCGCTCAGCATGAGCAGGATCGCGTCGCGGCCGGTGATCACGGACGCCTCGAGCGCGAAGGGCAACGCCGCGGTGATCAGGACCGTGCCCACGAGCGCGCTGTAGAACAGCATCGTGTGCGGGTTCTCGTCGCGCAGCTTGCGCGTGTAGAGCTGGTAGAGCGCATTGCACAGCGCCGCGCACACCAGCAAGCCCGCCGCCGGCTGCAGCGCCGGCGCGCCGGGACGCACCAGCAACAGGATGCCGAGGAAGCCTGCCGCCGACGCGACCACGCGTGGCCGCGTGGGCCGCTCGCCCAGCACAGGCAGCGAGAGCGCGACGACGAGGATCGGCGCCATGAACGTGATCGCCGAGGCTTCGGCCAGCGGCAGGTAGCGCAACCCGGTGAAAAACGTCGCCGTGGCGCCGACCAGGAACAGCGAGCGCAGGAGCTGCATGCGCAGGCGCCCCGTGCGCCAGAAGCCGTCGCCGGCGCGCCGCCACGCGTAGGGCGTGACAGCCACCATCTGGCCCGCGTACCGGGCCCAGAGCACGAGCAGCACCGGATGATCCCGGACCAGGTACTTGGCGGTCGCGTCCAGCGATGCAAGGCACAGCCCGGCGAGCACGAACATCGGCAGCGCGTGCCGCAGCGCCAGGTGCGCGCCGGTCATCGATCGGCTGGCAGGCGCCGAGGGGCGCGCCTACGCGGCCCGCATCAGGTCGCGCAGCACGTAGGGCAGGATGCCGCCATGCCGGTAGTAGTCCACTTCGATGGGGGTGTCGATGCGGCACAGCACGGGCACGTCGCGCGTCGTGCCGTCGCCGCGCCGGACCACCAGGACGAGCTCCTGCTGCGGCTGGATGTCCGCGGGAACGTGGATATCGAACGACTCGTCACCCTTGATGCCGAGCGACTCGACCGAATCGCCCGCGCGAAACTGCAGCGGCAGCACGCCCATCCCGACGAGGTTCGAGCGATGGATGCGCTCGAAGCTCCGCGCGATCACGGCCTTCACGCCCAGCAGCTGGGTGCCCTTCGCGGCCCAGTCGCGCGAGCTGCCAGTGCCGTACTCCTCGCCGCCGAACACGACGGTCGGCAGGCCTTCCTGCTGGTAGCGCATCGCCGCGTCGTAGATCGCCATGCGCTCGCCGCCCGGCTGGTGCAGCGTGACGCCGCCCTCGATGCGCGAGCCGTCGTCCTTCACCGGCAGCATCAGGTTCTTGATGCGGACATTGGCGAACGTGCCGCGCATCATGACCTCGTGGTTGCCGCGCCGCGCGCCGTAGCTGTTGAAGCCCGCGACGGAAACGTCCTTCTCCTGCAGGAACAGGCCGGCCGGCGAGGTGGGCTTGATCGAGCCGGCGGGCGAGATGTGGTCGGTGGTGACCGAGTCGCCGAAGATGCCGAGCGCCCGCGCGTTGCGCACGTCGCCGGTGGGGGCGGGCGTCATGCTGAAGCCGTCGAAGAACGGCGGCTTGGCGATGTAGGTGGACTGCGGCCAGTCGTACACCTGCCCGGTGCCGCTGGTGATGCCCATCCACATCGGGTTGGTGTTGGCGAGATCGCCGTAGAGCCTGCGAAACGTCGCCGGATCGCGTGCCGCACCAAGAAGCGCCGCGACCTCGTGCGACGAGGGCCACACGTCGCGCAGGAACACCGGTCCATCGTTGCCCTGGCCGAGCGGCTCCGTGGTGAGGTCCTTCAGCACGGTGCCGGCGATCGCGTAGGCCACCACGAGCGGCGGTGAGGCGAGGAAGTTCGCCTTGAGGTTGGGATGGATTCGGGCCTCGAAGTTGCGATTGCCCGAGAGCACCGCGGCGCAGACGAGATCGTTCGTGACGATCGCGTCGTTGAGCTCGGGCGCCAAGTCGCCGGCGTTGCCGATGCACGTGGTGCAGCCATACGCCGCCACGTCGAAGCCGAGCTGCTCGAGGTAGGGCAGCAGGCCGGTGCGCGTCAGGTAGTCCGTGACCACGCGCGAGCCGGGGGCGAGCGACGTCTTCACGTGCGGCTTCACCGTCAGGCCCTTCTCGACGGCCTTCTTCGCGAGCAGCCCCGCGGCCAGCATCACGCTCGGGTTCGAGGTGTTCGTGCACGACGTGATCGCGGCAATCAGGATGTCGCCCGAGCCCACGTCCGCGGCGTACGCCTTGACGGCAATGCGGTCCATCGTCGGACGGTTGTCGACCATCTCGACGAGGTCGCGCGGCTGGCCGTTGCCAGGAAGCTTCTGCGCAGCATCGCTGACCGCGCCGCGGCCGGTGGTGAGCGTCACGTGGAAGCGCCGCGGCAGCTCGGCCGCCTTCTTCGAGAAGCCATTCTCCGCCGCGGTCTTGGAGTAGAGCGACGTGAACGTGCTCTTCAGGCTGCCGAGCTCGATGCGATCCTGCGGCCGCTTCGGTCCCGCCACCGAGGGGCGGATCGAGGCGAGGTCGAGCTTGACGGTGTTCGTGTAGTCGATGTCGCCCGCGCGCGGAATGCCGAACAGACCCTGCGCGCGGAAGTACGCCTCGAACGCGTCGATCTCGACATCGGTGCGCCCGGTGGCGCGCAGGTAGTCGACCGTGGCCTCGTCCACCGGGAAGAAGCCCATCGTCGCGCCGTACTCGGGCGCCATGTTGCCGATGGTCGCGCGATCGGGCACCGCGAGCGTCGCCGTGCCGTCGCCGAAGAACTCGACGAACTTGCCGACCACCTTCTCCTTGCGCAGGAGCTCGGTCACCGACAGCACGAGGTCGGTGGCGGTGGCACCCTCGGGCAGCTTCCCCGACAGCTCCACGCCGACGACGTCGGGCGTCAGAATGTACAGCGGCTGGCCCAGCATGCCGGCTTCCGCCTCGATGCCGCCCACGCCCCATCCGACCACGCCGATGCCGTTGATCATGGTCGTGTGGCTGTCGGTTCCGACGAGCGTGTCGGGGTAGTAGACGCCGTCCTTCTGGTGCACGCCGCGCGCCAGGTACTCGAGATTCACCTGGTGCACGATGCCGATTCCCGGCGGCACGACCTTGAACGTGTCGAACGCCTGCATGCCCCACTTCATGAACTGGTAGCGCTCGACGTTGCGCTCGAACTCGAGCTTCATGTTGAGATCGAGCGCCTGCGGCGAGCCGTAGTAGTCGATCATCACCGAGTGGTCGACCACGAGGTCCACCGGCACCAGCGGCTCGATGCGCTTGGGGTCCCTGGCGAGGTCGCGGGCGACGTTCCGCATCGCGGCGAGGTCGACCAGCAACGGCACGCCGGTGAAGTCCTGCAGCACCACGCGCGCGACCACGAACGGAATCTCCGCCGTGCGCGCGGCGGTGGGCGACCACGCGGCGAGCTCGCGGATGTGCTCCTCCGCCACCTTCCTGCCGTCGCAGTTGCGCAGCACGCTCTCGAGCACGATGCGGATGGACACCGGCAGGCGCGTGATCTTGCCGAGCCCCGCCGCCTCGAGCGCGGCCAGCGCGTAGTACGTGCCCGTGGTGCCGTTGGAAAGCGTGAAGGTCTTGCGCGAATCGAACAGGTTGTGGCTCATCGTCGTGATCCGGTGGATGGCGGCCTACTTGCGGGCGCCGCCGAGCGCGTTGCGCATGTTGATGGTCTGGCCGTTTGGCAGCAGCATGTCGCCGGGCTGCTGGCCCGGCTTGCACGCGCCGAGCCAGCGCGACTCGAGCACCGAGTGCGCCCGCGCCTGGCCGTTCAGCGGCGGCTCGTAGGTGGTGTCGATCTCGGTCCGATAGCCCGTGTCGCCGCTGAACGTCATCACCGCCTTCGAGCGCATCGTCGTGTTGCCCAGGTTGCAGACGAAATCGGCGTTGCCCTTGTTGCCCGACAGCTTGAACTCGGTCTTGCTACACATGCCCTTGACCGCGCCAAGACCCATGTCCCACATCTCGCGCTGCAGCGACTCGTCCGTGCAGATGGTGGTGCGCTGCCCCTTGTCGTCGGGGCGGTCGGACTTGCGCGTGAGCTCCCACGAGCCCGGCCGGAGCTTCGGGTAGTCCTGGCCAAACGCCGCGAGCGGGGCGACTAGCGCCGCGACGAGGACCAGCGAAGGGAATCGAGGCATGCGAATCTCCACGGCGCGGACGCGCTTCATCCGGCCATCAGGTTGACGAACTCGTGCACCGGCAGCGCGCGCAGGCGCGTCGCGTCGAGCGCCGCGTCGAGGATCGCCTGCTGCTGCTTCGCCGCGAACCGCCGGGCGAGGTTGGTGCGGAATTTCTCGATCAGGAGCGGCGTGCCTTCCGCGCGCCGGCGCCGATGGCCGATGGGATACTCGACGACGACCTCTTGCGTGCGCGTGCCGTCGTTGAAGAACACGGTGATGCCATTGGCGATCGAGCGCTGCGCCGGGTCGAGGTAGTCGCGCGAGAAGCGCTCGTCCTCGACGCATTCCATCCGGTCGCGCAGGGGGTCGATGCGCGGATCGGACGCCACGGCATCCTCGTAGTCGCCGGCCGTGAGGCGTCCGAACAGCAGCGGCACCGCCACCATGTACTGGATGCAGTGGTCGCGGTCGGCCGGGTTGTCGAGCGGCCCCTTCTTGTCGATGATTCGCAGCGCCGACTCGTGGGTGCGGATGACGATCCGGTCGACTTCGCTCAGCCGGTCGCGCACGAGCGGATGAAGCTGCATCGCGCACTCGACGGCCGTCTGCGCATGGAACTCGGCCGGGAAGCTGATCTTGAACAGCACGTGCTCCATCACGTAGCTGCCGTAAGGTCGCTGGAAGCGGAACGGCTGGCCGCGGAACAGCACGTCGTAGAAGCCCCACGTCTTCGCCGACAGCACCGACGGGTAGCCCATCTCGCCGGTACGCGCGATGAGCGCCAGGCGCACCGCGCGGGCGGTCGCGTCGCCGGCGGCCCAGCTCTTGCGCGAGCCCGTGTTGGGCGCGTGCCGGTAGGTGCGCAGGCTCTGCCCGTCGACCCACGCGAGCGAGACCGCGTTCACGATCTCGTCGCGGTCGAGCCCGAGCATCCGGGCCACCACGGCGGTCGATGCCACCTTGACCAGGACGACGTGGTCGAGGCCGACGCGGTTGAAGCTGTTCTCGAGCGCGAGGACGCCCTGGATCTCGTGCGCCTTGATCATGGCGGTGAGCACGTCCTGCATCACGAGCGGCGCGCGGCCCTCCGCAAGTGCCGTGCGCGACAGCCAGTCGGCCGCCATGAGGATGCCACCCAGGTTATCGGAGGGATGCCCCCATTCGGCGGCGAGCCATGTGTCGTTGAAGTCGAGCCAGCGGATCATCGTGCCGAGGTTGAACGCCGCCTGGACCGGATCGAGCTGGAACGGCGTGCCCGGCACGCGGGCGCCGTTCGGGACGATCGTCCCGGGCACGACCGGTCCGAGCAGCTTGGTGCAGGCGGGGTACTCGAGCGCCTCGAAGCCGCAGCCAAGCGTGTCGAGCAGGCACAAATGCGCGGTGCGGTAGGCCTCGGCGCTGTCGATGGTGTAGTTGGCGACGTAGTCGGCGATGTCGGTGAGCACCGCATCGGGCGCCGGCCGCACGTTGGAGATGGGGGCTGACATCGTCTCGGCTGCCGTCGCTATTGCTCGCGGCAGCCGGCCACCAGCACGGTGCCGTCGGAGCCGCGCGTGAGCGTCGCGTCACGACCCTGCGTGGTCCACACCAGGTCGTCGGCCCGGCTCGTCCAGCGCACGCCCCGGCCCGGCGCGGCGCGGGTGAGCGCGACCGTGCCGCCGTTGAAGCCGATGCGCACCGGAATGCTCACCCGATGGCGCGGCGCGGGATAGGACACCGCGAGCACGCGATCGCCGGCGCAGCGATATTCGCTTACGAAGGCGTCGGCGTAGGGATTGTCGGCGCCGCGCGCCGGCAGCGTCGCAACCAGCAGGACGGAGGCGGCCGCGGCCAGCGCGAGCGCGCGGGATGGACGAATGGTCATGGTCGCTCCTTGAGTGGGACAAACGGCCGATCCTCGGGCCCGGTGTAGTTGGCAGAGGGGCGGATGATCTTGCCGTCCTCGCGTTGCTCGATCACGTGCGCGGACCACCCGGCCGTGCGCGCGATCACGAACAGCGGCGTGAACATGCCGGTGGGGACGCCCATCATGTGGTAGCTCACGGCGGAGAACCAGTCGAGGTTCGGAAACATCCGCTTGGCGTCCCACATCACCGCCTCGAGCCGCTCGGCGATGCGGTAGAGGTGCAGGTTGCCGGCGGCCTGCGACAGCCGGCGCGCGACGTCCTTGATCACCTGGTTGCGCGGATCGGCGATCGTGTAGACGGGATGGCCGAAGCCGATGATCACCTGCCTCGCCTCCACGCGGCGGCGCACGTCCGCCTCGGCTTCGTCGGGCGTGGCGTAGCGGTTCTGCACGTCGAACGCCATCTCGTTGGCGCCGCCGTGCTTCGGCCCGCGCAGCGCGCCGATCGCCCCGGTGATGGCCGAGTACAGGTCCGACCCGGTTCCAGCGATCACCCGCGCGGCGAACGTCGAGGCGTTGAACTCGTGCTCCGCGTACAGGTTGAGCGACGTATGCATGGCGCGCACCCAATCGGCCGAGGGCGGCCGGCCGTGCAGCAGGTGCAGGAAGTGCCCGCCGATCGTCGCGTCGTCGGTCTCGACCTCGATGCGCCGGCCGTTGTGGCTCCAGTGATACCAATAGAGCAGCATCGAGCCGAACGACGCCATCAGGCGATCGGCGATGTCGCGTGCGCCCGGCAGGGCATGGTCGTCCTTCTCCGGCAGCGTGCAGCCGAGCACCGAGCAGCCCGTGCGCATCACGTCCATCGGATGCGCGCCGGCCGGCAGTGCCTCGAGCGCCGCACGCACCGGGTTGGGCAACCCGCGCTGCGCGCGCAGGCCGCGCTGGTAGCCGTCGAGCTCCGCGGCATTCGGCAGCTTGCCGTGCACGAGCAGGTAGGCGATTTCCTCGAACTGCGCGAGGTCGGCCATGTCGAGAATGTCGTAACCTCGATAGTGCAGGTCGTTGCCGGTACGGCCGACGGTGCACAGGGCCGTGTTGCCTGCGGTCACGCCCGACAGCGCCACCGATTTCTTGGGCTTCGGGGCCGCCAGCGCGGCGTCGGCCGTCGCGGGTGTCATGCGCGCTCCTTGTGCGCGGCGAACAGGCGGTCCAGCCGCTGCTCGTAGTCGTGATAGCCGAGAAAGTCGTAGAGATCGGCGCGGGTCTGCATCGACGGAACCGCGGCGCGCTGCGAGCCGTCGCGGCGCAGCGTGTGGTAGACGTAGAGCGCCGCCTGGTTCATCGCGCGGAACGCCGACAGCGGATAGAGGGCAATGGCCACGCCGGCGGAGCGCAGCTCGTCGACGGTGAAGAGGGGCGTCTGCCCGAACTCGGTGATGTTCGCAAGGATCGGCACGCCGACGGCATCGGCGAACGTCCGGTACATCGCGAGCTCCGTGATCGCCTCGGGGAAAATCATGTCGGCGCCCGCTTCCACGCAGGCCCGGGCGCGGCGAAGCGCGGCGTCCAGGCCCTCGACCGCCAGCGCGTCGGTACGCGCCATCACCACGAACGAGGGGTCGGTGCGGGCGTCGACGGCCGCCTTGATGCGGTCGGCCATCTCCTGCTGCGAGACGAGCTCCTTTCCCGGGCGGTGGCCGCAGCGCTTCGCGCCGACCTGGTCCTCGATGTGCATCGCCGCCGCGCCCGCCTTAATCAGCGAGCGCACGGTGCGCGCGATGTTGAACGCCGAGGCGCCGAAGCCGGTGTCGACGTCCACCAGCAGCGGCAGCGGGGTGACGTCGGTGATGCGCCGCACGTCGGTGAGCACGTCGTCGAGGTTGCTGATGCCGAGGTCCGGCAGGCCGAGCGAGCCCGCTGCGACGCCGCCGCCGGACAGGTACAGCGCCTCGAAGCCGCTGCGCTGCGCGAGGAGGGCGTGATACGCGTTGATCGCGCCCGGCACCTGCAGCGGCCGCTCGCGCGCGAGCGCGTCGCGGAAGCGCTGCCCGGCGCTCATGGACGCATTCCGGAACGCTGGGTGGGGATCGCGCGCATGGTCGACTCGCCGTCTCAGCCGAGCAGCGACGCCACGCCGGCGCGCTCCTCCTCGAGCTCCTTGAGGGTGGCGTCCATCCGCTCGCGCGAGAACCCGTCGATCGGCAGGTCGCGCACCAGTTTGTAGGCGCCGCGCTCGGTGAGAACCGGCATGCCGTACAGGATGCCCTCGGGAATGCCGTAGGAGCCGTCCGAGGGGATGCCCATGGTGACCCATTCGCCGCCGCTGCCGAGCATCCAGTCGCGCACATGGTCGACGGCGGCGTTGGCCGCCGAGGCGGCCGACGACAGCCCGCGCGCCTCGATGATCGCGCCGCCGCGCTTGGCCACGGTGGGAATGAACGTCTTGCGATTCCACTCCTCGTCGTCGATGAGCCCCTGCAGCGGCGCACCGTCAGCCGTGGCGAAGCGGTAATCCGGATACATCGTCGGCGAATGGTTGCCCCACACGATCAACTTGCGCAGCGACGCGACCGGGCGGCCGCTGCGCGCGGCAAGCTGGGAGAGCGCGCGGTTGTGGTCGAGCCGCAGCATCGCGGTGAAGCTCGCGCGGGGCAGCGAGGGCGCCGATTGCATCGCGATGTACGCGTTGGTGTTCGCAGGATTGCCGACCACCAGCACCTTGATGCCGCGCGCCGCGACGGCGTCGAGCGCCTTCCCCTGCTCGATGAAGATCTTCGCGTTCTCGAGCAGCAGATCCTTGCGCTCCATGCCCGGGCCGCGCGGTCGCGCGCCGACCAGGAGTGCCACCTCGGCGTCCTTGAACGCGACCTTCGCCTCGGCGGCGCCCTCCATGCCGGCGAGCAACGGGAAGGCGCAATCCTCGAGCTCCATCATCACGCCCTTGAGGGCCGCCTGCGCCTTGTCGATCGGCAGCTCGAGCAGCTGGAGGATGACCGGCTGGTCGCGTCCCAGCATGTCGCCGGCCGCGATGCGGAACAGCAGGCTGTAGCCGATCTGGCCGGCGGCGCCGGTGACGGCGACGCGGACGGGTGGTTTCATCACGAGCTCCTGTCGGACACGGAAGGCGCTTAGGACCGGCCCGACGCGTTGCCCAGGGCCATCGGCTGCCACTTGCGGCACGAGCGACACCCTGCCCGCCACTCATGATAGGCGGCGGGCGCGACGCTGTCAAACAAGTCTTATATAAGACATTCGGGTTACCATCCACGGCACTTGCGACAATACGTCCGGGTGGCGCGACCGCGCCCGTCGTCGGACGTCCCGTGCCCAGCGCCCATGCCCAAGCCACCCTCCGCAACACCGCCCAAACCCGCCTTCCGGCCCCTCTACGTCGAGATCAAGCGCCGGCTCGAGGAGGCGCTCGAGCGTGGCGAATGGGCGCCCGGCACGATCATTCCGTCGGAATTCGAGCTTGCCGACCGGTTCGCCGTCTCGCAGGGAACCATGCGCAAGGCGATCGACGCACTGGCCGCGGAGAACCTCGTGACGCGCCGGCAGGGCCGCGGCACCTTCGTCGCCACGCACACCGAGGAAAAGGCGTCGGGGTTCCGTTTCCTGCGCATCCGGAGCAACGACGGCCGCGACGAGTATCCGGCGACCCGCCTGCTCGACGTGCGGCGCGGCCGCGCCAGTGCCGAGCTCGCCCGCGCGCTCGCGCTGCGTCCCGGCGACGCGGTGGTGATCCTGCGGCGGCTGCTGATCTACGGCGGCGCGCCGACCGTCCTCGACGAGATCACGCTGCCGGCCAGTCTCTTCCGCGGTCTCACCCGGGCGCGCTGCGAAGCCTACGAGGGCTCGATGTACGGCTTCTTCGAGACCGAATTCGGCGTGCGCATGCTGAAGGCGCGCGAGAAGCTGCGTGCGGTTGCGGCGGATCCGGCGAGCGCCGCCCTGCTGCGCGTGCCGGCCGGCGCGGCGCTCCTCGCTGTCGACCGGGTGGCGTTCACCTACGCCGACCGGCCGGTGGAAGCGCGCCGCGGCCTGTGCTCCACGCGCCACCATCACTACCTCAACGATCTGCATTGAGGCCGGCGCCGGGGCCACGCCCGGCTAGCGGTTGCGCCGCCGGGTGGGCGGACGGAGGCGGTGGCGTTATAATTTCTTGCTACGCACAAAAAGTGCTTTGCGCGGGCACCGCTGACCACCCCATGGCCTTCGTCCCGCGTCCCGTTGTCAAGCCCCGCCCGGTCTTCCTCGACCTGCTGGCCATCCGGCAGCCGATCCCGGCCGTGGTTTCGATCCTGCACCGGATCAGCGGCGCGCTCCTGTTTCTCGTCGGCCTGCCGCTCGCGCTGTGGGCGCTCGAGGCCAGCCTCGTCTCGCCCGAGGGCCACGCGCGAGTGACGGGCGCGTTCTCCCAACCGCTCGCCAAGCTCGCGCTGATCGGGCTCCTGTGGGCCTATCTTCATCACTTGATCGCTGGCGTGCGCCATTTGCTGGCCGACCTGCACATCGGGCTCGAGCTCGCGAGCGCCCGCCAGTCGGCCGCCGTCTCGCTGGTCCTGGGGATCGTGCTGACAATCGCCATCGGGGCGCGGCTGTGGTGACCGCCAAGCTGGCCGTCGGCGCCCACTACGGCCTGCGCGACTGGCTCTCGCAACGCATCACCGCCGTGGTGATCGTGCTGTACACCGCGCTCCTCCTTGCTCTGCTGGTCTGGCACGGCGGACTCGACTACCCGGCGTGGCGGGCGACGTTCGACCACCCGGCGTTCCGCATCGCGTCCTTCCTGTTCCTGGTGGCGGTGTACTACCACGCGTGGGTCGGCGTGCGAAACATCCTGATGGACTACGTGAAGCCCACCGGCGTGCGGCTGCTGTTGCAGGCGCTGGTCATCTGCACCCTGGTCGGCTACGCGGGCTGGGGCATCGAGATCCTGTGGGGAGTGCGGGGATGAGGGGCGAGGGCGTGCGCCGTTTCGATGCGGTCATCGTCGGTGCGGGCGGTGCGGGCATGCGCGCGGCGCTGCGCCTGGCGGAGGCAGGGCTGTCGGTGGCGGTGCTGTCGAAGGTGTTCCCCACGCGCTCGCATACCGTTGCCGCGCAGGGCGGCATCGGTGCTGCGCTCGGCAACATGGGCGAGGACCACTGGCTCTGGCACATGTACGACACCATCAAGGGCTCCGACTGGCTCGGTGACCAGGACGCGATCGAGTTCATGTGCCGGATGGCGCCCGAGGTGGTCTACGAGCTCGAGCACTACGGCATGCCGTTCGACCGCAACGCCGACGGGACCGTCTACCAGCGGCCGTTCGGCGGTCACTCGGCCAACTTCGGCGAAAAGCCAGTGCAGCGCTCGTGCGCCGCTGCCGACCGCACCGGCCATGCGATGCTGCACACGCTCTACCAGCGCAACGTGCAGGCGCGCACGCAGTTCTTCGTCGAATGGATGGCGCTCGACCTGGTGCGCGACGCCGACGGCGACGTGCTCGGCGTGGTCGCGCTGGAGATGGAGACCGGCCAGGTGATGGTGCTGCAGGCCAAGGCCACCATCTTCGCGACCGGCGGAGCCGGGCGCATCTTCGCGGCGTCGACCAATGCATTCATCAACACGGGCGATGGCCTCGGGATGGCCGCGCGCGCCGGCGTGCCGCTCGAGGACATGGAGTTCTGGCAATTCCATCCGACCGGCGTGGCGGGCGCTGGCGTGCTCATTACCGAGGGCGTGCGCGGCGAGGGCGGCATCCTGCTCAATTGCGACGGCGAGCGGTTCATGGAGCGCTACGCGCCCAACCTCAAGGACTTGGCGTCGCGGGACGTCGTCTCGCGTTCGATGGACCAGGAGATCAAGGAAGGACGCGGCTGCGGTCCCAACAAGGACTACGTGCTGCTGAAGCTCGACCACCTCGGCCCGGAGGTGATCAACAAGCGGCTGCCGTCGATCCGCGAGATCGCCATCAAGTTCGCCAACGTCGACCCCATCAAGGAATCGATCCCGGTGGTGCCGACGATCCACTACATGATGGGCGGCATCCCCACCAATGTGCATGGACAGGTCGTGGCACCGGGGTCGGCCGGCGCGGGCGACGGCTCGAGCGCCGTGATCGAAGGGCTATATGCGGTCGGCGAATGCGCATGCGTGTCCGTTCACGGGGCGAACCGCCTCGGCACCAATTCGCTGCTCGACCTGCTCGTGTTCGGCCGCGCCGTGGGCAACTTCATCGCCGGTCGCAACCTGACGGCCCAGTCGCACAAGGACCTGCCCGAGGATGCGGCCGACCCGGCGCGCGCACGCCTGGCCCGCATCGACACGTCGACCGGCGGCGAGACGGTCGCCAGCGTATCCGCGGACCTGCGCAACACGATGCAGGCGCACTGCGGCGTGTTCCGCAACGACACGCTGCTGACCGAAGGCGTCGCCAAGGTAATGGAGCTCGAGCAGCGCTGCCTGCGCGTGGAGGTCAAGGACAAGAGCCGGACGTTCAACACCGCGCGGGTGGAGGCGCTCGAGCTCGACAACCTGATCGAGACCGCGAAGGCGACCGTGGTGTCCGCACAGGCGCGCTGCGAATCGCGCGGTGCCCAGGCGCGCAGCGACTTCCCGCTGCGCGACGACGTGGAGTGGCTCAAGCACACGCTGTGGTACCGCGAGGGCAACCGGCTCGCCTACAAGCCGGTCACGCTGAAGCCCCTCACGGTCGAGTCGTTTCCACCCAAGGCGCGCACCTATTAGCCCATGAAATTCCGCATCTACCGCTACGACCCGGAGCAGGACGCCAAGCCGTGGCTCAAGGAATACGACGTCGCGCTCGACCCGCACGATCGCATGCTGCTCGACGCCCTTATCCGGGTGAAGGCGGTGGATGACACGCTCGCGTTCCGGCGCAGCTGCCGGGAAGGCGTTTGCGGGTCCGACGCGATGAACATCAACGGCCGCAACGGCCTCGCGTGCATCACCAACCTGAAGGAGCTGAAGGAGCCCGTCGAGCTGCGTCCGCTGCCGGGCCTGCCGGTGATCCGCGACCTCATCGTGGACATGAGCCAGTTCTTCCACCAGTACCACTCGGTGCAGCCCTACCTGGTCAACGACACGCCGCCGCCTGAGAAGGAGCGGCTGCAAAGCCCCGCCGAGCGCGAGGAGCTCGAGGGCGTATGGGAATGCATCCTGTGCGCATGCTGCTCCACCGCCTGCCCGTCGTTCTGGTGGAACCCGGACAAGTTTGCCGGGCCGGCCGCCCTCCTGCAGGCCTACCGCTTCATCGCCGACAGCCGCGACACCGCGCTCAACGAACGGCTCGACAACCTCGAGGATCCGTACCGGCTGTTCCGCTGCCACACGATCATGAATTGCGTCGACGTCTGCCCGAAGGGCCTCAACCCCACCCGCGCGATCGAGAAGATCAAGGACCTCATGGTCAGGCGCGTGACCTGAGCATGGACGCGTCTTTCATCCAGGCCGGTACCGCGCCGACCCCGCTCCCACGGAGCGCGGGCGGGGGCGACCCCGCGGCCCCGCTCGACGCCACACGCATCGCGCGGCTGCGCTGGCGCTGCCGCCGTGGCATGCTGGAGAACGACCTCGTCCTCGCCAGGTTCCTCGAACGGCGTGGCGAGCGCTTCTGCGAGGCGGACGCCGCCGCGCTCGACCGGCTGCTCGACCTGCCGGACGGCGATCTGTGGGACCTGCTGTGCGGTGCGGCCCCCGCGCCTCTCGAACTTCAACGCCTGCTCCTGGAGCTACGCGCATGAACCTGCCCCTCGACACGCCCACCGCACCCGCGGCCCAAGCCGCCGCGGCGCCCAAGGAAGCCGCCGCGGCGTCCAAGGAAGCCGCCGCGGCGTCCAAGGAAGCCGCCGCCGCGCCCAGGGAAGCCGCGCCGGATCGCAGCGCGACGCTGACCTACGGCAGCGACAAGGCGCCGGTCAAGTTCCCACTGCTGTCGGGGACGATTGGACCCGACGTCGTGGACATTCGCACGCTCTACGCGAAGACCGACCAGTTCACCTACGACCCGGGCTTCATGTCGACGGCCGCGTGCCGCTCGGCGATCACGTACATCGACGGCGACAAGGGCGAGCTCCTGTACCGCGGCTATCCGATCGAGGAGCTGGCGGTCAAGTGCGACTACCTCGAGACGTGCTACCTGCTGCTCTACGGCGAGCTGCCCACGCCGCCCCAGCGCGACGACTTCGTGTCGCGCGTGACCAACCACACCATGGTCAACGAGCAGATGCAGTTCTTCCTGCGCGGCTTCCGGCGCGATGCTCACCCGATGGCGGTGATGACCGGCCTGGTCGGCGCGCTGTCGGCGTTCTACCCCGACTCGATGAACCTGCACGACCCGCACCAGCGCGACATCTCCGCCATCCGCCTGATCGCCAAGCTGCCGACCCTGGTGGCGATGGCCTACAAGTACACGATCGGCCAGCCCTACATCTATCCGCGCAACGAGCTGTCGTACGCGGCGAATTTCATGCGCATGATGTTCGCGACGCCGTGCGAGGACTACAAGGTCAACGATGTGCTCGTGCGCGCGCTCGACCGCATCTTCATCCTGCATGCCGACCACGAGCAGAACGCGTCCACTTCCACCGTGCGCCTGTGCGCGTCGTCGGGAACGAATCCGTTCGCGGCCATCGCCGCGGGCGTCGCCTGCCTGTGGGGGCCTGCGCACGGCGGCGCCAACGAGGCGGCGCTCAACATGCTCTACGAGATCCAGGCGCAAGGCGGGGTCGCGAAGCTCGGCGAGTTCGTGGCGCGCGCCAAGGACAAGAATTCCAGCGTGCGGCTGATGGGGTTCGGCCACCGGGTGTACAAGAACTACGATCCGCGCGCGAAGCTGATGCGCGAGACGTGCTACGAGGTGCTCGGCGCGCTGGGCCTGGGCGACGACCCGCTGTTCAAGCTCGCGATGGCGCTCGAGAAGGTGGCGCTGGAAGACGACTATTTCGTCGAGCGCAAGCTCTACCCCAACGTCGACTTCTACTCCGGCATCGTGCAGAAGGCCATCGGCATCCCGGTCCCGTTGTTCACGGCGATCTTCGCGCTGGCCCGCACGGTGGGCTGGATCGCCCAGCTGAACGAGATGATCGCCGATCCAGAGTACAAGATCGGCCGGCCGCGGCAGCTCTACGTCGGCGCGCCGCGCCGCGCCGTCACGCCCCTGGCCGAGCGGCACTGAGCTCACGGGGGAGGCGCGCGCCCTCCCGGTTTGCACCGCGGGGCGGTTGCCCCGATCCATAGCGAAGCGGCGGCCGCTCAGCGCCGCCGCCTGCGAGGTGAAGCAATGGGCACGATGAAGGAACTCGAGTCGACCAGCACCCTGTTCGGCAGCAACGCGCCGTTCATCGAGGAGCTATACGAGCGCTACCTTGCCGACGCGGCCAGCGTCGACGCCGAATGGCGCACCTACTTCGACGCGATCAAGGGCGATGCGCGTGATGTGCCGCACGGTCCCGTAGTCGAGAGCTTTCGCGAGCTCGCGCGGAGCCGGCGCCTGGCCGGCGCCATGGTCGACTCCACGACGATGCACAAGCAGGTGCTGGTGCTGCGGCTGATCAGCAAGTACCGCACGCTCGGGATGCTCTACGCGGATCTCGACCCGCTCAAGCGCCAGGAGCCGCCGTACATCCCCGACCTCGACCTGCGTACCTATGGGTTCACCGAGGCCGACCTCGACACCGAGTTCGACGTCGGGTCGTTCAAGGCCGGCGCGCAGCGCATGCGCCTGCGCGACCTCATCGCGGCGCTGCAGGATACCTATACGCACACGCTGGCGGCCGAGTACATGTACATCTCGGACACGCCGACCAAGCGCTTCGTCCAGGAGCGCCTGGAGCCCATTCTGTCGCGGCCGAGCTACACCACCGAGCAGCGCCGGCACATCCTCGAGCGGCTCACTGCCGCCGAGACGCTCGAGCGCTACCTGCACACCAAGTACGTCGGGCAGAAGCGCTTTTCGGGCGAGGGCGCGGAAGCCCTCATCCCGATGCTCGACCTGCTCATCAACCGGGCGGGCGCCGCGGGCGTGCAGGAGATGGTGCTCGGCATGGCGCATCGCGCCCGCCTCAATGTGCTGGTGAACACGCTCGGCAAGATGCCCAGCGATCTGTTCTCCGAGTTCGAGGGCAAGGGCGCGCAGGAGCTGCCGGCCGGCGATGTCAAGTATCACCAGGGCTTCTCGTCGGACGTGTCCACGCCGGGGGGGCCGGTGCACCTCACGCTGGCGTTCAACCCGTCGCACCTCGAGATCGTCAATTGCGTGGTCGAGGGCAGCGTGCGGGCGCGTCAGCATCGCCGCAAGGACACAAAGGGCGACCAGGTGCTGCCGGTGCTGATCCACGGCGACGCCGCGATCGCCGGGCAGGGGGTGGTGCAGGAATGCCTCAACATGGCGCAGACGCGCGGCTACTACACCGGCGGAACGGTGCACATCGTCATCAACAACCAGATCGGCTTCACGACTTCCGATCCCCGCGACACGCGCGGCACGCTCTACTGCACCGACGTTGCCAAGATGATCGAGGCGCCGATCCTCCACGTGAACGGCGACGACCCCGAGGCCTGCCTGCTCGCGACCGAGATCGCGCTCGACTACCGGCAACGCTTCCACAAGGACGTGTTCATCGATCTCGTCTGCTTCCGCCGGCTCGGCCACAACGAGGCTGACGAGCCGATGATCACGCAGCCGTTGATGTACAAGAAAATCGCGCAGCACCCGGGCACGCGCAAGCTCTACGCCGACCGCCTGGCCGCTGCCGGCGCGGTGACCCCCGAGGACGCCGACGGCATGATCGCCACGTACCGCGCGGCGATGGACAAGGGCTACCACACCAACACGACGGTGCTGTCGAACTACAAGCCGCCGTTCATCATCGACTGGTCGCCGTACAAGAACCGGCACTGGACCGATCCCACGGACACCAGCGTGCCGATGAAGCGGCTGACGGAGCTAGGCCAGCTGGCAACGGCCGTCCCGTCCGACTTCAAGGTCCACCCGCGCGTCGAGAAGATTCTGGCCGACCGGCGCGCCATGGTCGCCGGGACGCATCCGATCGACTGGGGCATGGGCGAGATCCTTGCCTACGCGTCGCTGCTCGACCAGAGCTATGGCGTGCGCATCTCGGGGGAGGACGTCGGGCGCGGTACCTTCTCGCACCGGCACGCAGTGCTGCACGACCAGAACCGCGAGAAATGGGACTCGGGCTCCTGGATCCCGCTGCAGCACATCCGCGCCGACCAGCCCGACTTCGAGATCATCGATTCCGTGCTCACCGAGAACGCGGTGCTCGGCTTCGAGTACGGCTATACGACGTCCGAGCCGAACCAGCTCGTCATCTGGGAAGCGCAGTTCGGCGATTTCGCCAACGGCGCGCAGGTCGTGATCGATCAGTTCATCAGCGCCGGCGAGGTGAAATGGGGCCGCATCTGCGATCTGGTGCTGTTCCTGCCGCACGGCTACGAGGGGCAGGGGCCCGAGCACTCGTCGGCGCGCCCGGAGCGCTACCTGCAGCTGTGCGCGCAGCACAACATGCAGGTGATCGTTCCCACGACGCCCGCGCAGACCTTCCACATGCTCCGCCGGCAGATGATCAGGCAGTGGCGCAAGCCGCTCATCGTGATCACGCCGAAGAGCCTGCTGCGCCACAAGGAGGCCGTTTCGACGATGGAAGACCTGGCCACCGGCCGGTTCCAGAACGTCATCGGCGAGATCGACGCGCTCGACGCGAAGAAGGTCAAGCGCGTGGTCGTGTGTTCCGGCAAGGTCTATTTCGAGCTGCTCGCGTACCGCCGCGAGCGCAAGCTCGACGGAATCGCGATCCTGCGGCTCGAGCAGCAGTACCCGTTCCCGCACGACGAGTACAAGACGGAGATCGGGCGCTATCCGAACGCCAAGGAAGTGGTCTGGTGCCAGGAGGAGCCGCAGAACCAGGGTGCCTGGTATCGGCTCAACTTCTACCTGCGCGCCGATCTCGACCCGCGCATGGCCCTCTTTTATGCGGGCCGCCCCGTTTCCGCCTCGCCCGCCGTGGGCTACGCGGCCCGCCATAACGTCGAGCAGAAGCAGCTGATCGAGGACGCGTTCGGGTCCGGGCTGCGCTCGGGCAACATGCTCCTCGCCCGCTGACGCGCGGACCGGCCGACAAACCGAGAGTGGTCATGACAATCGAAGTGAAGGTCCCGCAGCTGCCCGAGTCCGTCGCGGAGGCGACGCTCGTGAGTTGGCACAAAAAGCCGGGCGACCCGGTCAAGCGCGACGAGAACCTGATCGATATCGAGACCGACAAGGTCGTGCTCGAGCTGCCGGCGCCGGCCGACGGCGTGCTCGTGGAGATCCGCAGGCCCGATGGCGCGACGGTCACGTCGAACGACGTCATCGCCGTGATCGACGCCGATGCGAAGGCGGCGCCGGCCGGGGGCGACACGCTGTCCGCACCTGTCGCCGCACCTGCCACGTCGACCGCCACGAGCGGCGCATCGGCCGCCGCATCGGCCGCCGCACCCGCCGCCGCATCGGCCGCCGCACCCGCCGCCGCACCTGCCACGTCGACCGCCACGAGCGGCGCGGCGGCGGCGTCCGGTGCAGCGCCGGTCGCCACCCCCGCCGCGACGGGTGCGGCCCCCCCTGCAGCCGGCGCGGCGACCGCATTGCCTGCTGCCCGCAAGATGATGGCCGACCAGAGCCTCGACCCGGCCGGGGTGCAGGGCACCGGCCGAGGCGGACGCATTACCAAGGGCGACGTGATTGCCGCGACCGCGACCGGCGGCGCGTCGTCGGCCCCGGCGGGTGCGGCCGCGACGCCCGCAGCGGTGGCGCCGGTCGCCCGCCCGCCGGCCGCGCCGCCACCTCCTTCGGCGGCCCCACCGCGCCCTACGCCGCCGCAGTCCGGCACCCTCGGCGCTCGGCCCGAGCAACGCGTGCCGATGTCGCGGCTGCGCCAGCGCGTCGCCGAGCGCCTGGTGCAATCGCAATCGACCGCCGCGATCCTCACGACGTTCAACGAAGTGAACATGGCGCCCGTGATCGAGCTGCGCAACCGCTACAAGGAGCGCTTCGAGAAGGAGTACGGCGTCAAGCTCGGGTTCATGGGGTTCTTCGTGAAGGCCGCGGTGCACGCGCTGAAGAAGTACCCGCTCGTCAACGCATCGATCGACGGCACCGACATCGTCTATCACGGCTACTACGATATCGGCATCGCGGTGGGCAGCCCGCGCGGACTGGTCGTGCCGATCGTGCGCGACGCCGACCAGAAGTCCATCGCCGAGATCGAGAAGCAGATCGGCGAATTCGGCAAGCGTGCGCAGGAAGGCAAGCTCACCGTCGAGGAGCTGACCGGCGGGACTTACACGATCAGCAACGGCGGCGTCTTCGGCTCCATGCTCTCCACGCCGATCATCAATCCGCCGCAATCGGCCATCCTGGGCGTGCACGCGACGAAGGACCGCGCCGTGGTCGAGAACGGCGTAGTGGTGGTCCGGCCGATGAACTACCTCGCGCAGTCGTACGACCACCGCATCATCGACGGCCGCGAGGCGGTGCTGTCGCTCGTGGCGATCAAGGAGGCGCTCGAGGATCCCGCGCTCCTGCTGCTGGAGCTGTAGCGGCATGGCCGATCGATTCGACGTCGTAGTGGTGGGCGGGGGCCCCGGCGGGTACATCGCCGCGATCCGCGCGGCTCAGCTCGGTTTCGCCACCGCGTGCATCGACGACTGGAGCCGCGCGAACGGCAAGCCTGCGCCTGGCGGCACCTGCACGAACGTCGGCTGCATCCCGTCCAAGGCGCTCCTGCAGAGCTCTGAGCACTACGAGCATGCCGGGCACGCCTTCGCTGACCATGGCATCGCCATCCAGGGCCTCTCCGTCGACCTGCCGCGCATGCTGGCGCGCAAGGAAAAGGTGGTCAGCCAGAACAACGACGGCATCCTGTACCTGTTCAAGAAGAACCACGTGACGTTCTTTCACGGCCGGGGGACGTTCGCTGGCCGGTCTGGCGACGCATGGACCCTGAAAGTCGAGGGATCGGGAGCCGCCGCGATCCGTGCCACGCACGTCATCATCGCGACAGGCTCGAAGCCCCGCGCGCTGCCGGGTACGCCCGTCGACAACGTGCGCGTGCTCGACAACGAGGGCGCGCTCGCGATTCCCGTCGTCCCGCAGCGGCTCGGCGTGGTCGGCGCGGGCGTCATCGGGCTCGAGATGGGCAGCGTCTGGCGGCGGCTGGGTGCCGCCGTCACGGTGCTGGAGGCGCTGCCCGCCTTCCTCGGCGCCGCCGACGATGCCATCGCTAAGGAAGCGCTTAAGCTCTTCACCCGGCAGGGCCTGGCGATCGAGACCGGCGTGTCGATCACGTCGGTCGACGTCGGCAAGGACGACGTCAAGGTGGCCTGGAACGATGCCGCGGGGAAGCCGCGCACCGCCCTGTTCGACCGGCTCATCGTTTCGATCGGCCGGGTGCCGTTCACCGGCGGCCTCAACGCCGGGGGTGTCGGGCTCGCGCTGGACGAGCGCGGCTTCGTCGCCGTCGACGCCGAATGCCGCACCAATCTGCCCAACGTCTGGGCCATCGGCGACGTCGTGCGCGGACCGATGCTCGCGCACAAGGCCGAGGAGGAGGGCGTGGCCGTTGCCGAGCGCATCGCGGGCCAGCGCGGCCACGTCGATTTCAACACCGTTCCGTGGGTGATCTACACCTCGCCGGAGATCGCGTGGGTGGGCCAGAACGAGCAGCAGCTCAAGGCCGCGGGCGTGGCGTACAAGGCGGGCACGTTTCCGTTCCTCGCCAACGGCCGCGCGCGGGCGCTCGGCGACACCAACGGCTTCGTGAAGGTGCTGGCTGACGCCGCGACCGACCGCATCCTCGGCGTCCACATCATCGGGCCGGCGGCGTCCGAGCTGATCGCCGAGGGTGTCGTCGCCATGGAATTCGGCGCGGCGAGCGAGGACCTCGCGCGCATCTGCCACGCCCACCCGTCGCTGTCGGAGGCGACCAAGGAAGCCTCGCTCGCCGTGCTTGGCCGCGCGCTCAATTTCTAGCGCATGAGCGAGCTGGTCGACGAGCCCGGCCAGCTCGAGCGGCGCCACGGCGCACTGATCCGCTATCTCGAGCCGCTACTCGAGCAACGTCACTCCACGCTCGATCATGCGCAGACCGCCGCGCTCGAGCGGCTGCAGCAGCTGTGGGACGAGCTCGCGCAGTTCCGCCTCGCGCGTCGCTCGCGCATCAAGCGGCTGTTCGCGCCGCCGCCGGTGCCGCGTGGCGTCTATTTCTTCGGCGGCGTCGGTCGGGGCAAAAGCTTCCTCATGGACAGCTTCTATGCCACCGTGCCGCTGCGGCGTAAGACCCGGGTGCATTTCCACGCCTTCATGCGCGACGTGCATGCGGCGCTCGCGCAGGTCAAGGACGAGCCGGACCCGCTCGCGCAGGTGGCCCGCGGCATCGCCTCGCGGTGGCGGCTCGTCTGCTTCGACGAGTTCCACGTATCCGACATCGCCGACGCCATGATCCTCGGCCGGCTGCTGGAGGCCCTGTTCGAGGCCGGGGTGGTCTTCGTGATGACGTCCAACTATCGTCCCGACAGCCTGTGGCCCAATGGCCTGCTGCGCGAGCGCTTCCTCCCTGCGATCGCGCTGATCGAGCGTTGGCTCGACGTCGTCGAGCTCGATGCCGGGGTCGACTATCGGCTGCGAGCGCTCGAGCAGGTGCCGGCGTGGCACGTTCCCGGCGGCCCCGCTGCCGACGCGCTGCTTGCGCGCGCGTTCGGGCGCATGCGCAGCGGCGACGACGAGGATCCGCACCTCGTCGTCGACGGCCGGCCGCTGGAGGCGCGGCGGCGGGCGGGCAGCGTCGTCTGGTTCGATTTCGCGACGCTGTGCGACGGTCCCCGGTCGCAGCGCGATTACCTGGAGCTGGCCCGGCGCTTCGCCGTGATGGTGCTGTCGGACGTGCCGCGCATGGACGCGGACACCGCCGACCAGGCGCGCCGCTTCACCTGGCTGGTGGACATCCTGTACGATCATCGCGTGAAGCTCGTCGCTTCGGCCGAAGCGCCCGCCGAGGCGCTCTACACGCAGGGCCCGAATGCGCAGGAATATCCGCGCACCGCGAGCCGCCTGGTCGAAATGCGCACGCGTGAATACATGGCCCTGTCGCATACGTGCGAGGAGGCGCCGGCCGATGCGCCTGCCTGATTCGCACCGCCGCCCCATCCATCGGAGGAGACACCCGTGCAGACGTTCAAGGCCTACCGCACGTTCCAGGACGACAGCCGGATCGCGAGCCGCTTCGTGGACCTTTGCCTGGACGACCTCGATCCGGGCGACGTGGTCATCCGCACCAAGTACTCGACCATCAACTACAAGGATGCGCTGTCGCACGGAGGCGCAGGACGCATCATGCGCAAATATCCGACCGTCGCCGGCATCGATATGGCGGGAACGGTCGACCGGTCGAACGACCCGCGCTGGAAGAAGGGCGACAAGGTCATCGTCACCGGCTACGAGATGGGCGTTGCGCACGACGGCGGCTACGCCGAGTTCGTGCGCGTGCCCGCCGACTGGGTGGTGCGCCGGCCGGAGAGCATGACCGCCTTCGACGCGATGACCCTCGGTACGGCGGGCTTCACCGCCGCGCTTGCGATCCACCTGATGCAGCACAACGGCCTCGATCCTGCGCAGGGTCCCGTGGCCGTCACCGGCGCCACCGGCGGGGTCGGCTCGGTCGCGATCGAGATCCTCGCCAAGCTCGGCTATCCCGTCGTCGCGATCACCGGCAAGCAGGAGGCGTCGACCTACCTGCGCGACATCGGCGCGAGCGACGTGCTGCTCCGCCAGTCGCTGGACACCGGCAAGGTCAAGGCGCTCGACAAGGCGACCTGGTCGGGCGCGATCGACAATCTCGGCGGCGACATGCTGGCGTGGCTGCTGTCCACGACCAAGATCGCCGGCCGGGTGGCGGCCGTGGGCCTCGCGGCCGATATGAAGCTCGCGACCTCCGTCGCACCGTTCATCCTGCGCGGGGTGCAGCTCCTCGGTGTGGACAGCGTGAATTGCCCGATGGACCTGCGCCAGACGCTGTGGAACCGGCTCGCCGTCGAATGGCGCCCCGACCGCGTGCACGACCAGGTGCGCACGATCGACTTCGACGAGCTGCCCACGCATTTCGACGCGTATCTCAAGGGGATGGTGCGGGGCCGCACCGTCGTGCGCATCGGCGCCGACTCGCACCCCTAGCGCCCGGGGCCATGCCCGTGGATGCCGCGCAGGCCGTGCACGACTTCCACCGGCGCTCGCTGGCGGAGCGCGACGCGTTCTGGCGCCGCGAGGCCGCGCTGATCGACTGGCACGCCCCGTTCGATGCGGTGCTCGACTACACACGGCCGCCGTTCGCGCGCTGGTTCGTCGGCGGCCGCACCAACCTGTGCCACAACGCGGTCGACCGGCACCTTGCCACGCGCGGCGACCAGCCCGCGCTCGTGTACGTGTCGAGCGAGACCGGCGCGGAAGCGAGGTTCAGCTATCAGGAGCTCTGGCTCGAGGTGAATCGCGTTGCGGCCATGTTTCGCGCGCTCGGCGTGAGCCGCGGGGACCGCGTGCTGATCTACATGCCGATGGTGCCCGAGGCCGTCTTCGCCATGCTCGCATGCACGCGGCTCGGCGCGATCCATTCCGTCGTGTTCGGCGGCTTCGCCGCAGCGAGCTGCGCGACCCGCATCGACGACGCGCGCCCGGTGCTGCTGGTGACCGCTGACGCCGGCATGCGCGCCGGCAGGGCGATCCCGTACCAGCCCCTGGTGGACGAAGCGCTGCGGCTCGCGCGCCATCCTCCCGCCCGGGTGCTGATCGTCGATCGCGGACTCGACCCGGCGATGCGCCGCACGCCCGGGCGCGACATCGACTATGCCGCGCTGCGCGACACGCACCGCGACGCCCGCGTGCCCTGCGAGTGGCTGGAATCGTCCGCGCCGTCGTACATCCTGTACACGTCGGGGACCACGGGCACCCCGAAGGGCGTCCAGCGCGACACGGGCGGCTACGCCGTGGCGCTCGCGTCGTCGATGCGCCGGATCTTCTGCGTCGCCCCCGGCGAGACGATGTTCACCACCAGCGACATCGGCTGGGTGGTCGGGCACTCGTACATCGTCTATGCGCCGCTCCTCAACGGATCCACGACCGTGCTCTATGAAGGACTGCCCATCCGGCCGGATCCGGCGGTGTGGTGGCGCATCGTGGAGGCGCACCGAGTGCGCACGATGTTCACGTCGCCCACGGCCATGCGCGTGCTGAAGAAGCAGGACGTCGCCTACATGCAGCGGCACGACCTGTCGGGGCTGCGCTACCTGTTCCTGGCCGGCGAGCCGCTCGACGAGCCCACCGCGCGCTGGGCGGCCGACGCGCTGCACGTCCCCATCGTCGACAACTACTGGCAGACCGAGACCGGTTGGCCGATCCTCGCCGCGCAGCCGGGCGTCGCCGATGCGCCACGCAAGTTCGGGTCGCCTTCGTTCGCCGTGTACGGCTACGACGTCGCGCTGCTGGACGAGACGACCGGCGCGCCGGTTGGCGACGGCGAGAAAGGCGTGCTGGCGATCCGGCCCCCGCTGCCGCCCGGCTGCATGACCACGGTGTGGGGCGACGACGAGCGGTTCGTGTCGACCTATTTCCGCACGCTGCCGGGCAGCGCCGCGTACTCGACGTTCGACTGGGCGACGCGCGACGCGGACGGGTATTACTTCATCCTTGGCCGCACCGACGACGTCATCAACGTTGCCGGACACCGCATCGGCACGCGCGAGATCGAGGAGGCCGTGCAGGCACATCCGGGCATCGCCGAAGTCGCCGTGGTGGGCGTGGCCGATCCGTTGAAAGGGCAGGTGCCCGTGGCGTTCGCGGTCCCACGGGACGCGGCGCGGACGGCCTCGCCGGCGCTCTCCGCCGCCTTGCAGCAGGAGGTGCAGGACACGGTAGACCGCGAGCTGGGCGCCATCGCACGGCCTGCGCGGGTGCATTTCGTCGCCCTGCTACCGAAAACGCGCTCCGGGAAGCTGCTCCGCCGGTCCATCCAGGCGCTGGCCGAAGGCCGCGACCCGGGCGACCTGACCACGATCGAGGATCCCGGGGCGCTCGCCCAGCTGCGCGACGCGCTGGAGGCCGCCCGCGCTCAGGCGCGATAATGGCGGTTTAGCCCTCCATCGATGCCCGCCGTCGCTCATCCCGCTCATGCCGCCATCGCCGAAGTCACCCGCGGCGGGATCGTCGAATCGGTTCACTTCGGATCGGTGGCCGTCGTCGACCGTGCCGGCCGGTTGCTGCAGGGCGCCGGGGATCCGCACGCGCTCACCTTCACGCGCAGCTCGCTAAAGCCCCTGCAGGCGCTGCCGTTCGTGGCCGGCGGGGGGCTCGAGCGCTTCGGCTTCACCGAACCCCAGACCGCGCTCCTGTGCGCCAGCCATTCGGGCGAGCCGCGCCACGCCGACGCGGTTGCCGGCATGCTCGCCCGCGCGGGCATGCTCGGGCGCGACCTTCAATGCGGAACGCAAGTGCCCGGCTATTACAAAACGGTGGGGCGCGTCCCCCCGCCGCCGCCGTATTCGCCCCTCCAGCACAACTGCTCGGGCAAGCATGCCGGCATGCTCGCCTGGTGCGTCCAGTGCGGCACCTCGACCGCCGACTACCTCGCCTACGAGCATCCGCTCCAGGCGGCGATCCGGGCGGCCGTGGCGACGTTTACGGGAACGCCCGAGGCGCGCCTGGTCGCTGGCGTGGACGGCTGCTCGGCGCCGAACTACGCCGTGCCGCTCGCAGCCCTTGCCCGCGCGTTCGCTCGGCTTGCAGTCGATGCGGACGATCCCGACTACGGTGCGGCACCGCGGCGCCTGGCGGCCGCCATGACGCGCCATCCAGAAATGGTTTCGGGAGAGCGGCGCAGCGACCTCGCGTTGATGCGTGCCGGAAGGGGCGACTGGGTCACCAAGATCGGCGCCGAAGGGGTCCAGGCCATCGGCGTGCGCAGCGCAGGGGTCGGCATCGCCATCAAGGTCGCCGACGGACGCCGACGCGGCCTCTTTCCCACTATCGTGGCCGTGCTCGACCAGCTCGGGCTCCTCGACGAGGCCGCGCGGGCCGAGCTGGCGCCGTGGGGTCGCCATGCGCTGCACAACTACGCGGGGCTGGCGTTCGGCGAGGTGCGCAGCATCGTTGTACTGGACAAACCGGGTGCAGTGTGAGCGGGCATGTCGCGCCGGCCCTCCAACGCGTGAACTTCGCTGTAGGACGATGGTCTGTTGCTTCCAAGCGTGCGCCGCGAGCGGGACCGGGGCTGAGTGCTCTGGTCTGGCTACACTGCCGGCCGCCGCGCCCTCCGTTCGGCGGGCATAACAAAGACATGAATCAGGGACGGCCCGCGGATGGGTGATCGCGAAGTCGATCAGCAGCTCGTCGTGCGTGCGCAGCAGGGTGATAAGCGCGCGTTCGCGCTGCTGGTGACCAAGTACCAGCGCAAGCTGGGGCGACTCCTGTCCCGGCTCGTGCGCGACCCGGCGGAAGTCGAGGACGTGACGCAGGAAGCCTTCATCAAGGCCTACCGCGCGCTGCCGAACTTCCGGGGCGACAGTGCGTTCTACACGTGGCTGTATCGCATTGCGATCAACACGGCGAAGAACTACCTGGTCGCGCTGGGGCGCCGCGCGCCGACGTCCACGGGCTTCGATCACGAGGAAGCGGAGGGATTCGAGGAGGCGGAGCAGTTGCGGGATTCCGCCACGCCGGAGGGCGAGCTGCAGGGCAAGCAGATCGCCGCCACGGTGAACCGCGCGATGGATGCATTGCCCGACGACCTGCGCACGGCGATCACGCTGCGCGAGATCGAAGGGTTGAGCTACGAGGAAATAGCCAACGTGATGAGCTGCCCGATCGGCACCGTGCGTTCCCGGATCTTCCGGGCGCGCGAGGCGATCGCCGCCGAGCTGCGACCCTTGCTCGGCACCGACGACAACCGGAGATGGTGATGAACGAGAACATTTCGCGCCTCATGGACGGCGAGCTGGAGGGCCCCGAGCTGGCTTCGGTGCTGGCCGCGCTCAAGCAGCCCGAGGCGCACCGCACATGGACCTGCTACCACGCGATCGGCGACACGCTGCGCGGCGAGGCGTCGGGCGCCACGGTTCCCTGCGGGCTGCCGCGCGGCCTGGCGGTGCGGCTCGCCGCCGAGCCCACGGTGCTCGCGCCGCGCCGCACGCCGGTCGAGCAGACCGCCGTGTGGGGCTGGGCGGCGGCGGCTACGCTCGCAGCGGCGGGCATCGTCGGATGGACCGCCTTCTCGCTGGTCGACGATGCTCCGGCGGCCATTGCGAAGGCGCGCGAGGCCGGCAGCGTGCGGGCGGCGCAGGTCCGTCCGGCCGCCACCGTGCCGTCCGACTACGTGCTCGCGCACCAGGAGTATTCGCCGGGCGGCGCGCTGCAGTACGTCGGTCCCTACATGCGCGCGGCGGCGGTGCAAAGCGGCGACGTTCGTCCCTGAACGCCGCACCCCCGATGCGGCAACCGCTGTTGCAACGCTACCGCCTGGCCGGCCGGCTCGCGCCGGCCGCGCTCCTGCTGATGGCGCTCGCGCCGGTCGCGCGCGCCGAAGATCCCGCCCAATGGCTGGCGCGCGCCGCGCAGGCCGCCCGGCAGCTCAACTACGTGGGCACGATCGTCTACCAGATCGGCGCGCGCGTGGAAACCTCCCGGCTTGCGCACCTCAACGACAACGGCACCGAGCTCGAGAAACTCGTGAGCCTCGACGGGCCGGCGCGCGAGGTCGTGCGCTCCGGTTCGGATGTCCGCTACTACTACCCCGACGTCAAGCTCATGAAAGTCGAGGCGCGCACGTTTCGCAACGCGTTCCCGTCCCTGTCCGCCGAGCAGCAGCGCTCGCTCGCGCAGTTCTATGACTTCCGGCTGGTCACCGGTGAGCGGGTGGGCGGCCATGCCGCGCAGGTGGTGAGCTTCGAGCCGCGCGACGGCTTGCGCTACGGGCATCGGTTCTGGTCGGACGCGGCCACCGGGCTACTGCTCAAGGCGCGCATCCTGGACGAGCGCGGCGAGGTGGTCGAGCAGTTCGCGTTCACCGATCTCACCGTCAACGCGAAGATCGACCGTGCGCTCGTCGAGCCGTCGTGGCCGGTCACGCCGGCCGACTGGCAGGTGCGCCAGGGCACGGGCGGCGAGGTGAAGCCGCAGGACACTGGATGGACAGTCGCGCGCATTCCACCCGGGTTCGCCAAGATCATGGAAGGCTTCCGCAAGGTGTACGGCAAGCCCGATCCGGTCGCCCATCTGGTATTTTCCGACGGCCTGGTCGCGATCAGCGTGTTCGTGGAGCCCATGCCTCCCGCAATTGCCACAATGGGCCCGTCGCAGCAGGGCGGCCTCAACGGCTATTCCGTGAAGCTCGACGACCATCTCGTCACCGCGCTCGGCGAAGCGCCGGGCGCCACCGTGCGCCAGATCGCCACCTCGGTCCAGCCGCGCCGCTAGGGCGCCGGCCGCAACGCCCGTTCACCGTTCGATTCCCGCAAAGAGGAAGTGCTCATGTTCGATCGCCCGCATGCCCGGTGGCGCGCCGCCGCCCGCACGTTCGCTCTCGTCGTGTCGCTGGGTTGCGCCACCGGCGTCGTCGCGCAGGGCCGGGCCGGCCTGCCCGACTTCACCGAGCTGTACGAAAAGCAGGGTCCGGCCGTCGTGTCGATCGATGTCACGCAGAAGGTGCGGCGCCCCCGGATGCCCGAGCTGTCGGAGGACGACCCGTTCTACGAATTCTTCCGACGCTTCGGCCAGATCCCGCGCGGCGGCGGGAACGGGGGAGGCAGCGGCGGCGGCGGGCGCGGCGCCCCGGAGCGCGAGTTCGAGTCCCAATCCACCGGCTCGGGCTTCATCGTTTCCGCGGACGGGTTCGTGGTCACCAACGCGCACGTGGTCGAGGATTCGTCCGAGGTCACGGTGCGCCTCACCGACCGGCGCGAGTTCATCGCGAAGGTGATCGGCGCCGACAAGCGAACGGACGTCGCGCTGCTCAAGATCGATGCGAAGGACCTGCCGCGCGTCGCGATCGGCGACCCGGACAAGGTCAAGGTCGGCGAATGGGTGGTGGCCATCGGCAAGCCGTTCGGACTCGAGAACACGATGACGGCCGGGATCGTGAGCGCGAAGGGCCGCGACCTGCCGCAGGAGAACCTCGTTCCCTTCATCCAGACGGACGTCGCGATCAACCCCGGCAATTCCGGCGGTCCGCTGTTCAACATGCGCGGCGAGGTGGTCGGCATCAACTCGATGATCTACTCGCGCACCGGCGGGTACATGGGCCTGGCCTTCGCGGTGCCCATCGACATCGCTATGAACTCCGTGCGCCAGCTGCAGGAGAAGGGCCGCGTCACGCGCGGGCGCATCGGCGTGCAGATCCAGGAAGTCAGCAAGGAAGTGGCGGACTCGTTCGGATTGAAGCAGGCGCAGGGCGCGCTCGTCAACAGCGTGGAGCGGGACGGTCCCTCCGCCAAGGCGGGGGTCGAGTCCGGCGATATCATCCTCAAGGTCGACGGCCGCGAGGTGAAGCAGTCGAACGACCTGCCGCGCATCATCACGTCGGTGCGTCCGGGCACCAAGGTCACGCTCGGCATCTGGCGCAAGGGCTCGCCGCGCGAGATCGCCGTGACGGTCGCAGAGCTCAAGGAGGATGTGGTGGCCTCGGCCAACCCGCGCCGCCAAAGCACGCCCGCGGCAAAGGAGAAGGCGAAGCCGAACCGCCTCAACCTGGTGCTCGCGGACCTCACCGACGATCAGAAGAAGGAGCTCGAGGTGAAGGGTGGCGTGCTGGTCGAGGACGTCGCCGGGGTCGTGCGCGGCAACATCCAGCCGAACGACGTGATCCTCGCGATCGTGCAGCGCGGCGCCTCGGTCGAGGCGAAGTCCGCCGCGCAGGTCAACGAGCTGTTCGCCAAGCTCGACAAGGGCGGCTCGATCACCCTGCAGCTCAAGCGGGCCGACAACACGTTTTTCGCGACCCTGCGCGTGCCGAACGGAGAATAGCGGGGAATGGCGATCCGCCTCACGCTGCTCACGCGCGCCTACTGCCACCTCTGCGACGACATGCGCGCGGCGCTCGCGCCGCTGCTGCAGGGACGGCCCGTCACGCTGCGCGAGCTGGATGTGGATGCGCTGCCGGAGCTGGAAGCCCGCTATGGCGAGCGCGTTCCGGTGCTGCTCGAGGGAGAGCCGCCGACGGGACGTGAGCTATGCCATTTCCGGCTCGATCCCGCGGCGGTGCGGGCAGCGCTCGACGCCGTGGCCTGACGAGCGTCGGGAGGGCACCCCGCGGGTGATCCTCGCGAGCGCCGCGCCGTCTCAATGCGCGGGCGAGGTACCGAGGAGTTGCGTGGCGGGCATCGGATCGGTCGCGCGACCCGCCTGAAGACGACAATGGCAGTTCCCGCCCGCGGCCTTGGCGGCATACATGGCCGCGTCGGCTTGCTGCAGCAGGCGCGTGGCATCCGCGGCGTCGTCGGGATGCATCGCAATGCCGATGCTCGCGGTGATCTGCAGCGTGCGACCTTCCAGGCCGATCGGCAGGGCGCATGCGGCCAGGAGTCGCGTCGCCACCCGGATGGCATCGGCGCATGGCTCTCCTTCCTCGAGGATCACCGTGAATTCGTTGCCGCCGATGCGGCACACGCTGTCGCCGGCCCGCAGCGCGGCCGACAGCCGGCTGGCGATCTCCTGCAGCACCCGGTCGCCGACCTCGTGACCGAAGCAATCGTTGATCGGCTTGAAGCCATCGAGGTCGCTGTAGAGCAGCGCGATGCCGTGGCCGGCGCGCTCCGTGCGCGCGATCGCGTGCCCGAGCCGGTCCGCGAACAGGCGGCGGTTCGGCAGCCCCGTCAGCAGGTCGACCGACGCGAGCGTCTCGAGCTGGCGCTGCGTCTCTTTCAGCATCGAGATGTCGGTGAACACCCGCACGTTGTTGATGATCCGGCCGTCGTCGGCCTGCACGAACGTCGCCGTCACCCACAGATCCGTCAGCGGTCCTCGGCGTCGGTCAGGACGATGGCATCGGCCGTGGACTCGAACACCTTGGACGCGAGGCGCAGCTCGTCGTTCCTGCGCTGCTCGTCGGTGATGTCGGTGGCGATCGAGATGAGGTGGTCGACCGTGCCGTCGGTGGTGATCACCGGCGCCCGGATGACCCGCAGCGTGCGCGGGGCGGCGCCCACGCCGGCCAGCGTCTCCGAGTACTCCTGCGCGCACCCCCCACCTGCGGCGCCCGGAACTCGAATTCGAGGTCGAGCGGAGCCGCGGTTTCCATGGTGCGCACGTAATGCTCGAGCAGCGCTTCGCGGCCGTGCAGCGGCCAGACTTCGGAGAGCCGCCGGCCCTCGACGGGCATGCCGGGGCGCCCGACGAGCGCCGCGGCCTCCGCGTTGGCGAAACGGAACATGAAATCGACGATGCGGCCGTCGGCGTCGCGCATGGCGTCGAGCATGAAGAATGCGTCGATGCTGCTGTCGGCCGCGGCACGGAACCGCGCGGCGCTCTGGCGCTCGCGTCGCTCGGCATCCGCGCGCGCGTCGACGAGCAGGTTGATCTTTGCCGCCACCTCGCCGATCTCGTCGGGTCGCCGGACCGGAAGCGCGGCGGCGACGCCCTCGCGCCGCCGCATCTGCCGGATCGCGGCGTGCAGGTGGGTCAGCGGCGCGAGCAGCCCGTACATCACGAGCCACGCCGACGCGACCGCGATCGCGGCCAGCAACCCGGCGAGCCCGATCACCGTGCGCTCCGCCGCCTGGATCGGCCCGAACGCCTCCGCGACGGGGAGCACCGAGACCAGCACCCAGTTCGTCACCCGCAGGGCCCGAAAGCTGAACATGGCCGGCACGCCGTCGGCATCCGTGTCCTCGAGCGTGCCCTCGAAGCCGCGAAGCGCGCGGGCGATCGCGCCCCCGGCGGCGGGCGCAGCGGCGGTCAGGATGCGAATCTTGTCGCGATGGGCCACGTAGACCGGTTGCGGGTCCCGCGTGATCACGAACAAGTAGCCTGACAGGCCCGGGTACGCGTCCGCGATCGCTCCGAGCAGGTTGTGCTTCTCGAGCCGCAGCACACCCGTCAGGACCCCGATGATCGATCCGTCGGCGGCGCGGATGGCGGCGCCCAGATTCACGGTCGGCTGGCGCCGGCGCTTGCCCAACACGGGCTCCGAGACGATGGCGATCCCGGTCGCCATGATCTGCCGGAAATACGGGCGGTCGGCGGCGTTCACGCCGACCCGGCCGGGCAGTTGCGGTACGTCGGCGATCACCTGGCCGTCGCGGTCCATGACCACCACGTCGTCGAACATCAGCGACAGGGTCGGCAGGCCCTCGAGGTGGGCACGCAGCGCCGGCGCTGCCCGCATCTGCGCCTGCGTAATCGTCGCGGCGACGCGCGACACGATCTCGAGGTCCTGGTGGAGCCTCTCGTCGATCTCGTCCGCGGTCTGCGTGACCAGTGCCGACTGCTGCCCGGTCATCACTTCACGGAGCCCCGTGCGCATCTCGTTCAACACCAGCACGGTCGCCACGGCGATGAACGCGAGCGACAGGCCGGTGGTGGCGAGCGCCGCCTTGAGCTTGATGCTGATCGTCTGCAAGAGTGGCGGGTGCGGCCGGCGACAGTTTAAGTCAGCCGATCATGGCCACCCCTGCGCGCCGCGATCGGCAGAGCACGCCGGTGTTACGGCCGCATACCGGCCAGTGCTTCGCAGGGTGAGCGCCGCGCGGCCTCCGCCGCCTGCCCCGCGCGCGGCAAATACATAGGCCCGCGGCTGGATTTAGGCTAAAATTCAAGGCTTTCCGACACGCAGCCGGCGCCTTGGGCCGCGGCGCCGTCAACGCATTCCGCCCGGCGGGCGCTCGATCCGGACGCGTTATCGCCGACTCCCATGCAGAACATCCGCAACTTTTCCATCATCGCGCACATCGACCACGGCAAGTCGACGCTCGCCGACCGCTTCATCCAGCGCTGCGGGGGCTTGTCGGACCGCGAGATGGGCGAGCA
>JBBSEG010000012.1:0-93346 GCA_038239945.1 Burkholderiales bacterium
CGCATCGGCATCATCTCCACCATGGTCGATCCGAAGCATCCGGACGAGGAGATCCGCGTCAACGTGAAGGACCGCCAGCGCGTACGCGAATTCAAGCTCGCCACCGGCAACTACACCGAGATCTTCGGCAAGTTCACGTTCGGCCAGTTCCTGTGGAACAGCGTGTTCATCACGATCGTCGCCACCGCGATCACGCTGCTCTTCAATGCCATGGCGGCGTTCGCGCTGTCGAAGTACCGCTTCCGCGGCCACGGCGCGGTGTTCCTGCTGATCATCTCCACGCTGATGATCCCGCCCACCATCATCCTCGTGCCGAACTTCCTGGTGATCTCCGAGCTCGGGCTGCTCAACAGCCTGTGGGGGGTCATCTGGCCCGCGGTGGCAACGCCCACCGGCGTGTTCCTGCTGCGGCAGTACATGCTCACCATCCCCGACGAGCTGATCGACGCCGCCCGGATTGACAACGCGAGCGAGTGGCGGATCTTCTGGCGCATCATCCTGCCACTGTCCGCGCCGGCGCTGGCGGTGCTGGCCATCTTCTCGGTGATGTGGCGCTGGAACGACTTCCTGTGGCCGCTCATCGTGCTGTCGAAGACGGAAAAATTCACGCTCCAGCTCGCGCTCAATGCGTTCCAGGGCGAGCTCACCACGGAATGGCACTACCTGCTGGCGATGACGGTCATCACGCTGATTCCCGTCACGCTGGTATTCGCCTTCCTGCAGAAGCACATCACCACCGGCATTGCGGCGAGCGGCGTCAAGTAGGCCCGCCAGAAACGGACCCCGACATGGCCTCCCTCACGCTCCAGCAGGTGGTCAAGCGCTACGGCGCGACGGCCGTCATCCATGGCGTCGATCTCGAGGTCGCCGACGGCGAGTTCGTCGTGTTCGTAGGCCCGTCGGGCTGCGGCAAGTCGACGCTCCTGCGGATGATCTCGGGCCTCGAATCGGTCACGAGCGGGACGCTCGCCATCGACGGCCACCGCGTCAACGATGTATCCGCGGCCCAGCGCGGCCTCGCGATGGTCTTCCAGTCCTACGCGCTGTACCCGCACATGACGGTCCGCCAGAACCTGGCCTTCGGGCTCGAGAACCTGCGCACGCCGGCACCCGAGATCGAGTCGAAGGTGCAGGGCGCCGCGCGGATGTTGAAGCTCGACGCCCTCCTCGACCGCCGCCCCACGCAGCTGTCCGGCGGGCAGCGCCAGCGCGTCGCCATCGGCCGCGCGATCGTCCGCGAGCCCACCATCTTCCTGTTCGACGAGCCGCTGTCGAATCTCGACGCCGAGCTGCGCGTGGCGATGCGCACCGAGATCACGGGGCTGCACGAGCGGCTGCGCACGACGATGATCTACGTCACCCACGACCAGGTGGAGGCCATGACCATGGCCGACAAGATCGTCGTGCTGCGCGCCGGCCGCGTCGAGCAGGTGGGCGCTCCCCTCGAGCTCTACAATCGTCCGCAGAACCGTTTCGTCGCGGGCTTCATCGGCTCGCCACAGATGAACTTCCTCTCCGGACGCGTCGTGGGGGGGGACGGCGCGAGCGCTCGTGTCGCGCTCGACGCCGCCGACCCCGGCGCGGCACCCGCGGTGTGCGCCATGGCGCCGGCCGGCGCGACGGCGGGTGCAACACGTGAAGGACGCGTGCTGGTCGGCATCCGACCCGAGCACGTGGAGGTGGTGCCGGGACCCGGCGCCGCCATCGAGGTGCCGGCCACGATCGAGCGGATGGAGCAGCTCGGCGCGGCGAGCTTCCTCTATTGCAAGCTGCGCACCGGCGAAGCGATGACCGTGCATGCGCCGGGCCAGCTCGCCCACCGCAACGGCGACCCGCTGGTACTGCGCATTCCGGTCGCCGCCGCGCACCTGTTCGACATGGACGAGCCGGGCGCGGCATGGGGGCGCACGCCGCTGCAGCACTAGCCGATGCGCGCCCTCGTCCGCGCAACCTACGCGCAGCGCATCGAGCACGGCGCGGCGTTCGACTTCGACGACGGATGGCAGTGCCGCGTGCAGGTGCTGGGCGAGCACCTGGCTCGCGTGCTGTTCGTGCGCGAGGGCCGCTTCCGCGAGCCCCGCACGTGGATGGTGGCGCCCGGCAGTGCCGACGTTCCGTGGGAAGGCCGGCCGCGACAGGACCTGCGCGGCTTCGCGCCGCCCCACGTCGAAGTCGGTGAGAGCGCCGCCGGCTTCGTGCTCGCGACGGGTGAGTTGCGGGTCGCCATTCGCCTCGACCCGTTCGGCATCGACTGGTCGGGCGGGGCAGCGCCGTTCGCACGCGACCGCCCGACGCAAGCGTACCAATGGAGCGAGCGCGAAAGCCGGCTGCGCCACTATCTCGCGCGCCCGGTCGCGGAGCGCTATTTCGGACTGGGCGACAAGACCGGCGCGCTCGACCTGCAGGGCCGGCGGCTGCGCACGCTGGCGCTCGACGCGCTCGGCTACGATGCGCAGCGGTCCGATCCGCTCTACAAGCACTGGCCGTTCGTGCTGGCGCGCACGCCCGCGGGGGCCTGCTACGGTCTCTTCTACGACACGCTCGCGCCCGTCACCTTCGACCTGGGCTCCGAGCACGACAACTATCACGGGCTTTACCGCTACGCCGAGATCGAGGGCGGCGACCTCGACTATTACCTGTGCGCCGGTCCGGGGGTGCGCGACGTCGTGCGCCAGTTCACCGAGCTCACCGGGCGCATGGCATTCGGCCCGCGCTGGAGCTTAGGGTATGCGAACACGGCGATGAGCCTGGCCGATGCACCGGATGCGCAGGCGCAGCTGGCCCGCTTCGCCGAAGACCTCATCACGCACGACATCCCGTGCTCGGCGTTCCACTTCGGGTCGGGCTACACCAGTATCGACAAGCGACGCTACGTGTTCACGTGGAATCGACACAAGTTTCCTGCCCCGCGCGCGGCAATCGAGCGGTTTCGACGCCAGGGCATTCGGACGGTCGTGAACCTGAAGCCATGCCTGCTCGACGACCACCCCGCGTACGCCGAGGTTGCCGTGCGCGACGGGTTCGTGCGCGATGCGGCGACGGGCCAGCCTTGCATCGGTCAATTCTGGGACGGCCAAGGCGCGCACATCGACTTCACGCATCCGGCCGGCATCGCCTGGTGGCAGGGCGAATTGCGGCGCCAGGTGCTGGACTACGGCATCGACGCCGGCTGGAACGACAACAACGAGTACGAGATCTGGGACGACGACGGCAGCTCGGCCGGCTTCGGCACGCCAATCGACATCGAGCGCTCGCGGCCGCTGCACCCGCTGTTGATGACGCGCGCGACCGCGGAGGCGCAGGCGGCGCATCGGCCCGACGAGCGCGCGTTCACGGTCACCCGGGCGGGCCCGCCCGGCATCCAGCGCTACGCGCAGACGTGGTCGGGCGACAACACGACGAGCTGGCACACGCTGCGCTGGAATATCCGCATGGGGCTCACGATGAGCCTGTCGGGCATGTTCAACACCGGGCACGACGTGGGCGGCTTTGCGGGACCGGTGCCCGATCCGGAGATGCTGGTGCGCTGGACGCAGAGCGGGGCGTTCAGTCCGCGCTTCATCATGAACTCATGGAAGGACGGCGGCGAGACCAACACCCCCTGGCTGCATCCTGCTGCGCTGCACGCGGTCCGGGATGCGATCCGGCTGCGGTACCGGCTGATGCCGTACCTGTACACGCTGTTTCATGCGGCCACGCAGGGCGAGCCAATCGTGCGACCGCTGTTCTACGACTTCGAAACCGATCCGGAGTGCTACGCGGACACCGACGACTTCATGTGCGGTGCGAGCCTGCTGGTGGCGTCGGTCGTGGAGCCCGGACAGCGGCGGCGGAAGGTCTATCTGCCGCGCGGCCCGCGCGCGTGGCACGACTTCTGGACCGGTGGCACCTATGCGCCGGGCGGCACCGTCACGGTTGATGCACCGCTGTCGCGCATCCCGCTGTTCGTCCCCGCGGGCGCCATGATTCCGCTCACCGACACGCTCGACTTCTCGCGACTCCACGACGAGCCATCGCGGCGCCTCGACGTGTTCCCGCCGGAGAGCGTCAGCCGCCAGTCGAGCACCCTCTACGAGGATGACGGGCTGAGCCTGCGTTATCGACAGGGTGGATGCGCCGACGTCGTATTCACGATGGCCACGACGCGCACGACCATCGAGATTGCTGCGCGCCGGTCCGGCGACTATGCAGCGGGGAGCCGTACGATCCGTGTCGTGCTGCCGGCGTCCGAGCGCAGGCGCCTGCGGCTGCGCGGCGACGGCGTGGAGCTGGTGGCGGGACGCCGCAGAGGGTAGGCAGGGCGCTTCGATGGCAGCCGGCGCGAATTCCTGCGGCGCGCCCGTCATCGGCTCGGAGCGTCGCGTTGCCGGCGCATGCGCACCAGCTCATTACCGCTCACGCGAGCGGCAGCTCACGCGACAGCAGCTCCTCGATCTGCCGCGTGCTGTCCCGCAACATCGGCAGCAGCACGCGCTCGATCTCGTCGCGGGTGTGACGGCTGAACGCAAGGCTAAGGTTGAGGGACGCGATGGTGTTCCCCTGCGCGTCGCGCACCGGCGTTGCCAGGCCGGCGACGCCCTGCTCCACTTCGTCGCTGATGAAGCAATGGCCGACGCGCCGCACGTCGAGGATGCGACGCCGCAGCTCGGACTTGTCGGTGACCGTATGCCGGGTGATCGCGACGGGCTTCAGCGCCTTGAGGTAACTCTCCAGCGCGCGATCGGGCAGCGCAGCCAGCAGTACGCGACCCATGGAGTTGAGATGCGCGGGCAGGCGGCTGCCGACGGCGAGGTCGATGCGGATGATGCGCCGCGCCTCGGCGCGCGCCACGTACACGACGTCGCCACCGTCCAGCACGCCGAGCGAGCACGACTCGCCGGCGCGGGTGCGCAGCGCCTCCACGATCGGCTTGGCGACGATGCGGAAACCTAGCGAGGCGAGGTACGCGTAGCCGAGACCGAGCACCCGCGGCGCGAGGACGTAGGCGCGTCCGGCGGCGCGCAGGTAGCCGAGGCGCTCCAGTGTGCCGAGCAGTCGCATCGCCGCCGCGCGCGTGGCGCCGAGCCGCTCTGCGACATCGGTCATCGTGAGCTCGTGCTGGTCGCCCGCGCCGAACAGCTCGAGCACGCGCAGACCGCGCTCCAGCGATTCCAGGTGCTCGACTCGTCCGGGCACGTTGCGCGGTAGCGCCCCCGGCCGCTTGGCCACTGCCGTTCTAGGCGCCAAGAAACGCTCCGGTCAAGTCGGCGGCCGCGAGCAATTCGCTCGACGCGCTCGTCCGGGTAATGCGGCCGAGCTCGAGTACGTAGGCCCGATGCGAGACCGACAGCGCCTTGTACACGTTCTGCTCGGCCAGCAGGACCGCGGTTCCGGACGCCGTGATGGTCTGGACACGGTCGAGCACCTCGTTGGCCAGCCGCGGCGACAAGCCCAGCGACGGCTCATCGAGCAACAACAGCCGCGGGCGCACCATCAGCGCGCGGCCGATCGACAGCATCTGCTGCTGCCCGCCCGAAAGCGACCAGCCCAGCTGGCGGGTCCGTTCCTGCAATCCCGGGAAGATCGCGTAGATGGCGTCGGCACGCGCACGTCCGTGGTCCTTGTCGCGGCTGGCGACGAGCAGGTTCTCGTGCACCGTCAGACCAGGAAAGATGCGCCGGCCTTCAGGCGAATAGCCCACGCCGAGGGCGGCCCGGTCGGACACCGGCCGGCGGGCAAGATCTTCACCCGCGAGGCGGATCCGGCCCGCCGTGCAGGCCAGCAGTCCCATGACGCACTTCATCAGCGTCGATTTGCCCGCGCCATTGGCGCCCAGCAGCGCCACGGCCTCGCCCTGGTCGACCGCCAGGCTAACGCCGCGCAGCGCCTGGATCTCCCCATAGCGCGCCGCGACAGCGTCGATCTCGAGCAGCGGTGCGGTCAATGGATCACCGCGCGCGCCGCCGTCGTCCCGGCTCCGCCCGGGCGGTGGCGCGAGTGCCCCGATCCGGACGTCGGCCGTCGCTCATCGAACCTGGGGTGCACCGAGATAGGCCTCGATCACGCGTGGATCGGCACGAATCTCTGCCGCGGTTCCCACCGCAATCATCTCGCCATGGTCCAGGCAGGCCACGCGCTGCGCGAGCGGCATGAGGAACGGCATGTTGTGCTCGATGACCAGAATCGACAGGCCGCCGGACGCGAATGCGCGCAGCTGCTCCGCGAGCTCGGTCTGCTCGCTCTCGTTCAGACCCGCCGCCGGCTCGTCGAGCAGCAGGAGCCTGGGTTCCAGGGCCAGCGCACGCGCGATCTCCACCTTTCGCTTCAATCCGTACGGCAGGCTGCCCGCGGCGACTGCCGCCACGCTGCCGACGCGCAGGGTGTCAAGCAGGAACGCGGCGTGGGACCGCGCGCGCTGCCACGCCGGATCGTTCCAACCCGCGAGGACGGTTTGCTTCAGTCCTGCGTTCTCGAACCCGTAGCGCGCCACCGCGACGTTGTCGAGCACGCTCATCTCGTCGACCAGGTTGATGTTCTGGAAGGTGCGCGCGATGCCGCCTTGCGCGATGGCGAAGCTGGGCTTGCCGAGCATGCCCGCGCCCACCAGCGTGATGCCGCCGCGATCAGCGCGGTAGATGCCGGTGATGATGTTGAGCAGCGTCGTCTTGCCGGACCCGTTCGGCCCGATCAGGCCGAAGATCTCGCCCTGCGCGACGGTCAGCGTCACGCCGTTGAGCGCCTTCAATCCACCAAAGCGCTTGTGCACATCGCGGACTTCGAGCAACGGCCCGGATCGAGGATCGCCTGCGCGTGACAACGGCACCGGCGCGGGCTTCGGCAGGGCGCCCGCACGTTCGGGCCACCACCGCGCGCGCCCCTGCTGCAGGAGCCCGATCAGTCCGTACGGCGCCGCGATGATCATCGCCAGGAGGGCCAGTCCGTAGGCCACCAGGTAGTACTTCTCCATCGCCCGGAACCACTCGGGCAGATTGATGACGAGAATGGCGCCGAGGATGGCGCCGGCCAGATGGGTGCGGCCGCCGACCACGGTGATCGTCAGGCACGCGATCATGATCTGGAACTCGAGCGCCTCCGGCGATACGACGCGAATCGTGTGCGCATACAGCGCTCCGGCGAGCCCGGCGAACAAGGCCGACAGGAGAAACATCGCGAAGCGAAGCCTGGCGGTATCGATGCCGACCGACACCGCGGCGATGGGGTTCTCGCGCGAGATGTGCAGCGCCGCGCCATAGAGGCCCCGCGTAACGCGCCACGACAGGAACGCGCCAGCGGCGACGCATGCCCATGCCACGGCTAGGATCCCGTACCCCTTCGCCACCTCGAAGCCGAACAGCGCCAACCCGGGAATGCCGGAAAGCCCGTTCGCCCCGCCGGTCAACTCGTGTCCGGCGACCACGCTGAGCAGGACCACCTGCCCGACGCCGAGCGTGGCCAGCGCGAAATAATGCGAATCCAGCCGCAGGACGGGCGCGGCAATCAAGGCTGCCAGCGCGACTGGCACCGCCATCGACAACGGGAGCGTGAACTCGCCGCCGAGCCGGTACCTGGCGCCCAGGATGCCGGTCACGTAAGCGCCGACGCCGAAGAACGTGCCCTGGGTGAGCGCCAGCGCGCCAGCGTGGCCGAAGATGAATTGATAACCGAGCGCCAGCAGCGCATAGATGCCGACTATCGTGAAGATGCGCACCTGGTAAGCGGAGGTCATCAGCAGCGGCCATAGCGCCAGCAGCACGATGCCGGCGATCAACAGGGGCCGGATGCCGCGTTTCGACCAGTCCAGCCTCGACCTCACACGCGCCGCTGCACGATTTCGCCGAACAACCCCTGCGGTCGGAAGAACATGATCGCCAGCAGGCCGAGGTAGAGCACGATGGTCGAGGCGGTCTGCGTGAACAGCCACGGCGCAATCGAGCCGAGCGCCGGGATCAGCAGCGGCAGCGAGGGAAACAGCACCTCGAAGAACGCAATGATCAGTGCGCCGCACACCGCGCCGGTCAGGCTGCCCCACCCGCCGATGGTGACAGCGATGTAGGCCTTGATGATGTAGTTGGTGCCGTCGGTCGGCGTGACGAAGAACGTATTCGACAGCATCAGACCCGCGGCGCCCGCGAACGCCGCGCCGAGCGCAAACGTCAGCGCGATCATGCGATTGACGCGAATGCCGACCGCCGCGGCCATCTGCCGGTCCTGTGCCGTCGCGCGGAGCTGTCGGCCGATCCCGGTGCGATTGAGCAGCAGATGCTGCGCTGCGATCAGGGCGACGGCGACGACCACGATGCCAATTGCCTGCCGGCCGATCGTCACGCCCGCAAGCTCGACGAGACCTTCGCTAAGCAGCGGAGGCCCCTTGCGCGGCTCCGCGCCGAAGATCGCGTTCGCCGAGTTCTGGAACACGATGCCAAGCGCGATAGTCGAGATGAACACCGATACCGGCGGCCGATTCCTGAGCGGGAAGTAGGCAAGCCCGGAGAACACGACCCCCAGGACCGCCATCACGGCGATGACCAGCGGCAGCAGCAACGCGCCGGGCACCGGCAGCACGCTGAACCACGCGATGGCCATGTAGCCCCCGGCCGTCACCATGTCGCCCTGCGTGAAATTGACGGCGCTGGTCGCGTTCAAGATCAGCACGAACCCCAGCGCCAGCAGGGCATAGGACGCGCCGAGCGCGAGTCCGTTGGCGACGATCTGGAGAAGCACCTCGGCTGTGCCCGCGTCCGCGCGCGATCAGTCGTAGCGTTTCGCGATCCTCGGCGTGCGCGTCGCGCCGTCATAGCAGATCACCACGGCGGAGCCGGCCATGTTGCCCTTGCCGTCCGACTTGTAGGTCATCGCAAGGCCTTTGTAGCTTCCGCTCGACAGCGCCTGGCGGATGTCCTCCGGAGTCTTCGCGCCGTGCGCCACCGCGTCGATGATCATCGATGTCGCGTCGTACTGGCCCACCGCGAAACCGTCCGGCTCGGTCTTGAACTCCGCGCGATACTGGGTGAGGAACCGGTCCATCTCAGGGGATCCGCCCGCCACCGGCGACGCGTTCGTCTCGGCGCACACACCCTTCAGCTCCGCAGGCTCGAGCAGCGCAACCGTCGACGGCTGGCTCATGCCGGAGCCGGCGATGATCGGCAGGTTGACCTTCGCGGCCGCGGCCTGCTTGAGAAACAGCGCCGAGGGCACGCCGTGCAGGTGCAGCATGATGACGTCGGCACCGGATGCCTGGACCTTGCCGATCACCGTCGACATGTCCTTGACCGAGACGTCGAGCGCCTCTTCCATCACCGGGTCGATGCCGGCCTTTTTGAGCAGCTCCACGATGTGTCGGTGTCCGCTCTGGCCATAGGCCGTCGTCTGATAGACCAGCGCGACGCGCTTCTTCCTGACCTCCTCCAGTACGTAGCGCACGTGCGCCCCCTTCGCGGTCGCGTCGCCGGGAAAGAACCTGAACACCCAGGGGTTGTTCTTCTCGGTGATGTCCGCCGTCCCGGACACCGTCGCCAGCGGAACCTTGTTCTCGAGCGCAATCGGCAGCATCGCGAGCATCTGCGTGCCCAGCATCGAGGCTGCGACTGCCGAGACCTTGCCGCGCGACAACGCGCGCTCGAGTGCCGTCGTCGCGCCTTCCGGCGACGCGCCGGTGTCCGTGACTTCCGCGGTGACCTTGACCGAGGACGGCGCGTTCTTCACCGCGAGCAGCGCGCCGTTGCGCTGGCTCGTCCCTTCCAGCGCGAGGAAGCCGGTGATCGGCACCAAGATCGGCAGATTGAGCTCAGCGTTCTGGGCCGCTGCCGCCAGCGGGTGGGCGGCAAGCGCGGCCCCGAGCAACAGCCCCAGACGATGGTGACGGCGCAGATTGATCAGGTTCATTGCAACCCCCATTGGAGTTAAGTGGCGTCGGCAGACTGGAACGCAGGCGTGGCGACGCGCCTTCATCCTTCGTCGATTTCCGGGATGCGCGGGATCTCGACGCCGTACTGGCCGACGTCCTTGCGAATCCGGTTCACGCCGCGCCGGATGATGTCGATCTCCTGATCCGGATGCGTGGCGCCCAACCCATGCTCGGCGGCGAGCGCGCGGTTGCGACCGGATCGCTCGCGCTCGCCGGCCGGCAGATTGACCACGGCGTACACGCCATTGAGCAGGCTGCCACGCAGCTTCTTGGCGAACTTGGCGCCGATCACGGTCTTCTCCGCGCTCGTCAGATCGTTGAAAAACAGGCGCATGATGATGCGACCGAACTGGATGTGCCGCGCCTCGTCGCGCAGCACGAGGCGGCAGGCATTCCTGATCGACCCGAACCGCGCGTTCTCGTAGCGCGCCTGCAGTAGCTCCCCCGACAACTGCTCGAACAGCGTGTTGACCGACAGCCCCGCGAAGAAGCTCATCGCCTTTTCGTCCTCCTCGTCGTGGAAGCGTGGAATGATCTTCTTGAAGTAGTCGGCACGGGGCGTCGGCTCGTAGCCGCCGAGCGCGTTGGCGATGCGGAAGCTGACCTCGTGGTGACGGAACTCCTCGGTGATGAAATTCGTAAGGTGCTGCTTGATCTCGAACGGCTGGTGCTCGAAGATCGCCTCGCGCAGGCGCTCCGCGCCATAGGGTGTCGCGCCATGCTCCATCCAGGCGCGAAGGCTCCACCATTCCCCACCGGCCGCCCGCGCCGCGGCGGGAAGGTCCGCCTTCTCCAGGTCGGTGTAGTCGATGTCCCGGGCCGGATCCCAGGCCAGCGCCCTGGCCTGCTGGCACAGGTGCCACACTTCCGGGTAGAGCACTTCCGAGACGACCGGATACGGATTCGGGACGGGAACCAGCTCTTCCAGCATCGACGGTTGCATGCGCTGCTCCTGGTCTGGCGTTGTACGATAGTGCCTCGAGCAAAACGCGTCAGGCGTGGTACCAGCGATGCCGGGAATTCCGACGTGAGCGCCGCGTGCGCGGTTTTCCGAACAATTGTTCGCAAAAATACTGCCAGCGGGGCCACCCCCCTGTCAAGCACAGCGCCGAGGCGCGGACCGTCCGCCGCGCCGCGGGCAGGCTGCCGTCCGTCTCCGCATTTTCCAGCACGGGACCCATGACCGCACCCTACGACGTCAACGACTACGCGCCGCTGCTCGACGCAATTCCCCCCGGCAGCCTGTATCTGGACGGCCGCTTCGTTGCCGCGCCGTCGCGCCACACCGTTTACGGCAAGGCGAACGGCGAGGCGCTGGCCGACTGCGGTGACGCGGACACGACCGGCCTCGACGCCGCGGTGGCGGCAGCGCAGGCCGCCTTCCGGCCATGGGCGGCGAAGGCGCCGGCCGATCGCGCGAGGGTGCTGCTGGCGATGGCCGCTTCATTGCAGGGCCAGTTCCGCGCGTACGTCGCGCTGGAGTCGAACCACGCCGGCAAGACCATCGCAGATGCCGAAATCGACGTGCGCGCCAGCATCGGCACCTTGCAGTGGTTCGCCGGGTGCGCGGAGCGCCTCGATGGCCGCGTAGTCGCGAGCGCGGCGTCCATCCATCGGTTCGTGCGGCGCGAGCCAATCGGCGTGTGCGGGCTGATCCTGCCGTGGAATTTCCCGCTGCTGCTCATGCTGTGGAAGCTGGCGCCTGCGCTCGCGGCCGGCAACACGGTGGTGGTCAAGCCGGCGAGCGAGACGCCCCTCACCACGCTCGCTTTCGCCGCGCTCGCCGCGCAGGCCGGGTTGCCGGCGGGTGTGCTCAACGTGGTGCCCGGCCCGGGCGGGACGATCGGCATGGCCATCGCGAGCCATCCGGGCGTGGTCAAGGTCTCGTTCACCGGCTCGACCGAAGTCGGCGCCCAGGTCGCGCGCGCGGCTGCCGCGAGCGTCAAGCGCGTCACGCTCGAGCTCGGCGGCAAATCGCCCGCGGTGATTCTCGACGATGCCGACCTCGAGCGCGCGGTGCCGGGCACCGCCGCGGGCGTGTTCGGCCATGCCGGCCAGAAGTGCGCGGCGCGCACGCGCCTGGTGGTGATGGACAGCGTCGCCGACGAAGTGGTCGACCGGCTCGTCGCGCGTGCGCGCGCGCTGCGCATCGGCGACCCGATGGATGCCGCCACCACGCTCGGACCGGTGATCAATCGCGCAGCGCAGCAGCGCATCCTCGCCAGCTGCGCGCGCGGCGTGGAAGATGGCGCCGTGCTGGTGTGCGGTGGCCGCGCGCCGGACGGGCTGGCGGGTCCGTTCGTCGAGCCCACCATCTTCGATCGTGCGAGCAATGCCATGGCCATCGCGCGCGAGGAGATCTTCGGTCCGGTGCTCGCGGTGATCCGGGTCGCGGACATGGACGAAGCGATTGCCGTGGCCAACGATTCGGCCTACGGGCTCGCTGCCACCGTGTGGACACGCTCACTTTCGCGCGCGCACCAGCTCGCGGCACGCATCGAAGCCGGGACCGTGTCGGTCAATACGCCCGCCGTGATCGGCATCGAGATGCCGTTCGGGGGCTACAAGCAGAGCGGCTACGGGCGCGAGCTCGGCGTCGAGGGCCTGGACGCTTACCTGCAGCACAAGAGCGTCGTGATGGACATCAGCTGATGACCCCACCGGAGCCGCGCATGCCCGACGATCCCATCGGTCTTAACTTCGTCCATTCGAACCGCCGCGTGATCGTGGCGTGGGATGGCGTCGGCAAGCTCGCGGAGCTTGCCACCGAGCGCGGCTGCCGGCGCGCGGCCGTCGTCATGGACGCGTTCTTCCGCGACGCTCCGCTGGCCGTGCGCGTGGCCGAGATGCTGGAAGGGGCGACGGGCGCCCCCGTCACGCTGCATTTCGTGCCCGCGCACGAGCCTGACACCGACAGCGTCTCTGCATGCGCGCAGGCGCTCGCTGCCGTCGACCCCGACCTCGTCGTGGTGATCGGCGGCGGCTCGGCGATGGACACCGCCAAGATCGCACGGCTGCTGCTCGCCAATCCGGGGACGGTCGAGAGCGTCGCGGGGTTCGGCAAGACCTTCCGCCCGCACGCGAGCTTGCTCGTGGCGGTACCCACCACGGCGGGCACGGGCAGCGAGGTGTCGGAGTCGGCGATCGCCGGCAAGGCCGGCTCCGAGTTGAAGCTCATCTTCCGCTCGCCCGAGATGACGCCCCATGTCGCGCTGCTCGATGGCCGCCTCGGTGTGAGCGCGCCCCCCGGTGTGACCGCTGCGTCCGGCTACGACGCCGTGACACATGCGGTCGAGGCGTATGTGTCGAACGCCGCGTCGGTGATGACGGATCCGTACGCCGAGTCCGCGATGCACCTCCTCGGGCAGTGGTTGCCCGTGGCCTACCGCGAGCCGGAGCACGCCGCCGCACGCACGTGGTGCCTGGTCGCGTCATGCCAGGCGGCGATCGCCTTCAACAGCGCCAACCTCGGCCTTGCGCACGCGCTGGCGGCGCCGCTCGGCGCTCTACATCACGTCGCGCACGGCCTGGGCAATGCGCTGGCGCTGCCGGCCGTCGCGGCCTATAACCACGACGCGATGGGCGCGAAGGGCGCGCGCATTGCCGAGGCCTTCGGCGGTACGTCGGCCGCGCACGGGCTCGCGCGGCTGCGCATCGCACTCGACCTCGACCACGGCCTCGATGCCTACGTGCCCGACACGGCTGCCCGCGAGCGACTCGCGGCGGCCGCGATGAGAAGCGGGCAGGTGCGGATGAACCCGCGCCTCGCCACCCTCGAGCACATGCACGCGATCGTCGCCGCGATGCGCGACCCGACCGGGGACGCCGCGCCGCGGCTCGTCCTGCGCTGAGCGCGTGTCGTCGAGCACGCCGTTCGCAGGTTTGCCGGACGACGCGCGCGCGCTCCTGCGCGCGATCGGCCCGCGGTGGGGTCGCGATATCCGGGCCAACAGCGATTGGGTCAAGGCGCTCTACCAGCCTTTGCTGGCTGTCGCGCCACGCGACGGAGTCGCGATCGAGCGCGATGTCGCCTACGGCACGCATCCGCGCCAGCGGCTGGACGTGTTTCGCCCGACGGCGCCGCGCGCGGACGGCGCAGTCGTGGTGTTCGTCCACGGTGGTGCGTTCGTGCGCGGCGACAAGCGGACCACCGAGGAGATCTACGACAACGTCCTGCTCTGGTTCGCGCGGCAGGGGTTGCTCGGGTTGAACATCGAGTATCGCCTCGCGCCGGAGGCACGGCACCCGAACGGCGCGGAGGACGTCGCGCTCGCCATGGCCTGGGCCGCCGCGAACGTCGGCCGCGTCGATGGCAACGCGCAGCGCATCTTCCTGATCGGGCATTCGGCGGGCGGGACGCACGTCGCCACTTATGCATGTGATCCGGCGCTCCGCCATCGCGGGGGTGACGCGGCGGCCGCGGTGCTGATCTCCGCGCGCCTGCGGGCCGACCGGCTGCCGGAGAATCCGAACGCCGCGAACGTTGGCGCTTATTTCGGCGACGATGCCGGGGCCGACGACGCGGCGTCGCCGGTGACCCATGCGGGCTGCTGCACCATCCCGACCATGATCGTGATCGCCGAGTTCGAGAATCCGCTCCTCGACGTCTATGGACTGGAGTTCGCGCACCGGCTGGCAGTCGCGCAGCGGCGCGCGCCACGTCTGCTGTTCATGCGCCAGCACAATCACATGTCGATCATGGCGCACTTCAATACGGACGAGGACCGGCTCGGGCGCGAGATCCTGGACTTCTTCGCGTCGGTCACCTGAGATCGCGGCAGGCCGGCCGGGCGCGGCGCGGCGAGTCGATCCTAGCCCAGGCCGCGACCCTGCCTGTGTTCGACAACGCACACATCGACGACGTGACGCTCGTACACTCGCCGGGTCCTTGCGATTCGCGCGGACCCGAAGATCGCTTTACACCGGAGAGACCCAGATGAAATCGATTGCCGCCGTCGCATTCGTCGCGCTGCTCTCCGTGGGCGGCACCGCGTCGTCCAAAGACATCGGGGAGACCGCGAAAGCGGCGGGCCAGTTCTCGATCCTGCTCCGGGCCGCGGCGGCCGCCGGGATGGACAAGATGCTGGCCCAGCCCGGACCCTACACGGTCTTCGCGCCGACCGACGCGGCGTTCAATGCGCTGCCGGCCGGGATGCTCGACATGTTGATGAAGCCGGAAAACAAGGACATGTTGAAGATGGTGCTCGGCTACCACGTCCTGTTCGGGCGCCTGACGACCAAGGATCTGAAGTCCGACAAGTCCGCTGCCACGGCGACCATCGGGCAGCCGGTCGTCCTCGAGAAAAAGGACAGCGCGGTGATGGTCAACGACGCGAAGATCGTCCAGCCAGACGTGCCCGCCGACAACGGTGTCATCCAGGTGATCGACAAGGTGCTGCTGCCGGCGAAGCCGGTGCAACCCCAAACCTAGTCGAAATCGTCTTTACCTCATCGGAGGACGCATGAGCGACGCTCTCGCGCAGGCCGCACATCGGAACGCCTCGGCACTAGCGACGGGCGAACGCACGGCAACCGCGGGGCGGATGATCATGCGTGCCGCGCTCGGCGTCATTTTCCTGTGGTTCGGCGCCATGAAGTTCACGAGCTACGAAGCGACCGGGATCGCGCCGTTCGTCGCGAACAGCCCGATCATGAGCCCGTTGCACCCACTGCTCGGCATCCAGGGGGCTGCCGACGTGCTCGGCGTTCTCGAAGTCGCGACCGGCGCGCTCCTGCTCGCCGGCTTCGTCAAGCCGCTGCTCTCCGGCATCGGCGCTGCGATGGGCGTGCTGACGTTCGCCATCACGCTCACGTTCATGCTTTCCACGCCCGGGGTTGCCGAGCCGCTGGCCGGTGGCTTCCCGGCTCTGTCCGCGGTGCCGGGCCAATTCCTGCTGAAGGACCTGGCCCTGCTCGGCATTGCGCTGTTCTTCCTCGGCGAGGCACTGTGGAAGAGATCGCCTTCCGGTCGGGACTCGATGTCACCCGTCCTGGGGACACGCGCGGACGTCGCTCCGGACGCGAGGCTCTTTCGCCTGGGCGGCTGGGTCATCAGATACGGGACGGCGCTGATCTTCCTATGGGTCGGCGCGATGAAATTCACCAGCTACGAGGCGACGGGCATCGCACCCTTCATCGCCAACAGCCCGATCGTCGCTTGGTGGCACGGCCTGCTCGGGATCCAGGGCGCCAGCTCGATGCTCGGCATCGTCGAGATCGCCGTCGGCCTCATGCTGATGATCCACCGCGTTTCACCGCGCGTGTCCGCATTCGGTGCGGCGCTGGCCGTGCTCACGTTCGTGATCACCACGAGCTTCCTGCTCACGACACCAGGCGTTGCGGCGCCGACAGGATTCCCCGTGCTCTCTGGGGCGCCGGGACAGTTTCTACTGAAGGATCTGGGCCTCCTGGGGATCGCGATCTATCTGCTGGGTGAATCGCTGGTTCTGGCTGCCAGCCGGGGGCGGATGCCGGCGTCGGCACCGGTGGTGCCCGATTCGCGCAGCGCGATGCGCCCGTAGCAGTCCGCCCGCGGGCACTCATCGCCGCCTCGCCTTGCGAGGGATCGCAGCAGCAGGCGGCGGCCCGATCGACGCCGCGACGACCAGCTGCGCCTCCAGCATGATGCGCGTCGGCGCAGCGTGCGGGGCCCGCAGCCTCAGCAGCAGCCGCTCCCATGCTTGCGCTGCGATCTGCGGCGTGGGATGGCGCACCACGGCAAGCGCCGGCGTGAGGATCGGCGCCCACACCGGCTCGTCGAAGGCCAGGAGCGAGACCGCGTCGGGCCAGCGCACGCGTAGCCCCTGCAGCGCGATGACGAGCGCGAGCGCGATCGAGCTGTTGCTGGCGATCAGCGCGGTGGGCGGGTTCGACGAGCCGAGCGAGGCGGCGATTTGCCGCGCGAAGACCTTCGGGTCCGGATCTCGCTCGAGGATCGCGGTGGCCACGACCGGGCGCACCCCGCGGGCCGCGTCCCGAAAGCCCTCGATGCGCCGGCGTGTCGTGGGCAGCCGCACATCGCGCACCAGGAACGTGAGCCGGCGGTGGCCGAGGGCGATGAGGTGGCGCGTGGCCTCGCGCATGGCCTTTCGATCGTCGATGGCGACATAGTCGAAGCGTCGGTCGTTCGTGATGCGGTCGACCAGGACCGCCGGGGTGCCGCGTTCCGCGATCAGGTCGAGCGTGGCCTGGGCGTCATGCGTGGGGATCAGGATCAGGCCGTCGACACCCCGTCCGATGAGCGCCTGCACGCGACGCAGCTCCAGAGCGGGATCGCCGTGGCTCAGCACCTGCATGAGCTCGTATCCCTGTCGCGCGGCGAGGTCCTCGAAGATCTCCAGCAGCGCCGCGAAGTACGCGCTGGAGGTCACCGGCGTGCACAAGCCGATCACGCGCGACTGCGCGCCGCGCAGGCTTTGCGCGGCGCGATTCGGCACGTAGTCGAGCGCAGCCATCGCCGCGGCCACGCGCGCGCGCCGCTCATCCGTGACGTTGCCCCGCCCGTTCAGGACGTTCGAAACGGTGCCGACGGACACGCCCGCCAGCTTAGCGACGTCGAGGATGGTCGGCTTGCGCACGCGTGCGATGGTGGGGCGCGGCCGCCTTGCGCAATCCGCCGCCCGGGAGTAATCTTAGCTCGTTTGAAACGTTTCATCCATGCCGGCCCGCGAAGCGCGCCGGCCGCCGCCCGTGAAGATCACCCGCATCGAAACCTTCAAGTTCTGGGTCGACTGGTGCAACTGGCTGTTCGTCCGCATCGACACGGACGAGGGGCTGTGCGGCTGGGGCGAGGCGTCGCTGCACGGCGCCATCGAGTCGGTCGAGACGGCCATTCGCGAATACGCACCGCATCTCGTCGGCCAGGATCCGGCCGGCCCAGAACGCCATTGGCACCGCCTCTATCATGCGTGGCGGTGGCGCGGCGGCGCCGTGCTGTCCACTGCCCTGTCCGCCCTCGACATCGCGCTGTGGGACCTCGAGGGCAAGCGCCTCGGCGTGCCCGTGGCGCGGCTGCTGGGCGGCGTGTTCCGGACCTCGCTGCGCGGCTACGCGAGCCATTGGCTGCAGGGCGCGAAGACCCCCGAGGCGGCGTTCGAAGGTGCGTGCGAGGCGCGCTGTCGCGGCTTTTCCGCGTTCAAGTGCCGGCCGTTCTCGCACGACGGGTTGCGCGACGACGAGGCCGGCGAGATCCGGCGAGCGGCCGAGCTCATTGCCGCCGCGCGCGAGGGCATGGGACCCGACGGCGAGATTTTCATCGAGTGCAGCGAATTCCTCTCGCCGCGCACCGCCGTGCTGCTGGACGACGCGCTGCGCCCCTCCCGGCCCGGCTGGTTCGAGGAGCCCATTCCGTTCGAGAACGCGAAGGCGATGGTCGCGCTCCAGCAAGTCCTGCGCACCCCGATCGCCACCGGCGAGCGCCTGCTCTCGCGGCACGAATATCGCGAGCTGCTCGAGAACGGCGGCTGCCGGATCATCCAGCCCGATCTGATGCACGCCGGCGGATTCACCGAGATCCGCCGGATCGCCGCGCTTGCCGACATGTACTCGATTCCCGTGGCGCCGCACAACCCGGGCGGCCCGATCTGCACTGCCGCCGCCATGCACCTGGCCGCGGCTATTCCGAACTTCCTCATCCTGGAGCAGATGGAGCCGCAGCGCGCCACCCGCGATCGCGCGTCGACCATCCCGATCCGCTTTCAGAACGGCAATTTCATCCTGCCTGACGGTCCGGGTCTCGGGATCGAGCCGGACTTGGCGGCGCTGCAGGAGATGGCCTTTCGCCCCCAGCCGCGCACCGAGCGCACCGATTCGCTCTATCGTTGAGAAGGACGTCGCCATGCAAGCCTTCGCGCACCTCGCCGCAGCATTCGTCCTGTCGGCCGCCCTGTCCGGCGTACTTTCGCCGGCCGCCGCGCAGCAACCCGTCGTGCTGCAATGGCAGACGGCCAACCTGACCGAGTCACAGTACGAGCCGGTCTGGAAGGCCACCATCGCCGAATTCGAAGCCGCCAATCCCGGCGTGCGGATCGAGCCGGTGCTGGTCGCGCGCAAGGATCACTGGACCAAGTTCGTCGCCGCCGCGCAGGCGAAGAAGGCGCCGTGCATCGTGACGGTCGACCTCACCACCGCGGCCTACAACGGCTATCTCCTGCCGCTCGACAAGTACTTCAACGCGGAGCCCGCGGACTTCCGCGCAGCGTGGAGCCCCGACATGCTGTCGGCCTCGAAATGGAAGGGCCAGCTCTACGGATTGCCCATCTGGGGCGGCACCTACGCGGAGATCTACAACGGCGATCTCGTCGCCAAGGCCGGACTGGATCCGGCGCGGCCGCCGCGCAACTGGGCCGAGTATCTCGCGTGGTCGAACAAGCTGACCCGCAACGACCAGTGGGCCACCGCGGTCCTGGGCGGCAAGACGGATACCACGACGCGCGTCCTGCTGATGTGGATCTGGTCGAACGGCGGCGAGGCCTTCAACGCCGACATGACGGAAGCCACTTTCGCCAAGAACCCCAGGAGCCTCGAGGCGATCAAGTTCTACCTCGGCCTGGTGAAGGAAGGCGTCGCGGCACCCGCGCCCACCACCACCAACTACCTCGAACAGACCAATCTCTTCGCGCAGCAGAAGATCGCGACGATGCGCAACGCGTACTGGTCGATCGCCAAGGTCACGGCCGACAATCCGGCGCTCAAGGGAAAGATCTTCGTCACCCCCGGCCCGGCAAACGTGCCCAACGCGCCCACGCTGGCGACCGTGGCGGCCTCGTCGATCGCCGCGGGCTGCCCCAATCCGGAAGCGGCCTGGAAGTTCATCAAGTTCGACGCCAGCCGGAAATGGTCCATCGAACGCGCGAAGGTCGCCAACTGGATGCCGGCGCGCAACGACCTGGCGGACGATCCGGCGGTACGGGCCGATCCGCTGCTGGCCCAGTTCGTGCAGATCGGCAACCACGCACGGAGCTATCCGCTGCCGAGCCCCATCTGGGCGGAGATCGCCGCCAACGACATCGTCGATGCCGTGCAGAAGGCCCTGCTGGCTCCCGAGCGCACCGAGGAGATCTTCCGCGAGCTCGATACCCGGCTGACCCGCAAGCTGCGCGACGTCTGACGCCGCCGGTCGACCGCCGGGCGGGCCAATGACCACCACTCAGGGGCGCACCACGCCATGGCAGCGACGGCGGCGCGTCGGCTACGCGTTCATCGCGCCCGTGTTCCTCTTCCTGTGCGCGGTGGTGGTCGTACCGCTGCTGCACGCGCTGTGGACCAGCCTGCACCGCGTGCGCGGCCTCAACGCAACGTTCGTCGGCCTGCAGAACTACGCGCGGGTGCTAGCCGACGACGCCTTCTGGCACTCGCTCGCCGTCTCGCTCGAGTTCACCGGGCTGTGCGTCGCGCTGCACATGATCCTCGGTCTCGCGCTGGCGCTGCTGCTCCACGAACTTCGCTTCGCGCGCACGGCGCTGCGCATCGCGTTCCTGACGCCCTGGATGCTGGCCCCCGCCGTGGGTGCCACCATCTGGCTCTGGCTGCTGGAGCCGCAGTTCGGCGTGGTGAACTACCTGCTGCAGGCCGCAGGCCTCCTGAGCGCGCCGCTCGCGTGGCTCGGCACGCCCGGCCTGGCCTTCGCATCGGTGGTCACCGTCGACGTCTGGCGCGGCATGCCCTTCGTGATGCTGCTGATGCTCGCCGGGCTGCAGACGATTCCGCGCGAGCAGTACGAGGCCGCCGCGATGGACGGCGCCCTGGCATGGCAGCGCTTCCGCCATGTGACGCTGCCGAACCTGCGCTACCTGCTGGTGGTGTCGTCGACGCTCGACATCATCAACACCATTCGCCATTACGACATCATCGGCGTGATGACGGCCGGCGGCCCGGCCGGAGCGACCGAGGTCCTTCCCGTGCTGCTCTACAACACCGCGTTTCGGGGCAACCGCTTCGGAGAAGCCGCCGCGATCGGCGTGCTGCTGCTCCTGATCGTGCTCGCGTTCTCGATCTTCCATATCCGCCTGACGAAGCCCGAGCAGGGCGGTGCCGCCGCGTGAGCCGGCGCGCGCAGCCTGCGGACGCGCTGCGCTGGGCGGCGACGCTCGGCGCGCTGGCCATCGTGGTGTTCCCGCTCTACTGGATGCTCAACACGTCGCTCAAGCCGGCGACGGAGATCTTCCTGTCCCCGCCGACGTTCGCGTCGCGCAACTGGTCGCTCGACGCGTACGCCACCGTGCTGAACCAACGGCCGGTCGGCCGCTATTTCCTCAACAGCCTCGTCGTCGCCCTGGGAACGACGGTGCTCTCCGTCACCCTTGCTGCGTTCGCCGCCTACGGTTTCACGCGCTTCTTCCCGCGCGGCGCCACCCCGTTCATCGTGTTCCTGCTGTTCACCAAGATGCTGCCCGAGACCTTGCTCATCGTGCCGTATTTCCAGCTGATGTCCGACCTCGGGCTGCTCGACACCTACGCCGCGCTGATCCTCGCTTACTCGTCGTTCGCGCTGCCCTTCTCCGTCTGGATGCTGATCGGCTTCTTCCGCTCGATTCCGCGCGACATCGACGAAGCCGCCATGATCGACGGGGCGTCCTACCTGCAGGCGTTCGTGCGCGTCATCCTGCCGCTTGCCCGTCCGGGGCTCGTGGCGGTCGCGCTGTTCACCTTCCTGATCGCCTGGAACTCCTATGTCTGGGCGCTGGTGCTCACCACCGATTCGTCGATGTACGTGCTGTCGGTCGGCATCGCGAACATGGTGGGCGAGTATCGCGTCCAGTGGAACGAGCTGATGGCGGCGGCGGTCATCGCCGCGCTGCCGGTGATGGTGCTCTACTCGCTGCTGGAGCGGCACCTGGTCGACGCCATCACTTCCGGCGCAGTCAAGGGCTGAGCATGCTGGCGCGCTCCGCGCACGAACGGCCGCGCGATGACGGCATGACCGACGCACCGCTCAGTCGCTCAGCGCCTGCATCTGCGCGAACAGGTCGCGCTTGCCTTCGAATCCGATGCCCGGCAGCTCGGGCATCGTGATGCATCCCGCCTGCACCTGCACGCCGTCGGGAAACCCGCCATAGGGCTGGAACAGGTCGGGGTAGCTCTCGTTTCCGCCCAGCCCGAGGCCGGCGGCGATGTTGAGCGACATCTGGTGCCCGCCGTGGGGAATGCACCGGCGCGCCGACCAGCCGTGCGCCTGCAGGACGGCGAGCGTGCGCTGGTATTCGCACAGCCCGTAGGACAGCGCGCAATCGAACTGGAGCCAGTCGCGATCGGGGCGCAGGCCGCCGTAGCGGATGAGATTGCGCGCGTCCTGGTGGCTGAACAGGTTCTCTCCCGTGGCCATCGGTCCCGGGTAGAACTCCGCGAGCGATGCCTGCAGATGGAAGTCGAGCGGATCGCCCGCCTCCTCGTACCAGAACAGCGGATAGTCCCGCAACATCGTCGCGTAGGCGAGCGCCGTCTCCAGGTCGAAACGGCCGTTCGCGTCCACCGCGAGCTCTGCCGCAGCGCCGAGCTCAAGCAGCACGGCCTCGATGCGCGCCCGGTCCTCCTCGATCGACGCGCCGCCGATCTTCATTTTGACCACGGTGTAGCCGCGCTCCATATAGCCGCGCATCTCGGCGCACAGGGCGGCGTTGTCCTTGCCGGGATAGTAGTAGCCGCCCGCCGCGTACACGAACACGCGCGGCTGCGCGGCGACGCCATGCCGCTGCGCCAGTAGGCGGAACAGCGGCGCGCCGGCGATCTTCGCCACCGCGTCCCACACGGCCATGTCGAGCGTGCCCACCGCCACCGAGCGCTCGCCGTGACCGCCTGGCTTCTCGTTGGCCATCATGGCCGCCCAGACTCGATCCGGATCGAGGTTGTCGCCGGTGTCGTCGAGCAGGCTCGCCGGGTCGGCCTCGGTGACGCGCGGCGCGAAGCGCTCGCGGATGAGCCCGCCCTGGCCGTAGCGTCCGTTCGAGTTGAACCCGTAGCCCACCACGCGCCGGCCATCGCGGATCACGTCGGTGACGACCGCGACGAGGCTGGTCGTCATCCTGGAAAAGTCGATATAGGCGTTGCGGATCGGCGAGGCGATCGGCTTCGTGACTTCGCGGACCTCGAGGATGCGCATGCTGGATCCCTGGGGCGGGAAATCGGTCGATGACCGGTGCGGGCCCATCTTGCGCCCGTCTCGTTGACAAGCCGCGGCCGGGCGCGCAGATTGGCGTCTGGCCCACTGAGAAAGGAGGTGACCGTGAAAAGACTCATAGCGGCGACGGCCCTGGCGATGTTCGGCCTGGCTCCGGCGCTCGCCACGGCGTGCGATTACGAGGCGATGGCGCCTGCCAGCGCCGCCGAGAAGCTCGGCCTTGCGCCGGGTCCGGCAGCAACCAAGGCACCCTCCCCGACGGTGGCGAAAGCCCCCGTCTCCACGGCAACCCGGCAGCTCGCGGTCCGGGACAAGGGGCTCGCACCTCCCGTCAAGCTCGTCGCGACGTCCAGCAGCTAGGCGCCGCCGGCCCGCGCAAGGAAGCCCGCTCCGGCGGGCTTTTTTGTTGCGCCGGGCCGCCTCAGTCGTTCGGCTTGATGTTGGCCGTCCTGGCCACGGCGCTCCAGCGCGCCAGGTCGGCCGCGAGCGTGCTTGCGAGCTCCGCTGCGGTGCTCCCCGCGGGGGTCACCTGCAGCGCACGCATCCGCTCGGTGACGTCGGGCAGTCCGACGATCCGGTTGAGCTCCGTCTCCAGCCGCTTGACGACGGCCGCAGGCGTGCCGGCGGGCGCAAAGATGCCCGCCCAGTACTGGATCTCGAGATCGGGCAGGCCGACCTCCTTCATCGTGGGGACGTCGGGCAACGCCGCCAGCCGGCTGGGCGACGTCACCGCGAGGGCGCGCAACCGCCCGCTCGCGAGCTGGGGCGTCGCAGGACCGGTGTCGGCCAGCGCCATCAAAAGGTCTCCGGCGATGATCGCGGTGATCACCTCGGACGTGCTCTTGTACTGGATGAACTCGGCCTCGGTGCGCGTGTCGATCTTGAACAGCTCGGTTGCGAACTGGAACGCCGGGCCGGAGCCGCCGTAGTTGGACTTGCGCGGGTCGGCCTTCATCAACGCGATCAGCTCCGCGACGGAATGGATCGGGCGCGCGGCGTCCACCACCAGCACCAGCGGAAACGTCGCGATGCGCGCCACCGGCGCCAAGTCGCGCTGCGCGGAGTAGGCCAGTTTCGTGTTGAGGATCTGCGTGAACACCATGTTGCCGATCGGCGCCATCAGCAGGGTGTAGCCGTCCGGCGGCGCGTTGATCACGTAGGTGGTGCCGATGATTCCGGCCGCGCCCGCCTTGTTCTCGACGACGACCGGCTGGCCCAGCACTTCGCCCAGCTTCTGCCCGACCAGCCGGGCCAGCACGTCCATGCCTCCCCCCGCCGACTGGCCGACGACGAGGCGCACCGGCCGCGCGGGGAAGCCCTGCGCAAGCGCACCGGATGCTCCGGTCAGCACGATCATCAGCGCCAGGCAGCCTGCGGCCCACCTCGTCTTCATCGCCTCTCCTCCGCACCGGCGCTGGTCGTGCGCCGCGTCGAATGGTACGCGCCTGCCCCTTGACATCCGCCGCATATTGCCAGAAAGTGAACATGTTCGGTTTCGCGACGCCGCCCGGCCGTGTGGCGTTGCGCCGACCCCCGGACCTCGTTGAAGGAGGGCTCGCAGAGCATGGCATCCGCAAGACGCGTGGCGCTCGTCACCGGCGGCGCCAGCGGCATCGGCCGCAGCGTCGTGCTCGCGCTGGCGCGAACGGGTTACGACGTCTGCGTCAACTACGCGTCCAGCGAGGCGGCCGCGCGCCGCACGGTTGACGAGGCGCAGGCGGCGGGCGCGCAAACGCTCCTCCTGCGCTGCGACGTCAGCGACGAGGCGGGCGTGCGGGCGATGATGCAATCCATCGAAGCCACGTTCGGCCGCCTCGATGCGCTCGTCAACAACGCCGGCACCACCGCCGCGTGGAAGCCCCGCGACCTCGAGAGCCTGTCGCTCGACGAGTGGGATCGCGTATTCGCCGTCAACGTGCGCGGGCTGTTCCAGGTGACGCGCGCCGCGCTCCCCCTGCTGCGCAAGGGCGAGTCGCCGAGCATCGTGAACACCGCCAGCATCGTCGGTCTGCGCCCGGGCCCGCAGCCGCTGCCGTACGCCGCGAGCAAGGCGGCGGTCGTCAACCTGACCAAGACGCTCGCCTGGAACCTCGGGCCGGACATTCGCGTGAACGCGGTTGCGCCCGGCTGGATGGAGGGCGACTGGATGCAGCGCATGCTCAAGGGCAAGTACGAGGAGCTCATGGGCAAGCGCGCGAAGGCCACGCCGCTGCAACGCTGCGTCACGGCCGACGACGTGGCGGAGACGGTGCTGGGCCTGATCGAAGGGAACCGCTTCGTCACCGGAGAGATCATCGTGATCGACGGCGGCTTCACCGCGTCGACATGAGGCCGGCACCACCCGCCATGGAAGGCTTCGTGCCGTTTCCGCCGGTGTATGCGGCCATGTGCCGCGCCAGGGGCTACTGGGAGGACCGCACGCTCGCGCAGGAATTCGCGGTGGTGTTCGGCCGCTACGCAACCCGCACGGCCGTCATCGACGGCGATCGTCGCTATTCCTACGACGACATCGACCGGCTGAGCGATCGCCTCGCGCTGAACCTGCTCGCGCTCGGTCTTTCCATCCGCCAGGCCGCGGTGCTGCAACTGCCCAACGTCGTCGAATTCGTCATCCTCTACTTCGCGCTCCAAAAGCTCGGGGCGATCCCCATCGCCGCCCTTGCCAGCCATCGGTATGCCGAAGTCAGCCAGTTCGTGGGCATCGCCGCTGCGACCGCCTGCTTCTATCCGGCACGACAGGGCGACTTCGCGTTCGCCTCGACGATCGCCCGCATCGCCGCCGAAGCGCCGTCGCTGACCCTGCGCGTGGTCCTGGGCGAGGCCGGCCCCGGCGAGCATTCGCTGGTGGAGCTGATCGAGCGCGAGCCGTCGCTCCCGCTCGCCGCACTGCAGTCGATTGTGCTCGATCCGGACGATCCCGCCATCTTCCAGCTCTCCGGCGGCACCACCGGCGTGCCCAAGCTCATCCCGCGCACGCACAACGACTACGCGTACAACTCGCGGCAGGCAGCATCCGTCTGCGGCGTCACGGCCGCGTCGGTCCTGCTGCTGGTGATTCCCATCGCGCACAACCTGGCGCTGGCGTGTCCCGGCATCCAGGGCTACTTCCTCAACGGCGGGCACGTGGTGGTGTCCACCAGCACGCGCCCCGAGGAAATGCTGCGGCTGATCGAGAAGCACCGGGTGACCCATCTGAAGGTGGTGCCCGCGCTGCTGATCCGCCTGATCAATTGCCCCTCGATCCGCGACTTCGATCTCGGGTCGCTGCGCGTCATCCAGAGCGGGGGCCAGCGGATGCAGCCGGAGGTGCGGCTGCGGACCAAGGAGCTCATCCCGAGCGTCACCGTACAGGAGAACTTCGGCATGTCAGAGGGCATGCTGTTCTTCGTGCGCCTCGACGATCCCGAGGACGTGCGCCTCGAGACCTGCGGCCGGCCGATCTGTCCCGACGACGAGGTGCGCCTGGTCGACGACGACGGCCGCGAGGTGGCGCCCGGCCAGGTCGGCGAGCTGACCTGCCGCGGTCCCTACACGCTGCGCGGCTACTACCGCTCCCCGGCCTACAACGCCAGGCAGTTCACGTCCGATGGCTTCTACTGCTCAGGCGACCTGATGCGCGAGCATCCGACGGGCAACTACGTCGTCGAAGGCCGCAAGAAAGACCTCATCAACCGCGGCGGTGAGAAGATCAGCGCCGAGGAGATCGAAAACCTCATCCTCATGCATCCGGCCGTGCAGAACGTCGCGTGCGTCGCCGTGCCCGACCCGAACCTCGGCGAACGGATGTGCGCCTGCGTGATTCCCCGCGAAGGCCGCACGCTGGCGCTGCCGGAGCTGGTGGGCTTCCTGCACGACAAGGAAATCGCGCGCTTCAAGCTCCCCGAGCGGCTCGAGCTGATGAGCGAGTTCCCGCTCTCCGCCTTCGGCAAGGTCTCGAAGCAGTCCCTGGTCGCGATGGTCGCCGCGAGGTCGAGCGAACCCGCGGCCGCCGAGCGCCCATGAGGATCGTCGATCTGCACTGCTATCCAGGCACGCGCGAGTGGATCGCGGCGCAGGGCCCGTACGTCGAAGCGCTGGCGACGTACTGGAATCGCACGTGGGCGCCAAAGCCGGAACACGAGGTGGTGGGCGAGTTCGCCGGCGCGGGCGTCGAGGCGGTGCTCGTGGCACTCGACCTGGAGACGACGATCGGCACGCCGCCGTGCACCAACGATTACGTGCACGGCATGTGGAAGCGGCATCCTGAACGGATCATCCAGGCCTGGGGCGCACTGGAGCCGGCCAAGGGACGCATCGCCGCCGACGAAGCCCGCCACGCGGTGCTCGACCTCGGCTTCATGGGCTTCCACTTTCACCCGATCATGCAGCACTTCGCGGTGAACGATCCGCGGCATTACCCCCTGTTCGAGGAAATCGCCGGCCTCGGGGCCGCCGTGATGATCGACGTCGGCACCACGGGGATGGGCGCCGGAATGCCCGGCGGCATGGGGGCGCGCATCCGCCATGCCCATCCGTCGGCCGTCGACGACCTGGCCGCCGATTTTCCTGCGCTGCGGATCGTCATGGCGCATCCGGGCTGGCCGTGGGTCGACGAGACGACTGCCGTCGCGCTCCACAAGGGAAACGTCTTCTGGGAGATGTCGGGCTGGGCGCCGAAATATTTTCCCGGCAATCTCAAGATCGACATGCGCGCCCGGCTGCAGGACAAGATCATGTTCGGCAGCGACTACCCGAGCATGCCGTACGAGCGCATCCTGCGCGAGTGGGGCGAGCTCGGCTACAAGGACTCGGTGATGGAAAAAATCATGCACGGCAACGCCGAGCGCGTGCTGGGTCTTTAGAACCGCGTCGACCGCCCGCTGCATCGTATCGAAGCCGTTCACGCCACGCAGGAGCCACTGGCCATGCCCCATCGCGATCTTCCGCTGGTCGTCGATTTTCACGCGCACATGCTGGTGAAGGACGTCTTCGCGGCGTCCACCAACAAGACCGTGTTCACCGGGTTCGGCGCGAACCCGGCCACCGCGCCGCGGCCGGGCGCGCAGGCGCTGATGGGCCGCATGTTCGACCCGGCGCTCGAGATCGAGGACATGGACGAGCGCGGCATCGACGTCAGCGTGGTGAGCGCCAGCACGGTGCTGCAGGGCACCTCGTGGGCCGACCCGGCGACCGACCTCGACCTGTGCCGGCGCTGCAACGACCAGGCGGCGGAGTGGGTCGCGCAGCATCCGGATCGCTTCGCGGGCAGCTTCGTGCTGCCGCTCCAGGACGTGGGCCGCTCGCTCGGCGAGCTCGAGCGCGCGGTGGCCACCCTCGGCCTCAAGGTCGCGAACGTCTCCTCGAGCTATCAGGGCCTCTACATGGGCGACCCGCAGTTCGACGCCTTCTGGCAGGCGATCCAGGAGGTCGGCGTGCCCGTGTGGATCCATCCCGAGGGCGTGCGCGACCCGTGGTTCCAGCGCTACGCGCTGTGGAACTCCGTCGGCCAGTCGATCGAGGAGACGAAATGCATGACCTCGCTCGTGTACGAAGGCGTGATGACCCGCTATCCCGAGCTGAAGGTGGTTATGGCGCATGGCGGCGGGTACTTTCCGCATTACTTGGGCCGCATGGACCGGAACACCGCGAATCGTCCGGACACTGTGCGCAACACCGGCGGCCGCACGCCCGGCTCGTTCCTGCGCAGCTTCTATTACGACACCTGCGTGTACGACCCGCAGGTGCTGCACGTGCTGCTGGAGCGCGTCGGGGCCGACCGCCTGGTGATGGGCAGCGACTATCCGGTCGGCGAGAAGGACCCGGTTGGCTGGCTGCGCGAGGCGGGGGTCGCCGGCGCCGATCTAGCGGCGGTCGCGGGCGGCAACGCCGCGCGGCTCATGGGCTGGCCCGCGACGGCGCGGAGCGCCGCTTGAGCGCGCCGGCGAGGCGCGTGACCGGGGCCGGCGCCAGACCGCCTACCTGCAACTCGAGCAGGCGGTCGAGCTCGGCGATGCCGGCGGGTATGTTGGGACGCGCCGCGCCGATCCACCAGCGGATCGCGGCGGAATAGACGAAGAAGAAGTGTCGCGCGATGCGCACCGGCGACTCGGGGGAGCGGATGCGGCCGTCCTGCTGGGCCGCGCGCACCAGCCTCTCGACGCCATCGATCAGGCGCCGGCGGATGGCGATGAATTCGTCGGCCTGCTTGCCGGTCGAATAGAACGTGAGCTCCTGGAGCAGGATGCGCGACAGCTCCGGACGCGAACCGAAGAAGCGGTAATGCACACGAAACACCGCCATCACCTGCTCGACCAGGGCGTCGCCCGGGCGCGGCTCGCGCATCGCGCGCTCGGCGACCACCGCCAGCTCCTCGTTGAAGATGAGGAACACGAGATCGCGCTTGTCCTCCGCATAGTTGAAGAGCGTGCCGAGGCCCACGTGCGCCGACTGGGCGATCTGCCGCATCGTCGTGGCCGCGTAGCCGTGGCGCTGGAACAAGTCCGCGGCCGCGGCGCGGATGCGGTCGCGCTTCTGCAGCTTGTTGGCGTCGCGCCGGCCTAGCTCTGCCGTGGCGCGCGCACTGCCGGGAGTGCTCATCGAAGGGCGTTCGGGGAAGTTCGGCAATTCGTCATCGCGCTCAATCGTCGCCTCGCGGGCGCGCCGGCCCGATGCGCCGATGATACGGCCAACTTGACATTTGCACGGCCGCGGACTAAGTTGAACATGTTCGGAAATGCACGGTGGCGTGATCGCGCGCGCGTTCTACCGCGGTGACCGAAAGCTCGTCCGCATCGGCCGCCCGGCCGGCAGTGCCCCGGAGCCCGCTCGCAATGACCCGCATGCTCATGCTCCTGGCGATGCCCGAGAACGTCCGCCAGCGATATCGCGCGGGAGTGCAGGCGCGGTTCCCCGACCTCGATATCGACGTGGTGGACCATCACAGCAAGGTGGATCCGCACATCGCCGACGCCGACATCCTCATGACCTTCGGTCCGATGATGTCCGACCGCGTGCTCGCGCAGGCGACCCGGCTGAAGTGGGTCCTGGCACTGGGCACCGGCGTCGACGGCATCGTCGACCAGCCGTCGCTTCCGCCGGGCGTGCTCGTCACGAACCTGCACGGCGTGCACGGACCGCCGGTTTCGGAAGCCGCCCTCGCGTCGATGCTGGCGCTGAGCCGCCAGCTGCCCCGTTCGGTTCGCAACCAGGGCGCGCGCCGGTGGGAGCGATTCCCCGCCACGCTGCTCCACGAGAAGACCGTCGGCATCTTCGGCATCGGGGTCATCGCCGAGGCGCTCGCGCCCAAGTGCAAGGCGCTCGGGATGAAGGTGGTCGGCATCTCGTCGGCGCCCCGCGCGGTGGCGGGATTCGACCACGTGTTTCCCCGCGAGGCGCTGCAGGAAGCCGTGCGCGGCCTCGACTATCTCGTGCTGCTCACGCCGCTCACGCCTGCGACACGCCATAGCGTCGATGCGGCGGTGCTGGGCGCGCTGAAGCCCGGCACGTTCCTCGTCAACCTTGCGCGGGGCGGGGTCGTCGACGAGCCGGCGCTGATCGACGCGCTGAACGACCGGCGCATCGGCGGCGCGGCGCTCGACGTATTCGACCAGGAGCCCCTGCCGGCCGACCATCCGTTCTGGGCCATGGACAACGTCATCGTCACCGCGCACCAGGGCGGCTTCTGCGATGTCTACGTCGACTACGCGATGCCCGTCATCGAGGCCAACCTCCGCAAGTTCCTCGCGGGCGACACCGCGGGGATGATCAATGTCGTCGCCTACTAGCTTGCCTCCCGGCGCGGCAACCGCGTCCAGCGCGGGACCGTCCGAGCGCCTCAACGCCCCGATCTCGTCGGGGGAGCTCGAGCGGCGGTGGTCGGCCGTGCGGTCGGCCATGGCCGACCAGAAGATCGATGTCCTGCTCATGCAGGCGAACAACGATTTCATGGGCGGGTACGTCAAGTATTTCACGGACGTGCCGGCCACCAACGGCTACAGCGCCACCGTCGTGTTCCCGCGCGAGGATCGCATGACAGTGATCGGGCAAGGGCCGACCGGCATGGTGCGCGACCTACCGCCCGAAGGCGACGGCCTGCGCCGCGGCGTGGCACGTTTCATGGGCACGCCGAGCTATGCGTCGTGTCTTTATACCGCTGGCTACGATGCCGAGCTCGCCGAGCGCGCGTTGCTGCCCTACGCGCACGGCACGGTCGGCCTCCTCGGCATCGCGGCGATGTCCTATGCGCTCGTCGATCATCTGCGCCGCGGCAGGCTTTCCACTGCCCGGTTCGTCGACGCGTCCGACCTGGTCGACACGATCAAGGCGATCAAGAGCCCCGAGGAGATCGCCGTGATCCGCCGGACGGCGCGCATGCAGGACGAAGCCATGGCCGCCGTGTTCGCGGGCATCCGTCCGGGCATGACCGACCTTCAGGCGGCCAGCATCGCCGAGCAGTACGGACGTGAGCACGGCAGCGAGCAGGGGCTGTTCCTCTGCGCATCGTCGCTGCCCGGCACCAACGGCTTCTTCGCCAATCGCTACCAGCAGAACCGCGTGATCCGCGAGGGCGACCAGTTCACGCTGCTGATCGAGAACAGCGGCGCAGGCGGCTACTACGCCGAGATCGGCCGCACGTGCGTGCTGGGCCGGGCCTCCCAGGAGATGAAGGACGAGTTCGAGTTCGTGCTGGACGCGCAGCGCTTCACGGTCGGGCTGCTCGTGCCCGGCGCGGCGTGCAAGGATGCCTGGGACGCCTACAACGCGTTCATGCGCGCGCACGGCAGGCCCGACGAAAAGCGTGTCCACTGCCATGGCCAGGGCTACGACATGGTCGAGCGTCCGCTGCTGCGCTTCGACGAGACGATGCCCCTGGCCACGCACATGGTGCTCTCGGCGCATCCGTCGTATAGCACCGCGAACGCCTACAACTGGGTCTGCGACGACTTCCTGATTCGCGACGACGGCACCGTCGAGAAGCTGCACCAGCTGCCGCAAAGGATATTCGAGCTAGGCTGACACCTGCGCGGCCGAGGGCGCTTGGAAGGGTCCGTGCCGCGCGCCGCAAGGTTCAAGGAGAGAGAACATGACCAACGTCTATCGTAGGGCCGGCTTCGCTTTCTGGCTCAGGCTGTGCGCAATCGGCTGCGTGTTCCCGGCGGCCTCGGTGCTCGCGCAGCCCATCGAGCTCAAGGTGTCGCATTTCCTGCCGCCCAACCACACGTTCCACAAGGAATTGCTGCGCTGGGGCGAGGAGCTCGCCAGGAAGTCCAACGGCCGGCTCACCTTGAAGGTATTTCCGGCCGCGCAGATGGGCCCGCCTCCGCGGCAATTCGACCTGGTGCGCACCGGCGTGGCCGACATGGCGATCGGCCTGACGGGCAGCACCCCCGGTCGCTTCCCGCTCACCGAGCTATCGAACCTGCCGTTCGTCGTGTCCGAAAGCGCGAAGGCCTCCAGGGCCCTGACCGAGGTCGCGCCGAAGTACCTCGCCGGCGAGTATGCGGACGTCAAGGTCCTCTACCTGCTCACCACGACGCCCCTCAAGTTCCACATGGCGTCGCGCAGGATAGGCACGATGGCCGACTTCAAGGGCCTGCGCATCCGCTATGCCGGCGAGCTGTTCGCCGATTCGGTGAAGGCGTTCGGCGCCATTCCCGTCGCCGTGCAGCCCGGCGACGTGGTCGACGCCATGAGCAAGGGCACGATCGACGGCACGCTCTTCCCCTTCGAGGGTGCGCAGAGCTTCCAGGTGGGCACCGTTGCCAAGTATTCGTACGAGCCGGGCATCAACGCGGCCAGCTTCTTCTTCGTCATGAATCCGGCGGCGTACGAAAAACTCCCGCCCGACCTCCGCACGCTCATCGACCAGACCACCGGACCCGCGGCGGCCGAGCGCGTGGGCAGGCTGCTCGACGACGCCGAGGTGGAGGGACGCGCCTACATGACCGCCAAGGGCACGCAGATCGCGACCTTCACCGCCGCGACCCAGGAAGAGATGCAGGGCGCCGTCAAGCCGATCATCGCCGACTACGTCGGCAAGCTCGAGGCCAAGGGCCAGCCCGCCCGGGCGATCTACGACGCGCTCCTCAAGGCCCGCTGAGCGCTCGCCGGGGCCGTTGTGCGCCACATGGTCCGGGCATCGGGTCGGCGGGGCGCGGCGATGAGCCGTCGCTCATGGGTTGTTTGGCTGGTCCGGGGGTCGTCGGCCGCCGCGGCGCTGGCGCTGGTCGCGATGATGCTGGCGACGGTCGTCGACGTCGCCATGGCGCACCTGTTCAGGCGGCCGATCATCGGCACGTACGACCTGGTCGAGACGATGCTGGTGGTGTCGGTGTTCCTGGGCATTCCCGCGACGTTCCAGCGCAACGGCAATATCGTCGTCGATGTCGTTGATCTGTTCGCGTCGCGGCGGGTCGTGCGTTTCCTCAAGCGCCTCGCGCTGGCCCTCACGCTGGGCTTCCTCCTGCTGCTCCTCTACAACATGATCGTGCCGGCGCTCGACGCGCTCAAGTTCGGCGGGCGCAAGCAGGAGCTCGGGCTGCCGCTGTGGGCGCTGTGGGTGCCGATCCTCCTGGGCGTCCTGCTGTCGGCGCTCGTGGTGGTCGTGGCGCTCGTGCGGCCGCCCGAGGCGGTCGATGGCCGCGAGCCCCCGCGATGACCGTGCAGGCGATCGGCGTAGCCGGAATCGGCGCGCTCCTGCTGCTGATCTTCCTGCGCATCCCTGTGGCGGTCTGCATGGGCCTCGTGGGCTTCTTCGGCTATGCGGCAATCGACGGCTGGCATCGCGCGGCGGCGGTGCTGGGTTCCACGCCGTTCGACATCGCCTCCGGCTACGCGCTGTCCGTCGTGCCGCTGTTCGTGCTGATGGGCGAGCTCGGCTCCGCTTCCGGCATGTCCTCCCGACTGTTCCGCGGCGCGAGCTCGCTGTCCGGCGGCACGCGCGGCGCGCTCGCCTATGCGGCCATCGGCGCGAACGCGGCGTTCGGGGCGGTCTGCGGCTCGTCGGTGGCGTCGGCCGCCACCATGACGCGCATCTGCGTGCCGGAGATGCGCCGGCTGCACTACGACGACCGGCTCTCGACGGGATCGGTCGCCGCCGGCGGCACGCTCGGCATCCTGATTCCGCCCTCGCTGATCTTCGTCATCTACGCGGTCATCGCGCAGCAATCGGTGCCGAAGCTATTCGCCGCGGGTCTCGTCCCCGGACTCGTCCTGACGGCCCTGTACATCCTCGTGGCGGCGGCGATCGTCTTCGTGCGGCCGGCCTGGGCGCCGCGCGGCGAGGCCCTGCCGTGGCGCCAGCGGGCGCGCGACGTGCTCGGCATGTGGGAATTCGTCGTGCTGTTCGGCGTCTCGGTCGGCGGGATCTACGCCGGTTTCTTCAGCCCGACGGAGGCCGCGGCGATCGGATCGTTCCTGGCGCTGGTCATCGGCGCGGCGCAAGGGAAGCTCACCGCGCCTGCGCTCTGGGCGTGCTTCGCCGAGACGCTCAAGACGAGCTGCATGCTGTTCATGATCATCGTCGGCGCCATCGTCTTCGCCTACTTCGTGGTGCAGGCGCAGCTGCCCGAGGCGCTCGTGGGGTGGGCGCAGCGGATGGCCTTCTCGCCGATCGCGCTGATGCTCACGCTGATCGTGGCGTACATCGTCCTCGGCTGCTTCCTCGAGGGCATCGGCCTGGTGCTGATCACCGTGCCGGTATTCCTGCCGGTGGTGGTCGCAAGCGGCTTCGACCCGATCTGGTTTGGCGTGATCGTGGTGATCGTGGTCGAGCTGGGCCTGATCCATCCACCGGTCGGGATGAACCTGTTCGTCATCCAGGCGCAGGTGCCCGAGGTGCCGATCCTGGCGATCTACAAGGGTACGCTGCCTTTTCTGGTCGCGCCGATGGTGCTCATCGCCCTGCTGCTGGCGTTTCCGTCGGTCGCCCTGTACCTGCCGCGGCTGCTGTACGGAAGCTAGGCCCGGCGAGGCCGGCGCCAACCCTAGAACATCGGGGTCTCCCGGTAGGTTCCCCACAGGCCCTTCAGCCGCTCGACGATTTCCCCCATCGTCGCCCCGGCGCTCACGAGCTCGATCGTGACGGGCATCAGGTTCCGTGTCTCGTCGCGGGCGACGGCGACCAAGGCGTCGAGGAGCGCCGCCACCCGCTGCGAGTCGCGGTCCCGCCGGACCTGGCGCAGGCGGGTGATCTGCCGCTCCGCGGTCGACGCGTCGTAAGGGTGCAGCTCGATGTCGAATCGCTCCTGCGCGTCGGCGTACTTGTTGACGCCAATGACAGGCTTCTCGCCCCGCGCCTTCTTGAGCGCGGTCTCGTAGGCGAAGTCGGCCACGCGTCGCTGGAACCAGCCCTCCTCCGTCAGCTTGACCGTGCCGCCGTTGCGATCGACGTAGTCGACCACCTTGAAGATCTCCTTCTCGTACTCGGTGGTGAGGCTTTCCACGAAATAGGAGCCGCCGAGCGGATCGACGACGTTCGCGACGCCCGACTCGTCGGCGATGATCTGCTGCGTGCGCAGCGCGATCCGCATCGCGTCCTCGGTCGGGATGGCGAACGCCTCGTCCATGCCGTTGGTGTGCAGGCTCTGCGCGCCGCCCAGCACCGCCGCCAGCGCCTGCAGCCCGGTGCGCACGACGTTGATCGGGTATTGCGGCTTGGTCAGCGACGCCGCCGCGGTCTGGCAGTGGAAGCGCAGGCGCATCGATTCGGGATTCCTGGCCCCGAAACGATCGCGCATGATTTTCGCGTACACGCGGCGCACCGCCCTGAACTTGGCGATCTCCTCGAAGAAATCGGACTGGCACACGTAGAAGAACGCGAGCCGCGGCGCGAACTCGTCGACCGCCATGCCGGTCTTGCAAACCTCCTCGACGTAGGCAATCAGGTTGCACATCGTGAAGGCCACCTCGTCCAGCGGTGACGACCCCGCCTCCGAGATGTGGTAGCCCGAGATGTTGATCGGGTTGTAGCGCTTCATATGGCGTGCGCAATACGTGATGCAGTCGCGCACGATGCGCACCGACGGCGCGATGGGAAACGCCCATTCCTTCTGCGCCTGGTATTCCTTGAGGATGTCGGCCTGGATCGTCCCGGACAGGCGGTCGAGGTCGTAGCCCCGCTGCTGCGCGAGCGCCACGTACATCGCCAGCAGGATCCACGCGCTCGGGTTGATCGTCATCGACACCGAGATCGTCTGGAGATCGATGCCGTCGAACAGGTGCTCCATGTCGGCCAGGCAGTCGATGGCGACGCCCTCGCGACCGACTTCGCCTTCGCTCATCGGGTGATCGGAGTCGTAGCCCATCAGCGTCGGCATGTCGAAATCCGTCGACAGCCCGGTCTGGCCCTGTGCGATGAGGTATTTGAAGCGCTGGTTGGTGTCCTCGGCGGTACCGAATCCGGCGATCTGGCGCATGGTCCAGGTGCGGCTCCGATACATCGTCGGATACGGGCCGCGCGTGAACGGAAACTGCCCGGGCAGCCCGATGTCGTCGCCCGGCGTCCGCGCAAGATCCAGCGCCGTGTAGGTGCGCTTGACGGGAAAGCCGCCGAGGGTCGCGAATGCGGTCAAGCGCTCGGGCGTGCGCTCGAGGAACGTCGCGACCTCGTTGCGCTCCCACGCCTCCACCTGCGCCGCGAGGCGGTCGAGTGCGGCGCCATCCATGCCTTTCGGGTCGGTGTCCGGATCGTTCATTCGGAATCTCCTGATTGCAGGTCCTGCAGCAGGCGGCGTGCCGCGGCGTGCGGCGACAGGCGCCGGTCACCCAGCGCGGCCAGCACCGCCGCGGTGGTGGCGCCGCGCCGGCGCATGAAGCGGTCGTGCAGCATCGCTTCGGCGGCCTTGAGCATGCGCCGCTCCGCAATCGCGGCGCGACGCGCGACGATTTCCTCGGTCGCCTCGAGCGCACGCCGATGGCCGTCGATCGCCGCGAGCAGCTCGTCGATGCCCTCGCCCCGCGCCGAGCTCGTCGCGATGACCGGCGGATGCCACGTTTGCGCGGACCCCGGCGCGAGGGAGAGCCCGAGCGCGAGCATGCCCTTCAACTCGGCGATGGCCTGGTTCGCGTCCGGTCGGTCGCACTTGCTGACGACATGCACGTCGGCAATCTCCAGGATGCCCGCCTTGATCGCCTGGACGTCGTCGCCGAGCCCCGGCGCCGAGACCACCACCGTGGTGTGCGCGGCCCGCGCGACGTCGACCTCGTCCTGGCCCACGCCGACCGTCTCGATGATCACGAAGTCGTACCCTGCCGCGTCCAGCACGTCCACGACGTCCAGGGTTCCACGCGCGAGTCCACCCATCGCCCCGCGCGTGGCCATGCTCCGCACGAACACCCCCGGGTCGCCCGCGAGGTCGCTCATGCGGATCCGGTCGCCCAGGATCGAGCCGCCGGAAAACGGGCTGGACGGATCGACCGCCACGATCCCCACGGTGCGTGCCGAGCGGCGCACGGCAAAGGCGAGCCTGGCCACGAGCGTCGACTTGCCGCTGCCCGGTACGCCGGTGATGCCGACGACATGCGCCTTGCCCGCGTGCCGGTAGAGGCGGTCGAGCGCCGCGCGCGCGGTCTCGCCGCCGGACTCCGCGCGGGTCAGCATGCGGGCGATCGCGCCACGGTCGCCGCGCAGCACGCGGTCGGCCAGCGCGTCGGGCGTAAGGGCGCGGGCGCTCCTCACCGTGCGGTCGACGCGGACACGCGGCGCCGACTTTTAGCGCGGTCCGCGCTCGCGCACGAGACGCCGCATGCTCTCGACGATGGCGTCCGGCGGCGTATCCTGCAGCAGGATTTCCTGCACGCCCATGCGCCTCAGGGCGACGACGTCGTCATCGGGAATGACGCCGCCGCCGACCACGATGATGTCGTCGGCGCCCTGCTCCTTCAACGCCGCGAAGATCCGCGGGAAGACGGTCATGTGCGCCCCCGACAGCAGGCTGATGCCGAGGATGTCGACGTCCTCCTGCACCGCCGCATCGACGACCTCCTCGGCAGTGCGGTGCAGGCCGGTGTAGATCACATCCATGCCCGCATCGCGCAGGCACCGGGCCACGATCTTGACGCCGCGGTCGTGACCATCCAGCCCCACCTTGGCGATCAACACCCGGATGACTGGCTCTTCGTCGCTCATCGACAACGTGCTTTCCTGAGACGGTGGGGAGGTCGACCCGCTCAGAACGCCACGTTGGCCGCGCCCTTGAGCTCGAGCATCTCGCGGGCGTCGGTGGGTGTCGCGACCTCGAGCGAAAGCGCCTCGAGGATGGTCCTGATCCGGGTGACCTGCGTGGCATTGGTCCGGGCGAGGCTGCCCGGACCGTCCCACAGCGAGTCCTCGAGGCCGACGCGCACGTTGCCGCCGACGGCGGCGGAGAGGGTCGCGATGGGCATCTGGTTGCGGCCCGCGCCCAGCACCGACCACAGGTACCGGTCGCCGAACAGGCGATCGGCCGTGCGGCGCATGTGCATCACGTCCTCGGCGTGCGCCCCGATGCCGCCGCGCAGCCCGAACACCGACTGGATGAACAACGGCGGCTTCACGAGCCCGCGGTCGAGGAAATGCGCCGCGGTGTAGAGGTGGCCGATGTCGTAGCATTCGATCTCGAAGCGCGTGCCGTTGTCGCTGCACGCTTCCAGGATGTAGGCGATGTCGGCGAACGTGTTGCGAAAGATGCGGTCCCAGCTTCCTTCCAGGTACGGTCGCTCCCACGCATGCTCGAACTCCTGGACGCGTCCGACCATCTCATAAAGGCCGAAGTTCATGGAGCCCATATTGAGCGACGCGACCTCGGGCTTGAACTGCAGCGCCGGCCGCACGCGCTCCTGCACGAGCATCGTCGGGGCGCCGCCGGTCGTGAGGTTGACGACGACGTCGGACGCCGCCTTGATCTTTTCGAGGAAGGGCGTGAACAGCGCGGGGTCCTGCGAAGGCTGGCCATCGTGCGGGTTGCGCGCATGCAGATGCACGATGGCGGCGCCCGCCTCCGCGGCGCCGAGCGCGCCGGCGGCGATCTCCTCCGCCGTGATCGGCAGGTAGGGCGACATCGAGGGCGTATGGATTGCGCCGGTGACGGCACAGGTGATGATGACCTTGCGGCGCTTGGCCATGAACGTTCCTCGGAGTGGGCGATCGGCGGCACGTGCGGTCGCTGCCACGCAGCGCGTCGGACGGACGTGCGAACGACAGCAGCTGCAGGCACCGGGCGAGGCCAGCTTCGGCGATCGTAGTTTGGCGCGCCGGATCTGTCTAGTGCATTGAACCCGACAATGGATTCACACGGCGCGATGAACATGCGAATCTGGGTTCGGGGCCCGGACCGTCAGCAGCCCATTCCGATCGCTTGATTCCAGTGGAGCCGCAGCATGGACCAATTCACCGGCGGTTGCCTATGCGGAAACGTCCGAATCGTGGCGTCGGGACGCCCGTACCGGGTCGGCCTTTGTCACTGCCTCGACTGCCGCAAGCATCATGGGGCGCTGTTTCACGCCTCCGCGGTGTTCCCTCAGCAGGCGGTGACGATCGACGGCGAAACGCGCGACTACGCCGGGCGATTTTTCTGTCCCCGCTGCGGCGCGTCGGTGTTCGCACGCAGCGCAGACGAAATCGAAGTGAACCTAGGATCCCTGGATGCCCCTGACCAACTGATGCCAACGTACGAAAGCTGGATCGTCCGGCGCGAGTCCTGGTTGCCGCCGTTTCCGCTCGCGAGACGATACGACCGCGATCGTGACGCCACGGGTCGCTTCGAGGAATGAGTCGCACGAACGGTGCGCAGGCGCCGATACGGGATGACGGGAGGGTCTCACGCGTGGAACATCAAGACCTGGCGGCAATCCGCAGGACCCACCAATGACCGACTGGATACAGTCCGGCACGCCGATGCTAGCCGCGTTTCTCGCCTCGCTCGTCGAATGCGTCGAGGCGTTGACCATCGTCCTGGCGGTCGGAACGGTGCGCGGGTGGCGCCCGGCCCTGGCCGGGGCAGCGATCGGTGGCGCGGCGCTGGTACTGCTCGTCGTCGCGTTCGGCCCCTTGCTCGAGGGGGCGCCCCTTGCCGATTTGCAGCTCGTGATCGGCGCACTGCTCCTGCTGTTCGGCATGCGCTGGCTGCGCAAGGCGATCCTCCGGGCCGCGGGCGTGATCCCTCTGCATGACGAAGGAGTCGCTTTCGCGCGGCAGAGCCGGGCGCTGCAAGGCAGCGGGACACGCGCGGATGCATGGGATACGGTCGCATTGGTCACGAGCCTCAAGGCCGTGTTCCTGGAGGGGCTCGAAGTGGTCTTCATCGTGATCGCAGCCGGCGCGGCGAGTCATGCGCTGGTGCCCGCGGCCATCGGCGCCGGCGCGGCGCTCGCCGCGGTGATCCTCCTCGGCGTCGCGCTGCACAAGCCGCTGGCGCGCGTGCCCGAGAACACGCTGAAATTCGGCGTCGGTGCGTTGCTGTCTGCATTCGGCACGTTCTGGTTCGGCGAGGGCATCGGGGTCGCGTGGCCGGGCGGCGACCTCGCCCTTTTGATCCTCATCGCAACCTTCCTGTGCGCGGCCTTCGGCGGCGTGGCGATCGCACGCCGCGGCGCAGGCGGCGCACGTCCGGCGCGCGGATCGGCATGACGGCCCGGCGAAAGGTACAGGCGGCGGCGCTGGAATTGCTGGGCCTGTTCGTCGAGGACTGGCTGTTTACGCTAGCCATCCTGGCATGGCTGGCGGCCGCGGGCCTGCTGTTGCCGCACGCGGTCGACGACCCGCTGGCACGAGCCGCGGTTTTCGTCGCCGGGCTGCTCGGCATCCTCCTCGAGCGCGTCGCGGCCGCCGCGCGGGCCGCGCGACGGGACGGCTAGCCTCTCGAGGCGACGTCGATTCGGCCCCCGCCACCCACGGCGGTAAGGCGTGGCTGCATTCCATCCCTCCCGCGGCGCATTGCGTCGTAGCGTGGTGGCGGTGAGTCTCGCCCTTCGCTAGTGTGGCGACTCCAATCGCCGTCCGATGGACATCCTCATGAGCACCGACCACCGCTCGCAAGACACCATTCCTCCCGGCGGGCCCGGCGCGCCGCCGCGCACGGCTCCTCCGTCGGAAGCGAAGCGGGCGCTGACCGGCGTCGGCAACGCCGTGGTCGTGCTGTGGTGGCAGTTCTTCGATTGGCTGGCGGTGGTGCCGTGGACGACCCTGCTGGTGGTCGCCGTGCTAGCCCTGATACCGGGCGCGATGCTCAAGGTCCCCCAGGGAACGCTGCTGGTCATCCTCGCCGCCTTCATCGTGAAGGTCGTCGCGGGCGGCAAGCGCCGCGCGGAGCTCACCGCCACTCAGGCCACCAAGCGTGCCGAAGCCGAGCAGCTCGATCCGCGAGCGCCTCCTGGCCCCTACAACGGCCGCGCCGAGCTGATCATCGCGCTGCCGCCTGCCGGGGGAACCTGCGCGACGATCAGAGTGCCCTGCGAGATCATCCCCGCCCATCCACTCGCCGCCTGATCGCCCGAGGCTGTCGATGCGCAACGCCGGCGCCCCCACCGCCGTGATCGCCGACGACGAGCGCCTGATGCGCGAGCAGCTCGCCGACCGCCTGAAGGAGGCGTGGCCCGAGCTGCAGATCGTGGGAGAGGCCGCCAACGGCCGCGAGACGGTCGCGATGGTGCAAAGCCTCGCCCCCGACATCATCTTCCTCGACATCAGCATGCCCGAGATGGACGGCATCCGGGCGGCCCAGGCGCTTGCCGGGCAGGCTCACGTCGTGTTCGTCACCGCCTATGACCAGTACGCGATCAGCGTGTTCGAGAACGGCGCGATCGACTACCTGCTGAAGCCCGTGGAACCGAAGCGCGTCGCGCTCACCTGCGACCGCCTGCGCGAGCGGTTGCGGGAAAAGCCCGATCCGATGGACGGACTGCTCGCGCAGCGATCGCAACCGCCGGCGAGCGCGGGAACCACGCCGCCGGAATACCTGCGCTGGGTGCAGGCCAGCGTGGGCACGACGCTGCGGATGATCCCGACCAGCGAAGTCCTGTTCTTCCAGGCCGAGGACAAATACACGCGCGTGCAGACCGCCGGCTTCGAGGCGCTGATCCGCAAGCCCATCAAGGAGCTGATCGACGAGCTCGATCCGCACAAGTTCTGGCAGATCCATCGCGCGACGGTGGTGCGTGTCGACGCGGTCGCGCAAGTCAGCGGCAACCTGCGCGGCGACCAGGTGGTGCAGGTGAAGGGCCGCGACGACAGGCTCCGAGGTCAGCCGAAGCTTCGCGCACCTGTTCAAGCAGATGTAGCCGGCGGTCCGGTCGCCCCATCCTGTCAATCGGCCGGCCGCGACTGCGCGTCGTTGCCGCGGACTTCGAAGGCCACCTGTGACAGGTTGCGGCCATCCGCGTCCTCGAGCGCGAGCACATGCCGGCCGGGCGTGGGCGACCAGTACAGCTCGCCGCGAAGCGGACGGCTGGCAAGCACCTCGCCGTCGAGCCGCCACTGCAGCCCGGGTCGAACGGGCGCGGCACGCAGGGCAAGCCGCTGCGCGCTCGCGGGAATGTCCGGGTCGAGCGCGATCACCGCACCCGCGCTGGGGTAGCGGATCCGTGGCGTTGCGGACATCGCGGCGCCGGGACCCTCGGCGCGCGCCGCCGTGCCGGCGTCCCGCATGACCGCCGCTTCGGTTCCCCGCACGAACCATTCCACGCGCTGCGACTCGACCTCCGGCTCGAACGCAACCGGGCGCCGCACGAGGCCCGGCGGCGGTCGGGGGGGACCCGAGGGAATCGACGCGTGCAGGCGATGGACGAGATCGCGCCAGATCGGCGCCGCACCGGTGACGCCCGAGACGTCGTGCATGGGCGCACCGGAGAAATTGCCGACCCACACGCCGACCGTGAATCGATCGGTGAACCCGACGCACCAGTTGTCGCGCATGTCCTTGCTGGTGCCCGTCTTCACGGCGCTCCAGACGCGTGTCGCCATCGGATTGTCCAGGCCGAAGGACACGGAACGCGCCCCTCGATCCGACAGGATGTCGGCGACCACGTACGCCGCGGCCGCGCCGAGCACCCGCTGCGCCGGCGCCCCGATCGGCGTGCCTGCGACAACTTGTATCGGACCGACTACCCCGCCATTGGCGAGCGCGCGGTACGCGTTGGTCAGCGACAGCAGCGTGACCTCGGCATCGCCCAGCGCAAGTCCGGCGCCGTAGAAGCGATCGTCCTCGGCGAGCGTGGCAAATCCGAGGCGCTTCAGCACGTCGTAGAAGCGGTCGACCCCGAGCAGCTCGACCGTGCGCACCGCCGGAACGTTGAGCGAGCCCGCCAGCGCCGTCCTCACGCTGACCTGCCCCTTGAAGTCCCGGTCGTAGTTTTGCGGCACATACATGCCGCGCTCGGTCGCGATCGCCACGGCGCTGTCGTCGACCAGCGATGCTGCCGTCAGGACGCGGGCGTCGATGGCGAGTGCGTAGAGGAAGGGCTTAAGCGTCGAGCCGGGTTGCCGCAGGGCCGTCACGCCATCGACCTGCCCGGCAGCCGAGCGAGCACCGGCGCTCCCGACGTACGCCAGCACATCGCCGGTTGCGTTGTCCAGAACGACGAGAGCGCCATCGCCGACACTCCGTTCCGCGAGATCGGCCAGGTGTTCCTGCAGCGCGCCCGCGGCGAAACGTTGCAGGTCGCCGTCCAGGGTGGTGACCAGTCGCTCCCCCGGCGTCTTCAGGAGCTTGCCCGCCAGATGCGGCGCGTCGTCGCGGCGCGCGGCGATGCGATATCGTGTGCCGAGCGCGGCGAGCGCCGTGGCGCGGATCGACTCGCATGAGTGCGCGGAGCCGGCAAGCCGGGCGACGACGCAGGCGCGCCGTGCGATCGCCGCCGCCCGCGCGCCCGGACTGCGCAGCAGCGCAACCAGCACCGCGCCCTCGCGCTCGTCGATCCCCTGCGGCGCCTTCCCGAACAGTCCGCGCGACGCGGCCGCCAATCCCGCGAGCTCGCCACGGTACGTCGCGAGGTTGAGATAAGCCTCCAGGATCTGCGCCTTGCTCCAGCGCTGCTCCAGCGCGAGCGCGGCCTGCACCTGGTCCCATTTCTGGCGAAGGTCGCGGGTCGTCCTGCGCGGCGCCAGCGCCGGATCCAGGAAGCTCGCGAGCTGCATCGTGATCGTGGAGCCCCCACGCGGCGCCCGTCCGTCCAGCGTGCGCCACAGGCTGTCCCAGGCCGCACCCGCGAGGCCCGTCCAGTCGACGCCGTGGTGCTCCTCGAAACGGCGGTCTTCACCGGCGACGAGCGCGGCGCTCATCGCGGGCGACACCTCGTCCAACGCCACCCATTCGAGGCGTCGGACACGCGCGTCGATGCGCACGTCCGACAGCGGCGCGCCATGCCGATCGAGCAGCACACCGTCCGAGCTGACGAAGGTGCGCGCCACGGACTCGAACGACGGGATCGTCGTCCCGGCGCGCGCACCGAACGGCACGGCCGCGAGCGCCATCGACATCGCGATGACCCAGCCTCGTCGCGGGGCCGCCCGGCCGGCCAGGCTCACTCGCGCACCTCCACGTCGGCGTTCGGCAGGTCGCCGAACATCTCCGGCGCGTACATCGCCTCGACATGCGTCGCGGGAAGATGGAACACGCCCGGATTGTCGAAGCGCATCGTGTACTCGACGACAAAGCGACCCTTCGGCACGAACCGGAAATACGCTCGGTAGGCCTCGAAGTTGCGCTCCTCGAACGTGGGCGCTGCGAAGTCCGGCCGTCGGTCGTCCCGGACCTGGATCGTCGACTCGCCGCCGAGTCCGCGTCCGATCGCCGTCGCCCCGGCCGGCAGCGGGTCGTCCACCACCACCCAGGTCATGTCCGCCTGCGCGTCGATCGCGATCCGCACGCGCGCCACGTCGCCGCGCGACCAGGCGCCCTTCAGCTTCTGCTCCACGGGCGTCACGTCGCGGGTGATGCGATAGCCGCTCGACAGCATCTGTGTAAGCGGCACCGCGGCCACGCTGCGCAACGTGACCCAGGGCCTGCCGTTGCCCTCCTGTGCGAGCGAGACCGCAGCGCGCGCAGGCGGCCACGCGAAACGCTCGCGGACCGGCTGCGCGCCGGCGTCCGGCTGCCACGCATGCGCGAACGTGCGGCCTGCGAGCGTCGCCGACGTCGTACCGGCGACCTTCTCGCGCTCGAAGGCGGCGGCGAAGCGATCCAGTGCGAGCGTTCCCCACGCGTTCGCGACGGTTGTATTCCAGCGACCGCCCTGCATCCGTCCCAGCGTGCCGCGGACCAGTCGCGGAACATCCTCGCGCCATCCGTCGTCGTCGATCATTGCCAGCAGCAGACGGTTGGCGTTCGAGTCGGCGGAGACCATCAGCCACCACAGCGCATCGGTCCGCTCCGTGGAAAAGCCCATCGACGTGCCCTGGAAATTCAGGCGCGAGCGCAGGATCTGCTCGGCCTGCTGCAGGCGCTCCGCGCGCTTGGGCAGCCTGGGCGAACGCTTCTGCACGAGATACCAGTCGATGACCGCCGACGTCGGCCACAGGTTCGGCTCGACCGCGATGCTGTCCATCCACCGCGGTTCCAGCGGCTCGGCGCGGCGCGAAAGCGCTTCGAGCGCCGCCACCTTGCGGATCGCAAGGTCGGAAGTTCGCAGCGCCGAGTCGCGCACGACGCGACCCTCGACGAAGCCGATCAGCGCCTGCTCCATGCGCGTGCGGAGCGCCTCGGGAATCTCCCACCCGGCCGCGCGGGCGACGGACAGCGCGTAGGCGGTAAGCGAATCGTCGCCGTTGCGCAGGATCGGCCAGAACTTGACCATGCCGTCCCGGTCCAGGTAGTCCGGCAGCGCTCGCATGAGGGCCGACCACCGGTCGGCATCGCGCAGGCCGATGGCGACCGACGCCCTTTGCTCGAAGCAGCTGTACGGATAACGCGCCAGGTATTCGCGCACCGCGGGCAGGTCGCTGCCGAGCTTCGCCTGCATGAGCACGTCCAGCCCGCCGCGGCCGGGCAGCGCATCCGCCGGCTGCTGGATCTCGACTGCGCGCGGCCCGTCGAGCTGGAACATCGTGGCCTGCAGCGTGCGCTCGGGAACGGCCGGGTCGACGCGCTGCGCAACCCGCAACCGATCGCGCGCCCGCGCCGCCCCGTCGTCCGCCCGATCGCTCTCGTCGACGCCGATCTGCCAGCGCAGCCGGGCGCTGCCGACCGGCACCGAGACGTCCCAGTTCATCTCTCGCGCCTCGCCCGGCGCAAGCTCCACGCTCCGGTCGCGCAGGGGCGGCGGCTTCGCGCGTGCGGTCTCGCCCTCTGCCTGGACTGTGGCAGTGACGAGGGCGGCGATGCGCCGTTGCGACGCGTTGCGCACGGTGACGCCGGCGCGGAACCGGTCGCCTTCGCGCACCACAGGCGGCAATCCCGACAGCACCATCAGGTCCTGCGACGCGCGAATCGACGCACTCCCCGTGCCGAACAGGCCGGCCCCCGACGACGCGATCGCGACGATGCGAAAGCTCGTCAGCGAATCGTTCAGCGGCACCTCCACGGTCGCGTTGCCCGCCGCGTCGAGCGGGATGCGCGCCTTCCACAAAAGCAGCGTGTCGAACAGCTCGCGCGCCGACTGCCGTCCGCCGCCGCCGCCCGTCGCGACCGCCTTGCGGCCGAAATGCCGCCTGCCGATCACCTGCATCGCGGCCGTCGAGGTCTCCACCTGCTCGCCGCGCCGACTCATCATCGCGTCGAGGAGCTTCCAGCTGTCGTTGGGCAGGAGCTCGAGCAGTCCCTCGTCCACCGCGGCGAGCGCGAGCTCGCTTCCCGAAGGCGGCGCCCGACCGTCGGGCCTTCGCACGGTCACGTTCACCAGCGCCTTCTCGCGGACCTTGTAGTCGAATGCTGCCGGCACGACCTTGACGTCCAGTTCGTGAGCCGCCCAGCCGACGCGCACTTCCGCCAGCCCCATCCTGAACGACGGCTTTGCGAGATCGACCAGCGCCGTCGGCGTGACACCCGCAATGCGCCCGCGCACGATGAATGCCGAGACGAACACGTTCGGCGCGTAGCTGCCCTTGATCGGCACCTCGATCACCGGATCGCTGCGGTCGAGGGGGCGGACGAACGATTCGAGCACGCCCTCGCGCTCGACGGTCACGAGCGCCGTCGCGTGGGCGAACGGCGTGCGAACCTGGAATCGCGCCGTATCGCCGGGCTCGTAGCGCTTCTTCTCGGGCAGGAGGTCGATCCGGTCGTTGTCGGACGCGGCGTACCACCAGTCCTCGCCTGTCGCGACCCAGACATCGGCGCGCGCGACTGCGCCGCGCCCCTCGGTATCGCGTGCGCGGGCGCGCACGACCAAGTTGCCGGCGCCCGGTGCCGCTACGTCGCAGACGAGTAGGCCGTGCGCATCGGTCCGCCCGGCGCACAAGTCGCCCAGCCGCTTGATCTCGCTGCCGTGCTCGTACGCATAGAACCCGCCGAGCAGCCGGCGCCGATGCGAATACGTTTCGCGCCGGAACGCGTCGGTCTCGACGCTCACGTCCGGAAGCGACCGGCCCTGCAGGTCCACCGCGGCCACCGTGAACGTCACGCGGTCCTTGGACGCCACCCAGCTGTCGGCCTTGATCCCCAGCAGCACACGGGAAGGCCATAGCGGGATCCGACTCGCGGACGTCAGCGTCTCGCCGTTGGGGTCGCGGTACTCGAGCTCCGCGACGAGGTCGCGCGGCACGTCGCTGGCGCTCGGCGTCTTTACCACTGCGCGCCCGCCTCCGGCGGCGTCGAGCGTGAGCGCGAGATCGGCGAGCCGCTCGCGGCGCGGCAGGTTGCTGGCGTCGGTGTCGCCTTCGTCACCTTCGTCACTATCGCCCATCGACGCCGGCGCCTCGTCGTCGCTGGGAAGCGGCCGCTCGCTCGACTGCGGTCCGGTTTCCACGACGTCACCACCGGCGAACGTGTAACCCGGGAAATCCGCGAAGGCCACGGGTCGCGGCTCGAGCTCGGCGCGCAGCTTCACTGCCAGCCCGCCCGCGCCGCCCCCGGACAGATACGCGACCTGCAGGTCGATCGGCGCTTCCGCGGGACCCACCAACGGTGCTCCCACTGCCTGGAGCCGGGCGCGCATCAGCGGCACGCGAAACGCTTCGACACGAAGACGCCCGGCCAGGCGCGGAGCCGGCTTGGGCGTGCCGCCCAGCGTGTCGAGAATCGAAATCTCGTAGGTGCCGAGCGCGGCGTCCCTGGGTATGTCGAACGTGGCGTCGCCGCTGGCCGCGTCGCGCCAATGCACCGGAACCGCGTACTCGCGCTCGCTGCCGATGTGCCGGATCGTCAGTGTGTCGCCGAGCGCCGCCGCGGGCACCAGCGCGAATCCGGCCGCCGTGGGCTTGCGCACGAAGATCTTCATCGACGCGGATTCGCCGGCCCGGAACAACGGCCGGTCGACCACCGCGTGGACGAGGATGTCGCCACCCTCGTTGCCGGTCGGCACATCGAAGCGCCAGGGACCGATGCCTTCGCCCCAGCTCGAAAGGGCGAACGCCATGTCGCCATCCACGCGCGCCGTGACGAAGTATTCGCGCTCGTATTTGTTGCACGCGGGCAGGCGGGCGCGCTGCGGCAGCTCGCGTGCGATGCGGGCGATGCCCGCGGGGTCGGTGGCGCCCTGCCAATACGACACGCCGGCGCAGTCGCGCACCTCCACGCGGGCGTTGCGCACCGGCTCGCCGTCGGAGAGCCGCGTGACCCACACCAGGGACGATTCCCGGCCGAGCTTGAAATGCACGCCGAGATCGGTGACCAGCGCGGCGCTTCGGACGAAGAACGGCTGGCCGTTGCCGTTCAGGGCGGCGCCGAGCCGCGGGCTCGCCAGCTCGACGATGTAGAAGCCCGCTTTCGGCAACGGGATGCCCACCACTTCGAATGCCTTCCCGCCACCGGGCTTCGGCAGCGAAAGCGGCACGCGCGTCTCCCCGGCCTTGAACATCGAGCGGACGTGGCCGTTGTAGCGGGTTGTCCACCGGTCGTTCGCCTCGTCGTACTCGCGCTCGATGCGATCGGCGTCCTCGAGGCGCCGCCGCCACTCGATGATCTTCATCTCCTCGCCGGGCGCCACGCGCGCGACCTGTGCCGACAGCGGCGGTGTCTCCGCATTTCGCGGTCGCGGCACCTGGACGAGCGCGCCCTTCAGCGTGGCCTCGACGTTGCGCAGCGTGACCGGGAGCGTAGGCATCGCGCGGTCGGGCAGCACGCGCTCGAGGATACCGAAGTCCGCGGCGAACTTGGCGAGCGGCGGCGCCTCGTCGGTACGGACCCGCATCGGAAACGCCGCCGCGTTGCCCAGGCGCCGGCCTGCGTCGTCGACAACGCCGACCGGCAGCTCGATCCGGAAGGACTGCCGCTCCGGCAGGCCTGGACCGAACGTGACTTCGTCAGCGGCAGCGTTGCCGTCGGCTTTCGGGAGGACCGGCTCGTAGCGTTTACCCGCCGCATCGACGAGGCGGATCCGGCCGAGCGTCGAGCGGGCAACGGGCGCGGTGAACGACAACGTCATCGGCATGATCGGCACGCATTGCGCGTTGCGGTTCACGCGCTCGCATGAAAACGACGCACGAAAGCCAGGTCGGACCTTGTAGGCGATCGACTGCGCTTCGGTGGTCGCAACGCCGGCGAGCGATTCGATGCCCGCGCCCCAGACGAGCTTGACCTCGACGTTCTGCGGCAGCGTGCGCGCGCACGCAAGCGTGACGAGCGGCGAGTCCGGGGCATCGCGCAGGCGCCGGAATTTCTCCTCGTCGCTGCCGTTCTCCGGCAACCGAAACGCGATGCTGCGGGTCTCGCCGCGATTCGCATCGAGGATCAGCAGGCGCAGGTACGACCCCGCGAACGAGCGCCGCTGGTCGAGCAGCGCCTTGCGCGCCTGACCGGAGATGAGCCGCACGCCGATGCGCTCGTTGACGCCTGCCGCGGTGCAGTACGCATGCGCGCTGATGCTCGCTGGCTTGGCCGGCGCGTCGAGTCCGAGGATGAACGACTGGTGCTCGTCGACACGCTCGTCGCCTTCCTCCGGCAGGCTGCGCAGGATGGCCGGGCCACCCGTCGAGAACGCGAAGCGCTGTCCGGTCGGGAGGGCGGTGCCGTCGAGCGACAGCAAGCCGCCCTTCACTGCGAAATGGCAGCGCACCCCCGCGGGAAGGTCGCGCTCGAAGTCGAACACCCAGTTGCGCGCGTCCGCCCAGCGCCCCGTGCCAGGCTCGGCGCAATCGATGTCGAACGGCGTCGCCTCGCGCGGATCGCCGAGCGCGACCATCGGCATCGCAAAGCGGGCCCGCACCTGGCGGACCGCCTTGATCTCGCCCTGCGGGGAAAACGACTGGACGACGACCATGGGGGATGCGGGGGCCTGGGCGAGGCCTGTGCTCGCGATGACCAAGCCGATCCAGAGCAACGCGAGGCGTTTGATCATGAGGTCCGAAGGAGGGATGAAAGCAACATGCGCGGAAAGCCCGCGCAAGCTTAACCGTTTTGCCAGGCGCACCGAATCTGCGGACGCCGCGCGCTGCTTTGCTAGTATCGAACGGTCCGCGCGTTGCCCGGGCGCTTTCGGCTACCCACTGACGCCACTTCCAGATCGTCATGCGAATCGCGATTGTCGGCGCGGGAGGGATCGGCGGATTGCTGGGGGCGAGACTCGCGCTGGCCGGCGACGAAGTGACGTTCATGGTGCGCGGTGCGAGCCTCGCTGCGATCCGCGACCGGGGCATCCGTCTGATCAGCGGCGGCACCGAGCGCGTTGTGCGCGACGTCGTGGCGACCGACGACTATGCGAAGGCCGGGACCCACGACGTCGTGATCGTCGCGACCAAGGCGCATCAGGTCGGCGCCGTCGCCCCCGGCATCGCGCGATTGCTCGGACCCGACACCGTCGTGGTCCCCGTGCAGAACGGCATCCCCTACTGGTACTTCCATCGCCTCGCGGGGCGCTGGACGGACCATCGCATCGAGTCCGTGGACCCGGGTGGCACGATCGCAGCTCACCTGCCGGCCGAGCGGGTCATCGGGTGCGTGGTCTATCCGGCCGCCGAGCTGGTGGCACCCGGTGTGGTCAAGCATGTGGAGGGGGAGCGGTTTGCGCTGGGCGAGCTCGACGGGTCGTCGACCGACCGCGTGACGAGGGTGAGTGATGCATTCACGCGCGCAGGATTCAAGGCGCCCATCCTCGACGACATCCGGGCCGAGATCTGGCTGAAGCTCTGGGGAAACCTCGTCTTCAACCCGGTGAGCGCCCTTTCCCGGGCGACGCTGGCGGACATCTGCGCCTACCCGCCGACCCGCGCGCTGGCCGCGGCCATGATGAGCGAAGCGCAAGCCGTCGCCGCTAAGCTCGGCGTAACCTTCCGAGTATCGATCGAGCGGCGCATCGACGGCGCCGCCGGACTCGGGCATCACAAGACGTCGATGCTGCAGGACATCGAGGCGGGACGCGAGCTGGAGATCGACGCCCTGCTGGGCTCCGTGCTTGAGCTGGCGCGGCTGGTGGACGTCGCCGCACCGCATCTCGAGACGGTGTACGCGCTGGCGAAGCTGCTCGGAAAGCCGGCGGCACCGGCCCGGTAAAGCGACCGCTACGGTTTACGGAAGAAGACCACGTGCTGCCACGGCAGCGCGTTCTCGGTGCGGTCCCACACCAGTGCCTGCGCCTCGGCTTCGCGCCGCACCTGCGCCTCGCTCATCTTGTGCAGGGCCTTGATCGGCACACGCGCATCCTCGGCCCGATACTCGACGAAGACCACCTCGCCGCCGGGCCTGAGTGCACGCACGATGCTCGCCAGCACCTCGTACGGAAACTCGAGCTCGTGATACACGTCCACCATGATCGCCATGTCGAGCGATGCGGCGGGCAGCTTCACGTCGTCGACCGCGCCCAGCACCGGCGTAAGTTGGCCGAGTCCGCGCTTCCGGGCTAGCGACCTCAGCATCGCCACCATCTCGGGCTGGACATCGACCGCGTAGACCCTTCCGCGCGGACCGACGAGATTCGCCAGGCGCCGCGAGTAATAGCCCGTGCCTGCGCCTACGTCGGCCACGACGGCGCCCGGCTTCAGCTTCAGCATCGGCAGCAGCAGATCGCTGCGCTCCTCGCGCTCGCGCTCGTCGCGCTCGAGCCACGCGGCGCCCTGCCAGCCCATGACACCGGCGATGTGGCGCCCGAGGTAGACCTTGCCGATCCCATCGACCTCGGCGGGCACCGTGCGATAGCGCCCCGCAAACTCCTGCGCCGTGACCGGCGGCGTGCCCGACGCGAGGGCGAGGACGAGGCAAAGGACGAAGCGCGCGGCGGTCGGTCGACCGCGCCTCGGGCCGGTCACACCAGGTTCCATGCGTCGCGCGGCGCTCGGACTCGGGTCACTCGACCCGGAACAGCACGTGAACGATGCGAAAGTCCACCGACTTGAGGATGGCCGTCAGTGAGTCGAACGTCTTCTTTGCCTCCACCATGCTCTGGCCGCGCGGCGGCTTGATGGACGCCGCCACCAGGATCGTGCGCGGACCGAGCTGGAGCGTCGAGATGTCGACCACCTTCGGCGCGTGCTTCTCCGCCTGCAACCTGCGCCTGATGTCGCCCATCAGCGCCGGCGTCACCGATTCACCGGCCATCAGGCTCCGGGTCGCATTGGCGATCACCAGCGAATTCGCGATCAGGAGCGCGCCGATCGCCAACGAAGCGACGCCATCCGCCCAGATCAGGCCGAAGAACGCACTGGCAACGACTCCGGCCACCGCGAACGCAATGCCGATCAGCGCCGCAGCGTCTTCGAGCAGGCTTTCGTACATGTCCGAGTCCTTCGACAACCGAATGAAATTCCAGAGTCCGACGTCGCGCCGGCCCCGGCGGCGGCTGTTCACGATGCGCCGGTACTGGCGATACCCGACCGCCAGCGAGCATCCTTCGAACACGGCCGAAAGCGCGAGCACGCCAAGGCTCACCCACGGCGCCTCGATCGGTTGGAGCGCGCGGAGCTGGCGCAACCCCGCGTAGATCGACGCGCCGCCCCCGGCCAGCAGCACGATGACCGCGACGACGAACGTCCAGAAGTAGATCTCCATCCCGTAGCCGAACGCGTGCGTCGCGTCGGGGCGCGCCTCGCTGCGCTTGTTGCCCACGAGAAGCAGGAGCTGGTTCGCGGTGTCGGCCGACGAGTGAAATGCCTCGGTGAGCATTGCGCTGGAGCCCGACATGGCCGCCGCGACGAACTTGGCGATCGCAACCACAACATTGCCGGCAAGAGCGGCGTAGACGACGCTCGTCGAGGCGTCGCTCGCGAGTGGATCGCCCTTTTCGCCGGCCATGATTCAACCCTAGCACAGGCCGGGAACACGCTCCGCGGGTCCCGTGTGCCCAGGCGGTCCACCGCCCTTTCCCGCAATTGAAGATCCAGAACGCTTCTGCTAGAGTGCTTGTCAAAGTGGCGTGATGTGGCGCGATGAACTGGCGGTCGTCACCGACCCCGGCCACCCATACGTGCTGATCCGGCGCTGGGCGCAGCCCGTCGACGCATGAGCGCATACGCCGAATCGTCCGTCACCGCGGATACCGCCGCGTTCATTCGTGTGCGCGGCATCGTGCAGGGCGTGGGATTCCGGCCCCACGCCTGGCGGCTTGCGCACCGCCATGGCTTGCGTGGATGGGTGGCGAACGACGGGGAAGGCGTCAGCATTCACGCCTGCGGTGCAGAGGCCGCCATCGAGGACTTCGTCCGCGCGCTGGCCAACGAGGCGCCGCCGCTTGCACGCATCGACGCCATCGACCGCGTCGCGACCGACCCGATCGGCACGGACTCCGAGTTTCGCATCGTGGCGAGCGGCGCCGGAGCCTCCCGCACTGGCGTCGCAGCGGACACGGCTTCCTGCGCGGCCTGCGTCGCCGAGGTCTTCGACCCCATCTCGCGGCGCTATCGTTACCCGTTCACCAATTGCACGCATTGCGGGCCGCGACTATCCATCATCGAGGCGATTCCCTACGATCGCAGCGCCACCACCATGCGCGCTTTCGCACTGCCCGCAGTGCAGCGGCGAATACCACGACCCGCACGACCGGCGCTTTCACGCCCAGCCGATCGCCTGCCACGCCTGCGGGCCCCGCGCCTGGCTCGAACGCGCTGACGCCGCACCCATCGCCATCGATGCCCTTGCCGCGCTGGATGCCGTCGACGCGGTCGCCGCGCTCGTGCAGCGCGGGCAGATCGTCGCCCTCAAGGGCTTGGGCGGGTTCCAGCTCGCCTGCGACGCCACCGACGAGACCGCGGTCGCGCGGCTGCGACAGCGCAAGCATCGCGAGGGCAAGCCGTTCGCACTGATGGCGCGCGACTTGGACGTCGTGCGCCGCTATTGCCTCGTCACCCTGTCCGACGAAGCACTGCTGCAGAGTCCCGCGGCGCCGATCGTGATCATGGCCGCTCGGCCGGACGTCCACGATGCGGTGGCCGCCAGCATCGCCCCGGGAATCGCGACGCTCGGGTTCATGCTGCCGAGCACGCCGCTGCATCACCTGGCGTTGCGCAGGCTGCATCGACCGATCGTCCTGACCAGCGGCAACCGCGCGGCCGAGCCCCAGTGCACCGACAACGCGCCAGCGCGCGAGCGCCTCGGCGGAATTGCCGACTATTTCCTGATGCACGACCGTGCGATCGCCCATCGGCTAGACGACTCCGTCGCCGGCGTAGTGGCGGGGACCGCCCGGATCCTGCGCCGCGCGCGGCTTGGCACCCGCGTCGATGCCCTTGCCGGAAGGATTCGACCGCGCGCCACCGATCCTTGCGATGGGCGCCGAGCTCAAGAACACGTTTTGCCTGCTTCGCGCCGGCCAGGCGATCGTCTCGCACCACATCGGCGATCTCGAAGATGCGCTCACCCACGCCGACTACCGCCGCAGCGTCGACGCGTACCTGCGCCTGTTCGAGTTCGCGCCGCGGTCGATCGCCGTGGACCTGCACCCCGAATACCTGTCGGGCAAGCTCGGCCGGGAGCTCGCGGAGGAGCGCGGCGTGCCCGTCGCGGAGGTCCAGCATCATCATGCCCATCTTGCGGCGTGTATGGCCGAGAACGACGTTGCGCTCGACGCCGCGGCCCATATGGGGATTGCGCTCGACGGCCTCGGCATGGGCGCCGACGGCACGCTCTGGGGCGGCGAGTTCTTCCTGGCGGACTACCGCGACTGCAGGCGCTTGGCGACGTTTAAGCCGGTGGCCATGCCCGGCGGCGAGCAGGCGATCCATGAGCCGTGGCGCAACACATATGCCCACCTGATGGCCGCGATGGGCTGGGCCCGCTTCGCGACGAACCATGGAGCGCTCGAGCTTTATCGCTTCCTCGAGGCCAAGCCGCGTAGCCTGCTCGACGGAATGATCGCGCGCGCCGTCAACAGCCCGTCGGCTTCCTCCTGCGGACGCTTGTTCGACGCGGTTGCCGCCGCGGTGGGGGTGTGCCGGGAACGCACAGTGTACGAAGGGCAGGCGGCAATCGAGCTCGAGGCGCTTGCCGATTTGCGAACGCTGGACGAGGAGGACGACTTGCTCGCCTACCCGTTCGCGATTCCGCGCCTCGATGGCACTGGCCTGCCTTACCTCGAGCCGCTCGCCATGTGGGAGGCGTTGCTCGGCGATCTCATCCTCGCCACACCGGTTCCGGTGATCGCCGCACGCTTCCACAACGGTCTCGCCGTCGCGATCGCGCGCATGGCGGAGAGGCTCGCACGCCACGAGAGCGGCGGCACCGCCGTCACGACCGTCGTCCTGTCGGGCGGCGTGTTCCAGAACCGGGTCCTGCTGATGCAACTCGTGCCGCGGCTCGAGCGCCTGGGACTGCGCGTGCTGACGCATCGGCAGGTGCCGGCACACGATGGCTGCATCGCGCTCGGCCAGGCGGTCGTGGCAGCCGTGCGATCGATACCGCGACCAGAACGTGCGCCGGCGAAATCCATGGGCTTGGGCACTCCAGGACAGTTGCTCGAAGCGAGCGACCGGTGATGGCCGGACCCGATGCGCTGCAGCAGCTCTATCCGTTCCTCCACGGGGAGAAGCAGGACGCGGACCGCATGCAGCTCGCGTTGCTCGAGTCCGTGCGTCAAAAGGCCGCCGACAGCGTCGCCACGAAGCAGCGCTTCTTCGACCGCAACGGTGCGGCCGTGGTCGCGGTTGCGAACGCGATCGCCGGCGTCTATCGGCGCGGCGGGAGGCTCTATTGCATGGGCAACGGCGGGTCGAGCTGCGACGCGGCGCATATCGCAGTCGAGTTCCTGCACCCGGTCACGGCCGGTCGGCCGGCGCTGCCGGCGGTAAACCTGGTGACCGACGCTGCCATGATGACGGCGGTGGGCAACGACGTAGGCTTCGACCACGTCTTCGTCCGGCAGGTGATCGCCCAGGCGCGCCCGGGCGACGGGCTCATCGGCGTGTCGACCAGCGGCAATTCGGAGAATCTGCTCGCCGCGTTCCGCAAGGCCAGGGAAATGGGGGTCACGACGATCGGGCTCTCCGGCAACGACGGCGGCAGGATGACCGCAAACGGTGCTCTCGACCACTGCCACGTGGTTCCGAGCGACAGCATTCATCGCATCCAGGAAACGCACGTCGCGATCTATCACATCCTGTGGGATCTCACGCACACGCTGCTGGCCGATGAACGCGGCGGCCTCGATGGAAGGAGCGCAGCTTGAAGTACGTCGACGAGTTTCGCGATCCGGCCAAGGCGAAGGCGCTCGAGACGGAAATCCGCGGCGTAGTGGCGCGCATCGAAAGGGCGAAGCAGCGTCCCCTGCAGATCATGGAGGTGTGCGGCGGCCACACCCACTCGATCTTCCGGTATGGCATCGCGCAGCTCCTGCCGGACACCGTCGAGTTCGTGCACGGTCCCGGCTGCCCGGTCTGCGTGCTTCCGATGGGACGCGTGGACGACTGCATCTCGCTCGCCGAGCGGCCCGAGGTCATCTTCACCACCTTCGGCGATGCGATGCGGGTGCCCGGATCGAGGAAGAGCCTGCTCAAGGCCAAGGCCGACGGCGCCGACGTCCGGATGGTGTACTCGCCCCTGGACGCGCTCGATCTGGCCCGCGCGAATCCGGGCCGCGAGGTGATCTTCTTCGGCCTGGGCTTCGAGACCACGATGCCGAGCACCGCGTTGACGCTGCTGCGCGCGAAAGCCGACCGCGTGCGCAACTTCTCCCTGTTCTGCAATCACATCACGATCATCCCGACCATCAAGGCGATCCTCGACTCGCCCGACCTCCACCTCGACGGTTTCCTGGGGCCGGGTCACGTCAGCATGGTGATCGGCACCCGTCCATACGACTTCATCGCCAGGCACTATCGAAAGCCGATTACCGTCGCCGGCTTCGAGCCACTCGACGTGCTGCATGCCATGTGGATGGTCTTGAAGCAAATCGAGGAACGCCGCAGCGAGGTCGAAAACCAGTACGGGCGCATCGTTCCGGAACATGGCAACGCGCAGGCTCTTGCGGCGATCTCCGAAGTATTCGAACTGCGCGAATTCTTCGAATGGCGCGGCCTGGGTTCGATCGACCACTCCGGAGTCCGGATACGCGGCGCGTTCGCCGAATTCGACGCCGAGCGCAGGTTTGCCGTGCCGAACCTCAAGATCGCCGATCCCAAGTCCTGCCAGTGCGGCGAGGTTCTGAAGGGCGTGATCAAGCCGCACGAATGCAAGGTCTTCGGCACGGCCTGCACGCCGGAAATGCCGCTCGGTTCGCTCATGGTCTCGTCCGAAGGCGCGTGCGCCGCGTACTACAACTACGGTCGCATCGACGGGTGGCGCTTCGCCGCGCTCCAACGCAACGCGACGGGACGCCGCAGGCGGCACCGGCGTGAACGACCGGGCCGCACCCGAGCTGGCACGCGAATCCGGCATGCGCCGGCGCGCGGGAAAGGTGCGCGACACGGCCGTCAACCTGGCCCATGGCGGCGGCGGCAAGGCCATGCGCGACCTGGTCGAGGACGTGTTCATCAGCGCCTTCGACAACCCGTTGCTGGCGCCGATGGAGGACCAGGCCGTGGTGTCGCTCGCCGATTTATCCCTGCACGGCGACCGGCTCGCGTTCACCACTGACACCTATGTCGTCGATCCGCTGTTCTTTCCCGGCGGCGACATCGGCACGCTGGCCGTGGCAGGTACGGTCAACGACCTGGCCGTGAGCGGTGCGAAGCCCTTGTATCTGTCCTGTGGCGTGGTGATCGAAGAGGGCTTTCCCGTCGATCTGCTGCGCCGCGTCGCCGCCAGCATGCAGCGAATCGCGCTCGAGGCCGGCGTGCGGATCGTCACCGGCGACACCAAGGTCGTCGAGCGCGGGTCGGCGGACAAGCTGTTCATCAACACGGCCGGCATCGGCGTGGTGCCGCGGAACGTGTCGATCTCCGCGTCCAACGCGCGACCCGGAGATGTCGTGATCCTCAACGGCTATCTGGGCGATCACGGCACCGCGATCCTCATCGCGCGCAAGCAGCTCGCACTGGAAGCCGACGTCGCAAGCGATTGCCAGCCGCTCAATGGTCTGGTCGCGACGATGCTCGAGGCCTGCCCCACGATTCGCTGCCTGCGCGACGCGACGCGCGGCGGCGTAGCCACGGTGCTCAACGAATTCGCGCAGAGCTCCGCCGTTGCGATCCGCATCCACGAGCCGGCCATGCCGATTCGCGACCAGGTCAAGGGCGCCTGCGAGATCCTCGGACTCGATCCCCTGTATCTCGCCAACGAAGGCAAGCTCGTCGCGGTGGTACCCGAGTCCGGCGCGCAGGCCGTCCTGGCGGCCATGCGCGCCCATCCCGCCGGTGCGCACGCAGCGATCATCGGCGAGGTCACCGAGGCGCCGCGTGGCGTGGTCGTCCTGCACACCGGCTTCGGCGGACAGCGCATCGTCGATATGCTGTTCGGCGAGCAGTTGCCACGCATCTGCTAGCCGCCTGCGGCGGCGCGAATCGGCAGCCGGTCGCGGGCTGAAGATCAACGAAATGGAGGTGGTAGATGTGCGTGACTTGCGGATGCTCCGGAACGGCTCGGGTGGTGATAACCGATGTCAGACCCGATGCAGGGCGTCTTCGCGTGGCGAAGCCGCCCTATCTGCTGCTTGGCCGCCAGGCGCTGCGGCCCCTGCGCGAGACCGGGCATCCGGGCGCCCATTCCGGAGCGCACGATCGTCCCGAGGCGAACGTCGATGATCACGCCGCGCAGCCGGCACCGGAACACCGCCACGGCACGACCATCCTGCTCGAGCAGCAGGTCCTGGCCAAGAATCAGCGCCTCGCCGAGCGCAACCGCGGCTGGCTTGCGAGCCGCGGCATCCTGGCGCTGAACCTGGTCAGCTCCCCCGGCTCCGGCAAGACGACCTTGCTGGAACGAACCCTGCTCGATTTGAAGAACGAGCATTCGATCGGCGTGGTCGAGGGTGATCAGGCAACCCTGAGCGATGCGGAGCGCATTCGCGCAACCGGCTGCCGGGCCGTGCAGATCAATACCGGCACCGGATGCCATCTGGAAGCCGACATGCTGGCGCAGGGTCTGCGGGAGCTCGAACCGCCCCGAGGCTCGATCGTGATGATCGAAAACGTCGGTAATCTGGTGTGCCCGGCGCTCTTCGACCTCGGCGAGCGCGCCAAGGTCGTGATCCTCTCGGTGACCGAGGGCGAGGACAAGCCCGCCAAGTATCCGCACATGTTCAGGGCCGCGAGCTTGATGATTTTGAACAAGATCGACCTGCTTCCCTTCCTGAAATTCGACGTCGAGCGCTGCCTCGACTACGCGCGGGTGGTCAATCCGGACATTGAGATCCTGCAGGTGTCGGCGACGAGCGGAGACGGACTCGACGCCTGGTACAGGTGGCTGAAGCGCCACCTGTGCTCACCGGAATTGGCGGGCGAAGCCCTCGCGTGGCTTCGGTTGCGTGGCTCGCCGCGCGGTCGCGGCGACCTTCGCCGGGCCGATCAGCCGTCATGCCCGATCGTCGTCCCGCGCCGCTTTTTCCATGAACTTCCGCCTGAACGCGATCAGCTGAACGAGCTTGGCGTCGCGCCATTCCCGCCGCGCCTGCAAATCGCTGCGCGGCAGGTGCTCGCGTCGCTCGGCCTCGACGCTCCTCACGACCTCACGGTCCCACTTTCGCGGCGGACCGCCGCTCGCCATCGCTTCGTACATCGGGCCGTAACGCTCGCAATATTCGGCGATGCCGCGGGGAGCATTGAGATCGATTGTCTCGAACGGGCCCATGAACGACCATCGAAGGCTCAAGCCGTCCCGGACCGCGGCGTCGATGTCCGCCATCGACGCCACGCCGCCGCAGTACAGTTCGAACGCCTCCCTCAGCAACGCCCCCTGCAGCCGGTTGAGGATGAAGCCGTCGATCTCGGTACGGACCACAATGGGTTGTTGTCCGACCGCGCGCATCAATGCGCAGGTTCGCCGAATCGCGTCGTCGCTGGTCCACGGCGCGCCGGAAATCTCGACCAGCGGCACCAGATGCGGCGGATTGACAGGGTGCGCGACCAGCGCGCGCGATCGGTGCCGGAGAGACCCGCTCCAGGTCGACGTCCGAAGCGCGGAAGTGGAGCTCGCCAGCACCGCCGAAGGCGGCGCGAGCACATCCAGCTCGGCATGGATGGCGTACTTCGCCCGGACATCTTCGGTGACGCTTTCCTGGACGTGGTCCGCCTCGCGCACCGCGGACGCTAAGTCCGCGACCAGGCGAACGCGGCCGCGTATCGAATGGGGAGACTCGTCGATCAGTCCTGCATGCTCGAGCTGCGCCAACGCGCGGTCGACTTCCCCCAGCGCCGACTGCACCTGGTCCGCATTTTCGTCGTAGAGCGCCACCGAGTGCCCCGCCCGGGCGAATACGACTGCCCAGGAGGAGCCGATGAGGCCGGCGCCGACGATCGCAATCCGCGCCTTGGCGCTCGAGTTCGGGTAATCCATGGGCTTGCCTCAACGTAAGGCCTACGGCCGCCCGTGTCAGGCCTTCTCGGCGGCCGCGCGCAGCACGATGCGCTCGACCGCGCGACCATGCGGCGCGGCACCGTGCCTCAACCCAGGAAGTCCTCGGCGAGCACCTTGTCCAGGGTGATCGGGAGCTGGCGGATACGCCGGCCGGTCGCGTTGTAGACCGCATTCGCGATCGCGGCCGCGACGCCGGTGATGCCGATCTCGCCGATGCCGTGCAGTCCCAGCGGCGCGTGCGGATCGGGCAGGTCGAGCCACATGACGTCGATCGGCGGGATGTCGAGGTGCACGGGTAGGTGGTATTCGGCGAGCGACGGATTTACGATGCGGCCGGTGCGCTCGTCGAACAGCGCTTCCTCGCTGAGCGCCATGCCGATGCCCATGACGATGCCGCCGCGAAACTGGCTGGCCGCCGTGCGGGAGTTGAGAATGCGGCCGGTGTCGAACGAACCGAGCCAGCGCGACACCCGAATCTCGCCGCTCACGTCGCTCACGCGCACCTCGCAGAACTGCGCCCCGAAGGAATGCATCGAATACTTCATCATCTCGAGCGGCGCCGGCGCATCGGCGACCGCTTCGACATGATCCTTGCCGGCGCGCCGCAGAATGGACGTGTAGGTCTCGCCCCGCTCGCGATCGGCGCGCATGAAAAGCCCGCCATCGCGCGCGTGCACGTCGTCGAGCGTCGCACCGGCCAGCGGCGAGTCCTTGCCGCAGAGCTCGAGCAACTGCTTGACCAGCACGTCGTTGGCGGCGATGACCGCCGCGATGATGGAAGCGGTCTGGCTAGACCCGCCCGCCACCGGGCTGCGCGGCAGGTCCGAGTCGCCATACTCGAACGTCACGAGTTCGATCGGCAGCCCGAGGCGATCAGCGGCGTGCTGCGCCTGCACGGTCGCGGTGCCCATGCCCATCTCGTGCGCGGCCGCCTGCACGGTGGCACGTCCGTCCGCCGCGATGCGAATGCGCGCGGCGCCGCCGGGCATGCGGTAGTAGGGATAGGTGGCCGTCGCGACACCCTGGCCGATGCGCCATTCGCCATCGCGTTGCGCGCCAGGCGCGGGATTGCGCTCCGCCCAACCGAATCGCTCCGCGCCGCGTCGATAGGCCTCCACCAGATTCCGCATCGAGAACGGCGTGTCCTTGGTGGGATCCTTGGGCGGCTCGAGCCGGGCGCGCAAGTCGACCGGATCGATGCGCAGCGCCACGGCGAGCTCGTCGAGTGCCGATTCGAGCGCGAAGGTTCCGATCGACTCTCCCGGTGCGCGCATCGCGGTGTTCGCCACCATGTCCAGCCCCACGACCTTCTGCTGGATCAGCCACGTCTTTGCGGCGTACAGGTGGCGCGCGGGAAACGAGAACTGCTCCGGAAACGCGTTGTGCGACACGACGCCCGTTTCACCGGTATGGATGAGCGCGCCGAGCGTTCCGTCGGCGTTGGCGCCGAGCGCCACCCGCTGGCGCGACAGGGTGCGCCCGCCGGTGATGCGAAACACCTGCTCGCGCGAGAGCACGAGGCGGACGGGCCGGTCGACGAGCCTGGCTGCGGCGATGCAGAGCAGGGTGTGGCTCCACACACCTTTGTTGCCGAAGGCTCCGCCGACGAACGGCGCCAGGACCCGGACGTCCTCCTCCTGCAGATCGAACGTCTTCGCCAGCGTGTAGCGGGTGTCCGAAATGGCCTGCGAGGCATCGTGGAGGACCAGTTTGTCGTCGCCCTCCCACCACGCCGTGCTGGCATGCAGCTCGATCGCCCCGTGGTTGTAACGCGGCGTGCGATAGATCTCATCGATCCGCACGGGTGACTTGCGCAGTGCCGTTTCGGCATCGCCGCGCCGCTCCTCGGCGGGCTCGCCCAGGATGTTGTCCGGCGCCTTGGCGTCGGTCAGCAGCGTTTCGAATGCGAGCGCGGCCTTCTCCTCGCGATAGACGACGATGACGAGTAGCGCGGCTTCGTCCGCCTGTTCCTGCGATTCGGCGATCACCACCGCGACGGGCTGGCCGTTCCAATACACGCGCGCGTCCTGCATGACCGAAAGGTTGCTGGTCGACGCGCTCCTGCGATCAGTGAACTGTTGCGGCGGCGGCGTCATCGTCGGCGCGTTCTGGAAAGTCATGACCGCGACGACGCCAGGGGCCCGCTCGGCCGCGCCCGTATCGAGATGGGCGATACGCCCCTTCGCGATGGTGCTGCAGACGAGCGCCGCGAAGGCGAGCCGGTCGAGCGGCACCTCGGCGGTGAAGCGCGCCGTTCCCGACACCTTCTGTGGACCGTCGACACGCGCGAGCGGCTTGCCGATCGCTCCCGTCGCACCGATGAGCAGATCCGGAGCCTTGTCCGGCAGCAGCTTGACGACCGTCTCCATTGCCTTTTGCATGAAGCTCATGGCTGGCTTCCGTCGACCAGGGAGTGCAAGGCGGCTACGATCACCCGCTTGGCGAGATCGACCTTGAACCCGTTGTGCGAAAGCCCGACCGCGCGCTGCAGTTCCGCGTCGGCGGCGCGGCGGAACGTCGCGCCGTCGGCGGTCGAACCGCGCAACACCTGCTCCGCGGCCGCCCCTCGCCAGGGCTTGTGGGCGACCCCGCCGAGCGCGACGCGGGCGTCGCGGATGCTGCCGTCGGCATCGAGATCGACCGCCGCGGCGACCGAGACCAGCGCGAACGCATAGCTCGCCCGGTCGCGCACCTTGCGATAGGTGGAGCGATTCGCGAACGCGAGCGCGGGGACCTCGACCGCCGTGATCAGCTCGCCTGCCTGCAGTTCAGTCTCGACCGCGGGCGTATCGCCAGGCAGGCGATGCAGGTCGCGCAATAGCAGCGTCCTCGTTCCCTGCGGCCCCTCGAGATGCACCCGCGCGTCGAGCGCGACCAGCGCGACGCACATGTCGGACGGGTGCGTCGCGACGCATTGAGGCGACGCCCCCAGGATCGCGTGGATGCGGTTGAAGCCCTCGATGGCGTCGCATCCCGCGCCTTGCCGGCGCTTGTTGCAGCGCGCCGCGTCGTCGTAAAAATAGTAGCAGCGCGTCCGCTGCATGATGTTGCCGCCGACCGTGGCCAGGTTGCGAATCTGCGCCGAGGCGCCGTTGAGGATGGCCTGCGCCAGCACCGGAAAGCGCTCGCGAACGGCACGGTGGGTTGCCACCGCCGTATTGGTCGCACCCGCACCGAGGACGATGGAGCCGTCTGCGCGGGCGTCGATCTGCACCGAGAGGCGCTTGACGTCGACGACGGAATCGGGCCGCTCGATGTTCTCGCGCATCAGGTCGACGAGATTGGTGCCGCCGGCGAGATATTTGCCATTCGGCTGGCTGCCCATGAGGCGCACGGCGTCCGCAGGACCGCTGGCCCTCGCGTACGCGAACGGTTTCATGTCCCGGTCTTTCCGTCGAACGCGGCATGGATGGCCGCGACGATGCCGTTGTAGGCGCCGCAGCGGCAGAGGTTGCCGCTCATGCGTTCCCTGATCTCGTCATCTGAGAATTCAAGTCGTTCGCTTCCTGACGAACGGGAAACGGCGCTCGGGACCCCGGCCTGGAATTCCGCGACCATCGCGACGGCCGAGCACACTTGTCCCGGCGTACAGTAGCCGCACTGGAATCCATCGTGATCGATGAAGGCCTGTTGCAACGCGTGGAGCGCGCCAGGTTGCCCGAGGCCCTCGACAGTGGTGATCTCGCAGCCCTCGTATTGGACGGCGAGCGCCAGGCATGAGTTGATCCGCGCGCCATCCACGATCACCGTGCAGGCCCCGCAAGCGCCCTGGTTGCAGCCCTTCTTCGTCCCGCCCAGGAGGAGGTGGTCGCGCAGGACGTCGAGCAATGCAACACGCGGATCGAGGAGGAGCTCGTGCGCTACTCCGTTGACGCTCAGTCGGACGCGCACCGTCGTTAAGCCAAGCCGGGTGCTGGCGCGGTCGGGCGCGGAAGACCCGGCGCTCGAAGGCGTCGACGAAGCGGCGATCGGCGCGATGGTGGTGGTCGTCGGCATGGGTGTGATTCCGGTTCAGGTCGGGTGACGGGCAGTTTGCGACCCGCTTAGATCCCGAGCGAGGCTGCGAGGTTCCAGAAGCGATCGCATCGGCGATGGCGGAAGTCTACTGCAGCGTCGGCATGGAACGGACGACGTCGACTGTCCAACCCCCTGATCGGCACCGGCAGCGCTGTTTACTGGTGCAAATCCCGCTCGTCCATGCACCTCACGAATCCGGTGTCGCTCAAGTCGGGTTACGGGCCGCCCGACTCCGCAACGATTCGACCATGGCGAGGAAGTCGTCGGGCGGCTCGCGTTCGAAGCTCAAGCGCGCGGCGCTGCGCGGATGGGCGAAGCCGAGCGTCTTGGCGTGGAGCATCGCCCGCGCCGCATCGATCCTGACGCCGCGGAAGTCCCGCTTGTAGAGCGGCTCGCCGACCAGCGGATGGCCGAGCTCGGCCAGGTGAATGCGGATCTGGTGCTGGCGTCCGGTGTCGAGCCGGCACTCCACCAGCGTCGCGCTTTCAAGCGCCCCAATCGGCCGGACGTGCGTGACCGACCGGCGCGCCTGCTGCGGCGGCGGACCGTGCGCGGTGCGAAATTGTCCATGCGAACCGCGCAACCCGTCGCCGCGATCCCTGACGAGATGCGTCTCCACCCGCGCTGCGGCAACCACGCCGTGCGCAATGCCATGGTAGACGCGCTCGACGGTGTGCTCGCGAAACTGCTCCGCCAGCGCACGCTGCGCGCTGGCCGTTCGCGCGAACAGGAGCAGGCCGCTCGTATCCTTGTCCAGCCGATGGACCACGCCGAGCTTCGCGTCCTTGCCGCTGCCGGCCATGCGCCGCAGCAGCGTTCGGACGTGATCGGCGAGCGTGTCCTTGTTGCCCGGCTCGTCGGCCACGCTGAGCATCCCCGCGGGCTTGTCGACGACGACGAGGTCGCCGTCGAAAAAAACGATTGCGCCCCTTGCCAGCGGACCGCTGTCCCGCTTGGGCGCCGTCGGATCGACGGCCACGATCATGTCCGGCGCCACCCGCGTGGCAGGATCGAGGCAGCGCTTGCCGTCGATCGTGACGCGTCCTTCGATGCACAATCCGCGCGCCCGGGACCAGGCCGCGCCGGTTTGCCGGCGGACGACCGCGGCGATCGTCGGATCGGCCGGTGGCGCTTCAGAGGCGCTGCGCATCGCGCGACCGGACGATTCGATTGGCGCCCGCGATCAAAACCAATGTCCGAGCTGCACCGTCATGCCGGCGATGAGCTGCCAGTCGGGGGCGGCACGCGACAATCCCGCGGCGACGGCAACGTCCAGCACGAGGCGGCGGCTGGCGTTGTACGTGAGCGCGACGAGGCCTTGCGTCTGGGCCGAGGTCCCGCGCTGGGCGACGCCGGACACCTCGCCCGTCACGCCGAACGGTCCTTGCAACGGATGCGATCCCGCGACGGCCCAGCCGCCCTTCCAGCGGCCCTGCCCGTCGTCGGCGGCACCCAGCAACGTCGCGCTCCCATTGATGTCGATGTGAGTGGCCTCGACATCGAAGCTCGCAATGGTCGTCACGTTCCAGTCGGCGCGCCCGCTGCCGAAAGGCCGACGCGCAGTCGGCAACGCGACGCCAAGCTGCGCACCCAGCGACACGCGTTCCTGGACGGGCCATCGGTATTTCACCGCAAGCGTCGTGTCGCCACCACTGCTCACCACGGTCCCATCTGGGTCCCGTTGCCGGTCGTAGACGTCCGTCCCGACCAGAAATCCCCACCGCTCGTTCCACGCCATCTTGAAGAGCAACGGCACCGATTGGCTGCGCGCTGCGCCGCCTCCCTTCGCGCCGTTCCAGCCGGCCTCCAGTTCGGGCCAGCCGGGTGCGGGCAGGTCGGCTGGCGTCGCCACCGAAGGACGATAGGGCACGACCGGCGGCGGTTCCTCCTGCGCGAACGCAACTGTACTGGCGCACGTCGAGCATGCGACCAACCACGCGAGCATTTTGGATGTCATCTTCCGTCCGTGTTCACTGGTGGCCGCCTGCCCGCGTCGGAGCTCATGGACCGCCGCGTGGACCACAGGCCACCGCCTCAGGCGATTCCCAGGACTCCTGGCAGCTGCATCAGCGACCGGATTTCGAAGTCCGGCGCGCCGGGCAGACGTTCGCGGCACTGCTCGTATCGGTTGCACCATACGACCCGCATCCCGGATGCCGAGGCGGCGTGCGCATCCCATGCGTTAGATGACACGAACGCGATGGCATGCGCCGGCACTCCCATCCGCTCCGCGGCGAGTCGATAGACGCTCTGGTGCGGCTTGAAGACTCCGACTTCCACCACCGAGAAACTCGACTCCAGCAGCGTCGCCAGCTGCGCGCTGCTCACCGCGGCGCTGAGCATCGCCGGCGTGCCATTCGAAAGGATCGCCGTCCGCATGCCGGCGGCTTTCAGCCTTTCCGGCGTGTCCCGCACATCGGGAAACGCATCCAGCGCCAAATATAGATTCATCAGCCGCTCGCGCAGCCCGGAACGCTCGATCCCGATTGCCTCCAACGCAAAATCCAGGGCGTCGCCGGTGACCTGCCAAAAATCCGCGTGCCGCGCCTGGGTCGCGCGCAACCACGTGTACTGCAACTGCTTGTCGCGCCAGAGGGCCGCCAGCTTGCCGGCATCGTCGCCAAGCTCGTCGGCGCAGCACCGGGCCGCCGCTCCCAAGTCGAACAGCGTTCCGTACGCGTCGAAGACACAGACGCTGACCTCGTTCAGGGGCGCGGTGCGCATGGGCGCCACGCTAACATGACGAGGATGGGCGTGCTTCGCCGCAGCGACGACCAGGGGCGCGGGCACCTTGGGGTGTTGCAACGCAACCTTCGGAGGGATGGCATGGAACGCCGGACTTTTCTTCGCAGTATCGCGGGCACCATGCTGGTCGCGCGGCCCGCGTTGGCGCATCGGACGGCGGCTGCGAATCTGCGCGAAGTCGCGTCGGCCGCCGAGCCGTTCGCGCGGCTACGGGACGGTCCCGTCCGGCAGCTCGCACCCGAGGAGGAAGCGCAGCGCCTCGCGGCCAGCGCAGCACCTGCCGGTCCACCTGGCCGCTGGACGCGGCGCGCGTCCTTGCCGATCGCGCGCAGCGAGATGAACTGGGCGGTGGCGTTGGGAGGACGCATGCACGTGATCGGCGGCTACGGCGAAGGACGCGTCGATCGCGCCTACCATCACGTCTGCAACCCGGTCACCGACTCGTAGCCATACTCGGCCAGGACGCAGACCTGACGTGCGCCGTCGAGTTGGTTTCGAATGGCCTCATCCAGTCCGTCGGCGGTCCAGGCGAGTTCATCACGCCGACCCCAGTCCTGGAACAGAATCGTGTCTATCTCGGGGAACCCCGCCAATCGCTCGGCAAATGTCGGTTGCGGCAAGGTCATCGTGTGCGCGGCGATCGGGCGCGCATGCGGATCCATCGACCGTATCAAGCGCGCCAGGCGAGCGACCCACCTGTCGGGCCGCGTATCGGCCTGCTGCCATTCGGACCGGGGCGCCTCGCCGTTCGGGTAGTAGACGTACTCGTTGCCTGGCGTCCACATGACGACAGCGCGATAGGCAGCGTAGCGCGCGATCACATAGCGAACCCACAGTTCCTCGTCTTCGGCGGTGAAACGGTGACGATCGTCGAAGGGGAACTCGAACAGCCAGCACTCGAGAATCAATTCGAGCGAGATACCGCGCCGCTGGCAATCCGCAACCACCCGGTCCATGGTCGCGAACCAGCGCAGGTTGAACTCCTCGAAATCCGGGTCCTGCGCAATGCCGCCCCAAGGCCACACATCGGCAACCATCCACGGCGAGTTCCGGTGTGGTCTCCGGTGGTAACTGGAGCAATGCGCGCGCACGCGAATCCAGTCCATGCCTTGCGCGAGGCGGCGCTCGAGCAAGGGCGTGGCATCGTGTCCGGAATGCACGTACCCGAACAGGTTGTACATAGTGTCGCCCAGCAGGTAGGCGGCGGTGCCATCGCTCCAGACAAAACCGCAACCCACACCCCGAGACGTACGCAGAAATCCACGCGTAGCGCCGGCGCCAACGACGTCGAGCGTACCTTCGCTTTTCAGGCCTGCGTCGTGCGGTTCGGTCCATGCACGCCAACGCCAGTGCCCTGGAAGATCCGGCGCGAAGCGGATACGCCAGGTCGCCCCGCCATCATGAAAGCCGTCGATCGTGAATACGCGCCCCGAGGGCGCCACCAGCTCGGCAAACAGCCGGACTTGCACGAAAGGCCTTGTCCACGGGCGAACCGCCGCAAGTTCCACTGATGCAATTCGTACTGGATGTGCGCCATCACCCCGCTCGCCTCGGTTCAACCCTTTACCGCGCCGGCAGCGAGTCCGCCGGTGAGAAACCGCTGGATATATCCGAAGAGCGCGAGACTGGGAATGAGCGCCAGGACGGCAGTGGCGAGCAGCAGGCCGTACTCGGTGCGCATCTCGTCGGACAAGCTCAGCATGCCCACCGGCAAGGTCTGCAGCTTCGGGCTCGAGATCAGGATTACGGCGAAGATCAGCTCGTTCCAGGCGTTGATGAATCCGTAGATCGTCGTTGCGACGAGTCCGGGCAGGGCTGCTGGCAAGACGACCCGGAACAGCGCGCCGACGCGCGAGCAGCCGTCCAGCATTGCCGCTTCCTCGAGGTCTGGCGGAATGGACTGATAGAACCCGCGCATCGTCATGACGGAGAACGGCAGCAGGATCACGACGTAGACGAGCACCAATGACGCGCGGGTGTTGAGCAGGCCGATCGCCTTCAGCAACGAGAACGCGGGAATCAGCATTACTACATGAGGCAAGACCTGGCCGAGAAGAAACAATGCGATCAGCGTCGTCCGGCCGCGAAAGGCATAGCGCGCCATCGCATAGCCGGCAAACACGATCAGCGCAAAGAGTGCGACACACGTCAGCATCGCCACGAGCAGGCTGTTGACGAAGAGTGCGCCCAGCCGCGACTCGAACAACGCGGCCCAGTAGTTGACTAGCGTCGGAGCATCGGGCCAATACTTTGGCGGAAACGTGAACAGTTCCGCGGCCGGCTTGAGCGACGAATTGACGAGCCAATAGATTGGGAACAGTGTGAACGTCAGGAAACACACGCTCGGCAGGCCGATCGTCAGGGCTCGGTCGACGGACCGGCGGCGAACCCCGAAATGCGATGCCTCACTCATCGAGCGCGCGTCAGGCGATTCAGTTGCCAATAGGCCGCGCTGAACGCGATCAGCAGCGCGCACAGGACCACCGAGAGCGCGGCACCGTAGCCGAATTCTCCCTTTTGGTAGATCACGTCGAAGATGTAGATCGGAAGAGTGGTGGTGGCGCCGGCCGGGCCGCCGTGCGTCATCGTCCACAACAGATCGATGAAGTTGAACGTCCACAACGCACGCAACAACGTCGAGATTACGAGCGCGTTGAGGATGAGCGGCAATGTCACGAACCGAAATTTCTGCCAGCGGGACCCGCCGTCGATGTTCGCGGCTTCGTACAGGGCGGGGTCGATCGTTTGCAACGCAGCTAGAATGACGATCGCGAAAAACGGTGCGCCACGCCAAGCGTTGGCGACGAACACCATGGCCCACGCCGTGGCCGGATAGATGCCCCACGGAACTGACGTCTCGACGACACCGGCTTTGAGCAAAAGGTCGTTGATAACGCCAATGGTTCCATCGAAGAGCCACAGCCAGATGAATCCGGTCACCACGCCTGATACTGCCCACGGCGCCAAAATGATGGTGCGCACGACTCCCCGGCCGCGAAACGTTTCGTTCAACAGCAACGCCATGCCCAGGCCCAGCAGGAATTGCGGCACGACCGAGCCGACGACCCAGATCACCGACGCCTGCAACGCGCTCCAGAACGACGGGTCGGTGAAGACGCGGGCGTAGTTCGTGACCCCTGCCCAGCGCATCGGCTTGCCGAAGTACGGCGAATAGTCCTCGCTGCTCAGCAGGACGACATACCCGAGCGGGTAGAGGACCCCGATCGCGACCAGGATCGCGACCGGTGCCACCAGCAGCCATGGGAAACCCGTTCGCCTGCGCCACGAACGCCAGCGTCGCGCCGCACTGGCGCGAGCTGGCGTGGCCATAAGGGCGGCCACGGTCGGTCCGTCCTCGCCCACCGTTGCGATCTAGCGCACTACGCTGCTTTGGCGCGCAAATCGTTTAATGCGGCGGCAATCACTTTCGAGAATTCCTGTGGCGTTTGCTTCGCCAGCAGCGTCTTTTGGATTTGCTCGGGCGCAAACTGCGTTTGAAAGCTCGCGTACCCGGGGTAGTAGCGTGGGTTGCTGACGAGGGCAGAAGTGCGTCGAAGCATTTCCATCGGCGCGGCATATTTCGGCGCCTTGAGCCAATCGGCGCTCCACGCGGCCTGTACCGCGGGTATCGCGCCATACTGCTGATTCCAGCGCGAGTTGTTCTCGGGCCTGAGCATGAAACGGATGAATTCCCAGCACGCTTCCTTGTTCTTCGCCGCCGCGTTGATCGCGAAGCCATTGCCTCCGTAGTAGAAAAACTGGCCTGCGGGCCCCGCTGGCGGGAGCGCCGTTCCCAGGTTCTCCTCGCCGATGCCCGAAGCGAGCGTGGTCAGGTAGCCGCCCCACCCCATCACCATGCCAAGCTGATTGGCATTGAAGGCGTTGGTCTGATCCTGGAATCCCGACGTGGCCGATGCCGGTGGAGACACCTTGTCCTGCTGATAGAGGGCAAGCCACTTCTCCAGCCCCGCCACGTGTTTCGGTCCGGCGAGCACGCAGTTGCCCTGACCATCGTAGAGCGTGTTGCTCACGCCGACGCCGCCATGATTGACCATCCAGGTCGACCATTGCTGGAACTGCCAGCCCGAGCCGCCCAGCACGTAGTAGCCGTAGCGATTCTTCGCCCGGTCGGTGAGCTTGAGGGCGACATTGCGAAACTCGTCGACATCGCGCGGCGGTGCCAAGACGCCCCCCTCGGCGAAGATCTTCTTGTTGTAGTAGACCGCATAGGGCTCAACCATGAAGCCGACGTAGCGTGCCTGTCCTTTGAGCATGCGCGCAATGTTCATCGAGGCCGGCACGATTTCCCTATCCATGCCAGACGGACCGATGAAACCCTCGAGATCATCGAGCCAGCCGCCGCCGGCGAACTGGGTGAGCCAGGCGTCGGACATGCCCATGCAATCCGGTGCCTGCCCTCCGGTAAATGCGGTAGTGAGGCGCGGGATGACCTGCGCCTGCGGGATCACCTGGACTTCGACCTGAATTGACTTCTTCTCATCCGAAAATCGTTTTGCCATCTCTTCGATGCCGGGCGCGCCCGACGCGAACGGCCAGCCGAAGGTGATCGTGAGCGGGCCGGCTTGCGCGCGGATGGGGCTCGTACCGGCAAACGGCAAGGCCGCCGCCGCGGCCAAGCCGCGCAATACCTTGCGACGTCGGGTTTGATGCGTGATCGCCATGACTTCCTCCTAGGATTCGAATCAATGCCCAACCCTGCTCACGGCATTCCGCGCAGAAGCTTGCGTTACCCGAACGCGCCACGATCGCACCGCCGCCACTTGCCGCGCAGGGCGGTTCCGGTGTAGCCTCGGCGTCAACCTATTATACCAGTTGACAGGTTGTCCAGACTCGTCCCTTCACGGCGACATCCCGACCAGACCCTTACACAGGTCATGCTTTCCTCCATTTCATGAGCCTGCGCCTCCTCCTCTCCGCCGATCGGCCGCTACTGGGCCACTTCGTGTTCGAGTTCGCTACACCGGGCATTGGCTATCTCGTTCGCAATGCGGGCGCCGACTTCATGGCGTTCGACATGGAGCATAGCGCCGCGTCGTTTGAAACCGCGAAGCTGGTCGTGCTTTCGGCGCGCGCTGCCGGCCTCCCCGTGGTAGTGCGCGTGCCGTCACGCGATAGCAAGGACCTGGCCCGCGCATGCGACATCGGAGCGGATGGCGTCATGGCGCCGCTGGTCGCGTCAGCAGACGAAGCGCGCGCGATCGTCGCCGCAGTACGTTATTTCCCCGAAGGACATCGCGGCGTTGGCCAGGTACAGATGCACGATCGGTACCGGATCGGACCCTTCGCGGAGAAGGCCGCGTCTGAAAATGCGGCGATCGCGCTCTTCCTGCAGATCGAATCGAAGGAAGGCGTGGCGGCGAGCGACGCTATCGCGGCCGTTCCCGGCGTCGATTGCCTTTGGATCGGACACATGGACCTCTCCTGCTCGCTCGGCGCGCCGGGCCAGTTCGACACCCTTGCGTTTACCGACGCCGCGCGAGCCATCGTGGCGGCGACAAAGCGACATGGGAAAAAAGCCGGCCGGCTGGTGCGCAACGCCGACGAAGGCGCGGCACTCCACGCGCAAGGATTTAACTGCCTCGCGCTCTCCGGCGACACGCAGGTTTACCAGAACGCGCTGGCGACGGGCCTCACGGCATTGCGCACCAAGATTTCCGCGTGAAACCGTTCCGCGTCGCGCTGAGCGGCGCATTTCTCCGCGCGGACGGCCAGTGGAATTTTCCCGGCTTCGACGCCACCGTGCTGGCGGCACAACGCCCATTCGAAGTTCTGCAGCTCGGCCATGGCATCCCACTGACTGCCGGGAACCTTGAGAGTTTCGATGGCCTGATCCTCGCTGGCGACGCACTACCCGCGCCGGCGCTGCCGTCCACTGGCCGTCTCTCGGTCGTGGCCCGTTTCGGCGTGGGCTACGACAAGGTCGACGTCTTCGCGTGTACCGCTGCGGATGTGGCATTGACCATAGCGCCGGACGCCGTCAGGCGCCCCGTCGCGGTGGCTGCACTCACGTTGCTGCTGGCGCTGGCTGGCAAGCTACGCATCAAGGACGCGCTGACGCGCCAGGGTCCTGCCGGCTTTGCCGCGCGCACCGATCACATGGGCCTGGGTTTGGAGGGCCGCGTGCTCGCGAGCATTGGGCTTGGCAACATCGCGTCGGAGATGTTCCGGCTCGCGCGACCGCTCGGCATGCGTCATATCGCGCACGACCCATTTGCCCGGTCCGACGTTGCAAAAGCGGCTGAAGTCGAGTTGGTCGACCTGCAAACTGCATTCGGCGACGCGGATTTCCTGTGTCTGCACTGTCCCCTGACGGTTGACACTCGCCATCTGGTCAATGCGGCGCGAATCGCGATGATGAAGTCCTCGGCGTATCTCATCAACACCGCCCGCGGCGCCATCGTCGATCAGACCGCCCTGGAGGACGCTCTGGCCGCCGGGCACCTCGCCGGCGCGGGGCTCGACGTGCTCGATCCCGAGCCGCCGTTCGTGGACGCGCGCATCCTCAAATTCGAAAACGTCATCCTCGCGCCGCATGCGCTTTCGTGGACCGACCAGAGTTTCGCGGCGATCGGTGCGGACTGCATCGGCGCCATGCGGGCCGTAGCGCAGGGGGAAGCACCCATGCACGTCGTCAATCGTGAAGTGCTCGACCGTGACGGCTTTCGCGCCCGCCTTGGTGCTCGGCGCCCTCTCTAGCACGCACTGGTGCGACATGGCTCGACAACGTCAATGCGACGTCACCATCGGTCCATTGCGCGCATCCATTGCGCAGGCCGGATTGCGCAATCTGAGCGATGGAAGACACGACGTCTTGCGCGCGGTGGCCATCGTGATTCGGGACCGTGCCTGGCGCGCGCCCGATCCCGCACAATGGCGCATCGACTCGCCTCGCGCGCCCGGCGATGCGCTCACTGTCGCCGGCCGCACGCCTGTTGGACGTTCTGCGATCGCATGGCGAATGATCGTGCAAAGCGACGTCGATTCGTTCAAGGTGACGGCTCACTGCACGGCCCTTGGCGACGTATGGACCAATCGTGTGGGCTTGGTGATATTGCTGCCGGTCGACCGCCATGCCGGCGCCCGCTGTGAGGTCGTTCATTCGAACGGACATCGGCATCGCATTCGCCTGCCCACGACGATTGCGCCTCACCAGCCGCTCCGCGACATTGCCGAACTGGCCGTCAGATGCCGCGACGGCACGGCGTGGCATCTGGCTTTGGCCGGCGACACATTCGAGATGGAAGACCAGCGCAATTGGCTAGACGCCACCTTCAAGCTTTACACCCGGCCGCTCTCATTGCCGGCGCCCTATCGCATCCGTGACGGCGGCACCGTCGAGCAAACACTTTCCTGGCGGCTACTGAGTCCCCCGATCGCCCCGCCCACCTCCAGTCAGCGGCGACCAAAAGTCGGACTGATTCCCGCACTGGGGGTCGCTACAGCTCCCGGCCGCGTGCCGGGTGCCGGGGCGATCACTGGCATGTTGCGCGAATCCGCGCCCGCGTTCGTGCTGCATAGGGTTGGCTCCTCCAAAGGAAGCTGCCTTGCTCGCGCCGCGAAGCTGGCCGCGCACCTTCGAACGGAACTTCGCCTTGAACTGATCCACCCGCGCGCAGCCTTTGTCAAAGGCCTCGCCAGCAGCTCTTCGCCTCAGGTGCGAACGCAGGTAGCATCGATTGCCGTGCTCGGAGGCGATCGGGCGGCCGCTGCGGCCTCTGCAAGATTCCCGCATGCGCGGCAGGTTGGTGGAACCTGGGCGGACTTTGTGCAGCTCAATCGCCACGGTGCGCCGGGGTTTGGGGAGCGGATGTCCTTCACGTTGTGTCCGACAGTCCATGCGCGAGATGACCGTACCTTGATCGAGGCACTCGCGGCCACGCCGGATGTCTTCAGGTCCGCCACTCGGATTGCCATGTCCAGGCCCATTGACGTGGGGCCATGCTCGCTTTTCCGCCGCCTGGTTCCAGGCACTGGCAAGCCAGCGGTTCGCCCCTACGCAATCGACGGAACGCCCTTCGACGTGGATCCGCGCCAGCGCCTTCCGATCGCCGCGGCATGGCTTGCGGTCACCATTGCGCAGGCGGCGGCAGCAGGCATTGCATCGCTCTGCGCATTCGAAGCGGTCGGCGCCCGAGGTCTGCTGTGGAGTGGCTTGGCGGATGCCGGGGTCTCGCCTCCACGACGCACGCCTGCATTTGCCGTCTTTGAGGCGCTCGCCCCGCTGCGCGGGTCGGCGCTGTGTCTGATGGGTGTCAACTGTCAGGGCGGTGCCGTTTTTTTCGTGGGCGCGGGTGCGCGCGAGCTCTGGATGGTAGACCTCTCCGGACGACAACGGACGATGGAGGTGCCCGCGGGCGTGGTCGTTGTACGCCTCGCCGTAACGCGCGGCGACGCCGCATGGCGAGAGGCCCGGCGGCCCCTCAAGAGGCCTGACCCGCCGCGGGAATCTTCAATTGAGCTCAACGCGTACGGTATCGCGCGGCTTCGCCTTCCCGCTTCGGTGTCCGCTGGCGCTATCAATGAGATGTCGTCCCGTTGGATTGCGGGTGAGCTCAATCCATGACAATAACCAATCGAACGAGTCCAAGCAGCCTTCCCCTTGCCGGCGGCGCTCCGATTCGGCGGCGGCGACTATACGAAGACGTCGAGAGGCTTCTCGAAGCGGAGATCACCAGTGGCCGCCTGCGAGCCGGTGACGCAATGCCGTCCGAGCGCGATCTGATGCAACGTTTCGGCGTAGGGAGACCCGCAGTCCGCGAAGCGATTCTGTCCCTGAGCCGCAAGGGGCTCCTGCGGGTGGGCGCGGGAGAGCGCACTCGCGTATCGATTCCAACCATCGAGGCGGTCGTCAAAGGAGTCTCCGGACCGGTCTCCCTCCTACTCGCCGATCCACAGGGGGTACGGGACCTGCAGCACGCGCGCCGGTTCTTTGAATGTGGATTGGCGCGACAAGCCGCGCTCAAAGCCCCCCCGGATGCGATCGAACGGCTTCGCGCCCGGCTCGAGGCCAATCGCAATGCGCTTCGACATCCCGGCGATTTCGAGCGGACCGACGTCGAATTCCACTATGAGCTGGCCCTTATGTCAGGCAATCCCATTTTCGCCGCACTGCACCAGGCAACCGTCGGTTGGCTCATGCACCAGAGGACGATCTCTCTCCTGCAGCGCGGCGCGCTAAATTCCGCCTATCGTTACCACGCGCGGATCTTCGAGGCGATTTTTGCGCGTGACGCGGACGCTGCGGAAGAGGTGATGCGCGTGCATCTCGTCAGCGTCGAGCGCTTCTACTGGCGCACGCAGCGCGAACGATCCTCGAACCCTTCCGGCCTGCGATGCTCCTAGGCTGTATCGCGGACGATCTGACCGGGGCCACCGACCTCGCGGCAAACCTCGCCCGCGAGGGATTGTCGGTGATTCAAGTGAATGGAGTGCCGGACGCAACCTTGGACGTGCCAGGCGTGGATGCCCTGGTGGTCGCGCTCAAGTCACGGACCATTCCGGTCGCCGACGCGATCGCGCAGTCCGAGTCGGCATTGGACTGGCTGCAGCAGCGAGGCGCGGAGCGCATCTACTTCAAGTATTGTTCGACGTTCGATTCGACGCAACGCGGCAACATTGGTCCGGTCACGGAAGCGCTGCAACGTGCGCTGGGCGTCACCATCACTCCGGCTACGCCGGCCTATCCGCGAAATCACCGGACGGTCTACCGCGGACATCTGTTCGTCGGCGACCAGCTATTGTCCGAGACCGGCATGCGGGAGCATCCGCTGACACCGATGACCGACTCAAACCTGGTGCGGCTCCTGGCGACGCAAACGCGCAACAAAGTCGGACTGATCGATGTCGAGACGGTCGACGCGGGTGTTGACGCGATACAGGCGCGGCTCGCGGCGCTGTGGGCTGACGGGTACCGGCACGCCATCGTCGACGCGACGCGGGCTGAGCACTTGACGACCGCGGGGCAGGCGTTCGTCGACCTTGCCCTGACCACCGGGGGCGCGGGATTGGGGGTAGGACTGGCGCGCGCGTTACAGCCACGCGCGCGACGCGATCCGACTGCCTGGGCTCGGCCGACGCACACGGTTCGTGTTGCCTGGCTCGCCGGTAGTTGCTCGGTCGCGACACGCAGGCAAGTGGCGCGGGCGCGCCAGCAGGTCGGCGGCATCCGCGTCGATCCGCAAGCGCTCGCGGCGGACCCCCGCCGGGCGGCCATCCTTGCCGCGGCTGCGGTCGCGCGACTTGGCTCGTCGCCGGTTCTCGTCTATGCCACCGCGGAGCCCGACGAGGTGGCTGCGGCTCAAGCCGCGCTTGGATCCGCCAGAGCTGCCCTTTTGGTGGAAGGTTGCTTTCGCCAGGTTGCGACGGCACTGCGCACCGCGGGCGCGCGCGCCTTCGTTGTCGCCGGCGGCGAAACGTCGGGCGCAGTAGCGGAGGCGCTCGAGGTCCGTGCGCTTGCCATCGGTCCGGAGATCGATCCCGGCGTGCCCTGGACGCGCGCCTTGGGTACGGAATCGGTCTGGCTTGCGCTGAAATCCGGAAATTTTGGTAGCGACAATTTTTTCGCCCGCGCCACGGCGGCTTTGTGAACGAAATACAGTTGCGCGAAGCGCTGGTCGATCGCGGCCGATCGCTGTACGCCCGCGGCTACGCCCATGGCAGTTCCGGTAACCTGAGCGTGAGACTCGCCGACGGAATTCTCATCACGCCAACCGGCAGCAGCCTTGGTCGTCTCGATCCGGGGCGCATCGCGAAAGTGCAGCCGAATGGCACCACAATTTCCGGCGATCCGCCGTCCAAGGAGACTTTTCTCCACCTGGCAATGTACGCACAGCGGCCTGCGGCGAAGGCCATCGTGCACCTGCACTGCACCTGCGCGGTGGCGGTATCCTGCCTCGTTCACGACGACCCGGGCAACGTCCTGCCGGCATTGACCGCCTATCACGTCATGCGGGTCGGCAAGCTTCCGCTGGTCCCCTATTTTCGCCCTGGCGATCGCGCACTCGCTGATGCGGTCGGGGCCGCGGCGCACCGGCATCGCTCCGTGCTACTCGCCAACCACGGGCCGGTCGTTTCGGGTGCATCGCTCGACGATGCGGTCGACAGCGCCGAGGAGCTCGAACAGACCGCAAGACTATCGCTGCTCCTGGCGGGCCGGGATACGCAACCGCTCACCGCTGCGCAGGTCGCCCAGCTCGAGGCGGCCTTTCCAAGCTGAAGGACCAACCGTGTACGTCGTAACCGTCGAGTTCCGCATCGACCCCGCGAGTTGGGACGAGTTCCTCCCGTTGATGATCGCAAATGCGCGACGTTCGCGCAGCGACGAACCGGGCTGCGGGCAATTCGACGTCAGTGTCGACGCATCCAGGCCCGCGACCATATTCCTCTACGAACTCTACGATGACCGCGCGGCATTCGACGAGCATCTTGCGTCAGCCCACTACAAGGCGTTCGCAGCTGCCACCCGGACGATGATCGTGAGCCGCTCGATCACGACCTGGCACCGTATCGTTCCCTGACCGCGGGTGACGCTAACCCAGGACTTCGAACCGACCTGAAGTGGAAACTCCGGCACTATTTTGACCCTGGAAGGGGGTGTTCCGTGAGAAACAGCAAGTTCACGAGGAGCAGATTGCACCCGCGCTGAAGCAGGACTGACTGTATGTGGCCTTCCTCACTGTCAGCCAAAACCGAGGCCGCATCGCACGTAGACCACATCGCGCCTGCGGCCTGGCATTGGCCTTAGCGTTGCCCGGGAGTGTGTCCAGAGCTATCTGGTGTGTGACCGGCCTAGCAGTCACATATTGGGAATCACCGTTGCCGCTATCGCGGCGCGATGACTGCCATCAGCAGCAACGCGTATCCAGAAACGGCAAGAGCGCCGTGCAACCATACGATTGCTTTGGGCAACGGGATCATTTTCGTGTGGTAACCAAGATTGAGGTACGTACCTCCGGCGGCGGCAACCAGCAAAAGCACCAGTGCCCACAATCCAAGGGCAGGTAACCCCACGGTGAAGTAAGCGTACAAGAGCAACGTCAGCGCGGCACCAGCAAGCAGGCCATGAAGCATGGCGAGCCAACTAGGCGGATTGACAACGCGTAGAAAACGAATGCCAGCCATCACCAGGCCGCCGAGCGCAGCAATTGAAAAGAACGCCAACGAGGTTTGCATCATCAGTGCTGGTTCCACGGGATCGCCTCTCTTCAGTGCAGCAATAGCAGAATTATCGATTTTAGAGCACATTTGCGGCGAGCGTATGTGCGCTCGCCCACTAACAGGGGTGTTGTAACTAGAGCATAACTTGTAACCACTTGAATAATTTGGCTCCCGACCAGGGCTCGAACCTGCGACCTGCGGATTAACAGCACGGATATACAGAGCTTTATCTAATGCATAGGCCCGCCCCCACCCGCCGAGACCCACGCGGTTTTCACCAAATGGTCGGCGACAACTGCAACCGACGAGTTGGCGAAACGCCAAATACCGCAAATGATTCCTGTCGGAGGGCGCTGACTGACCCCTCTCCCACGTAGTTGATCGCCATTTTCAATGCATGTCCCCAGCGCCCGGACTCAGGCTGTCGAGGACCCATTTCTGTCCATGCCGTACGTACCGTTGCGTTGCAAACGGCGCGAACTCGTTGGTCGTCGTATGCCAATCGTATCGGAGGATCGTCACGACTTCCCGCTCCACGCAAAGCAGGTTGAACGAGTTCTGATTGCCCCGTCGGCGTGTCGAGGTCGCCGTTCCCGCCTGCACGACGATTGCGCTGCGCCCATCTAGGTCGTATCGCCGCGCGGTCGTTCCGATTTCGTGCGCATGCATATGGCCGGCAAGTAGCACGTCGGGCATGCAATCCCGGAGATTTAAAAGCGCCATCCGAGCTCGGCCCACGAGGTTGTCTTCCTCGGTCGTACCCGGCAAGTGGAACGGGTGATGCGTCACCAGCACGCGGACGCGCGTATCGTCGGTGCCACAGAACAAGGCACGGGCGCGTTCGATTTGCTCCGAATTGATGCGGCCGCCTTTGAACGCGAGGGAGCGCGCCGAGTTGAGTCCGACAACGACGATTTCATCGTCGACAAAAGCCGGTTCCACTACATCGCCGAGGTACCGACGAAAGCGACCAAGCGGGTCGACGAAACGCGCGACGACATTGTAAAGCGGAATGTCGTGATTGCCCGGAACGACGACGGTGGGGGTGCGCAGCGACCGGACAAATTCGCTCGCCGCCACGAACTCGCGGTGCTTGGCGCGCTGCGTCAGATCGCCCGAAATGGCGACCACGTGCGGGTCGAGTTCTGCTGCACATCGCCTGAGTGCATCCACCACCCGTAGGTCGGCGTCACCAAAGTGGAGGTCCGAAATATGCAGGACGCGACGCATTTAAGGGATCCCCCGCTCGGCCGGGACGAGAATGCGGAGGGTCCGCGGCTCGATCGTGTAGATCAAAGGGGTTTGCATACGCTCCACCTCTCCATCCGTTGCAACCATGACGCTGCTTCGCCGCATCCATACTTCAACGCGCGGCGCGCAGAACGTCGCGAAATCCTTCGCCCGGCGTAATCGACCGAACAGACCACGAAGCGCAAGAACAACCAGTCCAAGGCGGCCCGTTCGACCGACGACGTGAATGCTGAGATGCCCAGCGTCCAGGCAGTTGCGGCCGCCGAGTTTGAGGCCATCGAGCTCATAGCTGTTGTTTCCAATGAACACCAGTGGCGTGTGGAACGCCCGCGAATTGTCCTCGACGGTCAAGCGAACTTCCAGAAACGGATGGCGGCGCAGCACCGACCAAGCCGACCAAACGAACGCCGGCCACTTGCCGCCGCCCAGCCGCTGCGTCAATTTGTCGCGCCTGCGCACAGCCTCCGGGTACAGGCCCAGGCTTGAATTGTTGAGGAAGACGCGACCATTCACGCGACCCACGTCGACCTCTGCGACGCGACCCGTGCAAATGGCGTCCACCGCGGCACCGACATCGACGGGAATTCCGAGATCCTTGGCGAAGTGATTCAACGTGCCGAGCGGAATCACACCGAACGTTGCGGTGCTACCGACCACGGCGTTGGCGACGGCGTTGAGCGTGCCGTCGCCGCCCCCCGCCACGATGACCTCCGCGTTTTCGGTGACGGCCCGCTTCGCGCTCATCGAAATGTCGTCGCCGCGCGTTATCCGACGGACCTCTGCGTCCACGCCATGGGCGGCGAATCGCGCGCGAATTTCCTGTTCAGCGCGGTTCGTCGCCATGGCGCCGGCACCCGCGTTGAGCAGTACAACGCAGGTCCGCGGCGCAGTCATTGCCGCGACGCGACCAGGTGCGGCCAGTCGAGCGGAACGCGCCACCGATCGAGCGCTAAACTACCAACGCTCAGCCAGGCGATGCCCTCGAGAAAACCAGCGGCCACGTCCGTGGGATAATGCAAACTGAGGACAATTCGACTCACGCAAACACTCGCGACCCAAATCACGATGGCGCCAACCAGTATCATTGTCCGGCGAATTCCCCCATCGTCTCGCAGTACGAGCATGATCAAAATTCCACCGAATACCGTGGCGGCGGCCGCATGCCCGCTGGGGAAACTGTAGGTAATCAAAGTCATGGTTGGATACTCGACGACGGGTCGACCTCGCTGCACCAGATCCTTAAGAGCGATATTGAGTCCCGCACCGCCGTAGATAATCGCCGCCACGCCGACAGCAGTGGCGATCTGCCGCCGCACAAGCCATACGATCACGAAGACTGCGACGTAGACGCTGGTCATCGAAGGTCCACCGCTCCGGCTAACCCAGGTCATTGCTGCAATGAGCCCGGGGGTTGCATGCGCCTGGCCCCATCCCAAGACAACGCCGTCGATGTTCGTGAGCGACCCGTGCGTCACTACCGAATACGCAATTTCCCCGAGTCCCAATGCTGCCAGCAGCGCAACAATGATGCGCAACCCATTGGCACCGGGCTCTTTTGGCAAGGTTGGGTACATCGACATAGCAAAACGCTCCACTGGCGAACGTCACGATGTGCACCACCGGCACCCACGCGAGGCCGGTTGTAGAACTCGGACACCAAGTCCGAAAGCCGCAATCCCTTGCGGTAACCTCATTGGAGCTTAACGGTCCTTGGGTTTCGCCGCCAGTTACTCGGTAAAAGGCAAACGCGCGGGCCGATGCGCCCACATCTCCGCTTCGATCAAGCTTCCAGATGAGCCTCCTGTGCGCGCTGCAGCCGCGCGGCCGACGCAGCGGGTCCCGCATCTCGGCATGGATGCCCCGGGCGGACCGCAAACGGACACTATTTTAGTCATGCCGCCAAGCGGAGCCGGCGTGTGACCAGCCCTCAAAGGCGCGGATCGACTGACATCGAGGGCTATAATTCCTAAGCGGTGGCGCTTGGCGGAGCGCGCGCCTGCCCAGCGTGCGCTCGAATCTGCTGCGACCCTCGCTTTCGCACGTGGATCATCGTCTCGGGCGCATCCTTCGCGGATGCCGCTGATGCGGTCGAGGAGCTCGCGGCGACCGCCACGATCTGGCTCCTGCTGCGGCCAGAGCGCGTGCGAACGCTGACGGCGGAGACAGTGATCGAGATCCAGGGGCGGTTTCAGGGCGGACCGACAGAGGAGGCTCGAAGTACGCTGGCGGCCTGCGATCCTCGCGATGTTCCGCCACGCTCTTGGATAACCTCCGTACGGCCATAGTGCATCCCTTCATTCCTCTGCCGAACTACGTCGCGCTCGCCGGCGAAGAAATCCTTCAGCGCGCAACGTCGTTTCGGACCGAGATTTCCCGGCGTCGCACGGTACGCCATTTTTCGTCGCGTCCGGTCGATTCGCGGGTTATCGAAGAGTGCCTCCTGGCCGCGGGCACTGCGCCGAGCGGTGCCAACCTCCAGCCGTGGCGGTTTGTTGCGATAACGTCGGCGAGCGTCAAGCGCAGGCTTCGGGTGGCGGCCGAGCAGGAGGAGCGCGAGTTCTACGAGCGGCGCGCGCCCCAGGCGTGGAAGGACGCATTGGCGCCGCTCGGTACCGACGCTGACAAGCCTTTCCTGGAAGCCGCGCCAGTGCTGATCGCGATCTTCGAGCGTAAGCATTCGCGCCTGCCCGGCGGGCAGCGCGTGCCCAGTTACTACGTCACACAATCGGTGGGAATCGCCACGGGCCTGCTCATTGCCGCGGTGCACGTTGCGGGGCTCGTGTCGCTCACGCACACACCGAGCCCGATGGCGTTCTTGAACGAGATGTGCGGGCTCGACAACGACCATCGGCCCTTCCTGCTGCTGGTGGTGGGTTATCCGGCCGAGGGTGCGCGGGTGCCGGACATTCAACGCAAGCCGCTCGCCGAGATCGCCTCCTTCATCTAGTACGTCCTGAATTCCGCGGACGCGTGACGTCTTCGGCGAGTTGCAATTTGGGGATGTCGGAGGGTCATCAAGGCCGCCGCGCGGTCCATGCCGCCCCTCGATCTAAAGCTCGGGCCCAGGCCTGCAGGCAGCAGAAATCGGCGGCGGTTCGATGCGATGCCGCGGCTGAGCGAACTATTGTAACGACATCGAGGTAACGCCGACGTCGTGCGCCGGCGCACGCGACACGTGAACACGTGCGCCCCCCTTGACGTCGTCGACGCATATCACTAATGTATACGTTAGCGTACGCACAAAGACGCCGTCAGGCGACACGAACCCGCGCATCGGCGGAGGAGCTTACGAATGTCGATTGCAGGCCGCCAAGCCAGAGTCGAGCTCGCGTCGATTGCACGCGTGGGCCAGGGATTGCGGCGCCCGGAGTGCGTGCTGGCGACTCATCGCGGCGACCTCTACACCGCCGACTGGCGCGGAGGAATCGCCCATCTGCGCCCGGACGGTAATCAAGCGCTCTATCGCGCGGCGTTTGCCGCCGACCGCCCTGCTCGTCCCAACGGCATCGCACTCCGCCGTAACGGCTCCTTCCTCTTCGCGGACTTGGGCACGGACGCCGGCGGCGTGTTCTCGCTGGCTCGCGACGGCAGCGTTCGTCCATTCCTTGCTGAAGTGGACGGCGTCGCGCTCCCCCCCACGAACTTCGTGTTCGAGGACGCCAAGGGTCGGGTATGGGTGACGGTCAGTACGCGACTCGTGCCGCGCGCGCGCGGATATCGCCGCGATGCCGCCGACGGCTTCGTCGTGCTGGTCGACCATCGAGGCGCGCGCGTCGTCGCCGACGGCTTGGGCTATACCAACGAGGCAGCGCTCGACGCGCGCGGTGAGTGGCTCTACGTCAACGAGACGTTCGGCCGGCGCACGTCGCGATTCCGCGTGCGCGAAGACGGCAGCCTCGGACGACGCGAGACCTTCGTCGAGCACGATGCCGGAACGTTTCCAGACGGCATGGCGTTCGACGAGGATGGGTACCTGTGGATCGTCTCCATCGTCAGCAACCGCGTGTTGCGGGTGGCGCCCGACCACACCGTCGCCACGATTGTCGAGGACGCCGATCCTGCGCATCTTGAATGGGTCGAGCAAGCGTATAGCTCAGGCGAGATGGGCCGGCGTCACCTGGACGAAGTGAAAAGTCGCGTTCTGCGCAATATTTCCAGCATAGCGTTCGGCGGCAGCGACCGTCGGACCGCCTACCTGGGATGCCTCCTCGACGACGCAATCTACTCGTTTCGCTCGCCCGTCGCAGGGCTCGCTCCGGCACACTGGACCTGGACGGAATGAAAGCGCCTCCTCGAATCGCCGCGCAAGCGGATGCCCTCACCGACCAAGCCGGCGGCTCGCTCGTGGAAGCCGCGTATCAGACGATGCGCCGGCGCATTCTCGACAACGTGTGGCCGCCCGGCTATAGGGCACTCGAGCAGGGGCTGGCGCTCGAGTTCCGCATGAGCCGCACACCCGTGCGTGAGGCACTGATCCGGCTTGCGAAGGAAGGCCTGGTCGAGGTGATCCCCCGTCACGGCATGAGCGTGCTGCCAGTGTCGGCCGATGACATGCGCGACATCTACGAGATGCTGACGGCACTGGAAGCGATGGCCGCGGAGCTGGCCGTGCGCCGCAGGCCAAGCGAGGCACAGCTTAAGCCACTGCTAGACGCGTCGCGCGACATGGGCCGCGCACTTAAGGCCAACGACCTCGACGCCTGGGCCGCCGCCGACGAGCGGTTCCACCAGCATCTCATCACGCTGTCCGGCAATCGACTGCTCATCGACGCGGTGCAGAACTGCTGGGATCGCGCGCACCGCGCCCGCATGGTCACGCTGCGCATGCGGCCCAGGCCGACGCACTCGACGCGGGAGCACATGGACGTCGTCGAGAAGATCCGCTCCGGCGATGCGCGAGGAGCCTTCGATGCGCATCGCGCACATCGCGAGCGTGGGAGCCGCGAGCTCCTGGCGATCCTCGAACAGTACCGCCTCAACAATCTGTGAGAACACAATGAACATTGCCGCCGCGGTCCGCGTCATCGAAATCGCCGTGCTGCCCGGAGACGGTATCGGCCCGGAAGTCATCGACGTTACGGTACCTCTCCTTGAAAAGCTCACGCGCGGCATGCCGTATTCGTTCCGCTGCACAGAACATCCTGCAGGCGCGCAACACTACAAGGCAAGCGGCGTTGCACTTCCGCCCGCAACGCTGGCCGCCGCCGGCGCGGCCGACGCGACGCTGTTTGGCGCGATGGGCTGGCCCACGATCCGCTATCCCGACGGCACCGAGATCGCGCCCCAGCTCGACCTGCGCGTGGAACTCGAGCTCTACGCTGGCGTTCGTCCGGCACGGGCGATCCCGGGCATCGCGCTGCCGCTTGCCGATCCACGCGCCGCGAGCATCGACCTGGTCGTGATCCGCGAGTCGACCGAGGGTCTCTTCGCGTCGCGCGGAAAAGGCGTGGTCAGCGACGACCGCGAAGCGCAGGACACCATGGTCATCACCCGTGCCGGGTCGGAGCGCGTTCACGATTTCGCGTTTCGTCTCGCGCAGCGTCGCCAGGAACGGGGCCGCCCGGGTCGGGTGACGTGCGTAGACAAGGCCAACGTCTTTCGCTCGATGGCCTTCTTTCGGAAGATTTTCGATGAACGTGCGAAGTGCTTTCCGAACATAGAGGCGCGTCACAACTACATCGATGCGACCGCGCTCGACATGATCCGCAAGCCGTGGGATTACGACGTGCTGGTGACCGAGAACATGTTTGGCGACATCCTGTCCGATCTCACCGCCGGGCTCGTCGGGGGCATGGGGATGGCGCCGTCGGGCGATATAGGCGATGACCACGGCCTGTTCCAGCCGTGCCATGGCTCCGCGCCCGACATCGCCGGCCAAGGCAAGGCCAATCCTACGGCCGCCATCCTGTCGGCGGCGATGATGCTCGACTGGCTCGCGGAGAAGACTGGTGTCGAAGCGCTGGCGCGCGACGCATTGCGACTGGAGCAAGCTGTCGACGCGGTTTACGCGTCCGGCAGCGTGAAGCCCTTCGAATTTTCCGGCCGTGACGGCACGGCGGCGATCGCCGCCGCCATCGCGTCGAACCTGTGACGAGCGCATCGTGAGCAGGTTGCGCGTGCTAGGCGTCGGAGCGGGCTACTTCAGCCAATTCCAGTACTTGGGCTGGCGCAATATCCCCGACGCCGACTGCGTTGGGATTGTCGACCGCGACCGCGCGAAGGCGCGCAATCTGGCAGATCGTTTCGGAATTACCGAAATCTTCGGCGACGTCGATGCTGCGATCGACGCGGTGCGGCCAGACCTGGTCGACGTCATCACGCCCCCCGCCACGCACCGCGCGTTCGTGGAGCGCAACGTCGCGCATGGAATTCCGACAATCTGCCAGAAGCCGTTCGGGACGTCGTACACAGACGCCGTCGCGATGACGGAACTTTCCGAGCGCACCGGCGTGCCGCTCATCATCCATGAAAACGTCCGATGGGAACCGTGGTACCGCGAGGCGCGGCGCCTCATCGATGCCGGCTTGCTCGGCACCTTGCATTCGGTCGCGTTCCGGCTACGTCCCGGCGATGGTCAGGGCCCGCGCGCGTATCTCGACCGCCAGCCGTATTTCCAGCATATGCCGCGCCTTCTCGTCATGGAGACGGCGATCCACTGGATCGACACCTTTCGCTTTTTGATGGGGGAAGTTTCCGCCGTGTACGCGCGATTGCGCAGGATCAATCCCCTCATAGCGGGCGAGGACGCCGGGTACATCGTCTTCGAGTTCGCGGGCGGTGAGACCGGCCTATTTGACGGCAACCGGCTGAACGATCACGCGGCCGAAAACCCGCGTCGCACGATGGGTGAAGCGTGGCTCGAGGGATCCTCCGGCGTGCTGCGTCTCGATGGCGATGCGCGGCTTTGGTGGAAGCCGCACCACCGACCGGAGACCCTGCACGACTACAACCGCGGTCCCGACGACACCTTCGGCGGCGGCGCATGCGAGCTGCTGCAACGGCACGTCGTGGCGCACTTCGTTGCTGGCGCGTCGCTCGAGAACACGGCGCGCGAATACCTCGCCAACCTGCGCGTGCAGGAGGCGGTCTACCGCTCGGCGGCCGAGGGTCACCGCATCGAGCTTGCTTCATTCGACCCGCTGCAGCTGGACGCGGTCACCGCCGGCGCAGTTTCCGCATGACCGCACTCACGGAGGGATCCCCATGAAACGCAGATCGTTCATGCAACACGTCGTCGCTACGGCCGTCGCCGCTTCCTTCCTGGCGCTCATGGGCGCGGCGCACGCGCAGACGGTGCTCAAGTTCAGCCACACCGACCAGCCCGGCGGCGCGCGCCAGAAGGCGGCGGAGCTATTCGCACAGAAGGTCGAGCAGTACACGCAGGGCCGCTACAAGGTCCAGATTTATCCTGCGGGCCAGCTTGCCAACGATCCGAAGGCGGTCGAGCAGCTGCAGTTGGGCGGCATTGACTTCACCGTCACCGGCACCGGCACCTACGCGACGCACATTTCGACGCTGAACCTGACCGCGCTGCCGTTCCTGGTCGAGAGCTATCAGCAGGGATGGAAGCTTTACGACGAGTCCAAGTGGATGCAGGCGCAGTTCGACAAGGGTCCGGAGAAGGGCTTCCGCTTCCTGTCGCCGTTCGAAGCCGGATTTCGCTCGATCACGACCAAGGAACCGCTCGCTACGCCGGTCGACGCGAAGGGGAAGAAGCTGCGCAGTTTCCCCAACGAAATGATGCGCTGGCAGCTGGAGGCGATGGGCTTTAACGTGCAGATCATGCCGCTGCCCGAGGTCTACCTCGCGATCCAGCAGGGTGTGGTCAGCGGGCAGGAGAATCCGATCGATACGATCTATGCCAACAAGTTCTACGAGGTTGCGCCCTATGTCACTCTGACCCAGCACGTCTACAGCCCGATTCCGATGACCATCTCGGAAAAGACATGGCAGAAACTGTCCGCAGCGGATCGCGACGCCGTGCGCAAGGCGGCGAAGGAAGCCTCCGAATGGAGCCGGAAGGAGGTCAGCAGCAACGATGATCGCCTGCTTGCCGAAATGACCGCCAAGGGCGCCAAGGTTTCGCGCCCGAACATCGGGCCATGGCGCGAAGCGGTCAAGCCGGTGTATGTCGAGGCCAAGGCGAAATACGGCGCCGACGTCGACGCCATCCTGGCCGATGCCGACGTAATGCGCAAGGCGCTGCCGGCGAAGTAGATGAGCGGCGCGCGTGACAAGAAGTCCGCGGCCACGGCGGGGGCGATGCTGCTACCCGTCGGACCGCCGGCGCCCCGTCCGATCCTGTGGCTTGCCCACCTTGTCGACTGGAGCATCGTGGTGATTGGCGCGACGATGGCCACGCTCGTGTTCGCCAACGTGCTCCTGCATCTCGTGAATGGGGACATTGCCTGGACCACCGAGTTCTGCGAGCTGCTGATGGTCTGGGTGACCTTCCTGGGCGGCGCGGCGGCGACCCGGCGCGGTGCGCACATGGTCATCGGCGAACTGGTCGGACACCTCTCGGGGGTGGCCCGGCGCAACGCCGATGCCGCCATCCAGCTCCTGGTATTGGTGACGCTCGGCCTCCTGGTCTGGTACGGCATCGGCATCGCGGACGCCGGCCGGACGTCCCAACTCACGGTGCTCGGCTGGCCGATGGCATCGCAATACGCGGCGCTCCCGATCGCATCCGCCATTACCATGGTATTCGTGTTCTGGGACCTGGTTGAAATCCTGCGCGGCCGAACCCGCGTCGAGCGCTATGGCGTCGGGCATCCATGATCCTGTTCGAGTCCTTCGGGTTGTTCGTCGTCACGGCGTTGCTGGGCGTGCCGCTGGTGTACGGGCTGCTGCTCGCGACTGCGGGCGTCATCTGGTGGCACGGGCTCGGCCATCCGCTCACGTCGATCTTCCTGTCCTATATCGGCGGCGTCGAGCCGTTCGTGCTGATCGCGGTGCCGCTATTCATGCTGGCCGGCGAAATTCTCTCCCGCGGCGGCGTCGGGCTGCGCATCGTGAACTTCGCGACCAAGCTCCTCGGTTTCCTTCCGGGCGGACTTGGCATTGCGACGGTCACGTCGTGCCTGATCTTCGGTGGCGTCTCCGGATCGGCCATCGCCGACACCGCGGCGATAGGCTCGGTCATGTCGCCGGCCATGGTTCGCAAGGGATACAAGCGAGCCTTCGTGGGCGCGCTGATGTCCACGGCCGGAACGCTGGCAGTCGTGATGCCGCCGTCGATCCCTATGCTCGTGTACGCGTTTGTCTCGGGCGCTTCGGTACGCGATCTCTTCATCGCCGGCGTGGTGCCCGCATTCGTGTTCGCCATCGGGCTGTCGATCGTTTGCGTCTGGGAAGGCAAGCGCACCGGCTGCGACAGCGGCGACGCGCGTTCGCCCGCGCGTGAGGTCTGGGCGGCATTCGTCTCGGCATTTCCGGCGCTGATGATGCCCGTGATCATTCTGGGCGGCATCTGGACCGGTCTCTTCCTGCCCACCGAGGCAGCTGCCGTCGCGGCAGCCTACGGCCTGTTCGTGGCGATGGTGATCTACAAGGACCTTCACTGGCGCGACCTGCCTACGCTGCTGCTCAAGTCGTTCACGACGAGTGCCGTGGTCATGGTCGTGATTGGAGCGACGGCGTCGCTTGCCTGGCTCATCACCGTCGAGCAGGTGCCGGTGCAGATCGCCGGACTCGTCACCGAGTACGCGCACTCGCAGTGGACATTCCTGCTGTTGGTCAACCTGGCGTTGCTCGCGCTCGGTTGCTTCATCGAGCCGGTCCCGGCGCTGGTGCTGGCGGCGCCACTGCTGGTGCCGCTCGCGGTGGCGTTCAAGATCGACCTGGTACACCTGGGTCTAGTCATGACCTGCAATCTCGCCATCGGACTGTATACGCCGCCAGTGGGCGGCACGCTGATGGTCGGCGCGCGCCTGGCCGGCGTGGGCATGATGGAGGTGGCGCGGGCGCTGGTTCCGCAGTTCATCATCAGCGTCTGCATCCTGTTCGTCATTACCTACGTCCCCGCCATGAGCATGGGACTGGTTCGAGCGCTGCGCTGACGATGCTCACGGGATTGCATAGCGGACGACTTCAAGTACTGCTCGAGATGCGATCGCCGTGCTCCAAGGGAGCGCGGCAAACATCCGCAGTACTGCGTTTCCACGACCTGCGGCACACCTGGGCCTCGTAGCATCGGCAGGCCGGGACGAGCTGCGATGGGCTCAAGGTCCTGGCGAATTGGAAGTCGCGCTCGATGGTAGATCGCTACGCCAAGTTTGCAACCGAAATCCTGCGGGTGGCCGCCGCGCGCATTGCAACGCGCGGAAGCAACGTGACCAAGTTGGTACATTTTTGTCACAGCGGCGCGGAGAAGGAGACCAGAGAAGCTTGCTAGCTTTGGCTTGATTGGCTCCCGACCAGGGCTCGAACCTGGGACCTGCGGATTAACAGCTCGAATATACCGACCTTTATCTAGTGCACAGGCGCGCCCTCACCCGCCGAAACCCGTGCAGTTTCGTACCAACCTGACACAGCCATATACGTCTCTTAACGCGACTGAGCGATCACTGCGCCGATTGCTGCCAGGAGCTGCGGCTGATCAAAGGGCTTGTCGAGATGCCCTTCGAACCCCGCGGCTTGCGTTCGCAGGTGATCGGTGCTTCTGGCGAGACCGGAAACCGCGATCACCGGCGGGCACTTGCCTCCTGGTTTGAGATGCAGCGCGTGGATGAACTCGAAACCGTCCATGTTCGGCATCCGCAGATCGCAGAGCACGAGGTCGGGGGCGCCGTGATCGACCATTTCCAGCGCTTCGCGTCCGTCTTTGGCCACGAGCACGTTGGCGCCGAACTGTTCGAGCATCGCCCGCGTCGTCTCGCTGGCGTCCTCCATGTCTTCGACGACCAATATACACAGCCCTTGCAAGGTTTGAAGCAGAGGTTTCGTTGGCAACGTCATCGGCACGGTGCGCTCGAGGCTGGTCAGCGGAAACTCCAGCCTCACCGCGGCCCCAAGTCCGGGCCCCTCGCTGGCGATGGTCACCAGACCGCCCTGTAGCGCGGTCAGCGCCTTGACGAGTGCGAGGCCGATGCCGAGTCCGGGGTGGCTCCGACGCGTGCCGCGTTCCTGCTGCCGGAATATGTCGAACACGAACGGGAGAAACTCCGGCGCAATGCCTTCGCCGGTGTCACGCACACTGACGACAGCCGTGCCGGCTTCTTCTGTTACCGTCACGGTTACATGGCCACCGGTGGGCGTGAACTTGAGAGCGTTCGAGAGCACGTTCCTCAAGACTTGCTGAAGCCGATTCTCATCGGCGCGCACGAGCAACGGGTGGTCGGCGGTAGAGAGAATCTCCAGCGCGATCCCTTTTTGTCCGGCCGGTTCGGTGAAGGCATCCCCCGCAACGCCAATCGCCTCGCGAAGATCGCAGACCGTCATGTGCAGGGTGACCTGGCCCCGCGTGACGTTTGTCAACTCGAGCAGATCGTCGACCAGACCGGCTTGGAGGCGGGCATTCCGCTCGATGACCTCTGCCGCCTGGGCGACCTTGGTCGGGTCGCCTTGCTTGAGTATCCACGCCCAGCTGAGTATCGGCGTGAGCGGCGTGCGAAGCTCGTGTGAAAGGATGGCTAGGAATTCATCTTTCACCTCGGCGGCAGCCGTCAGCGCTGCCGCCGACTCTTCGCACTGGCGCGTGCGATGGCCCTCCCGCAGAATGCTGTCGCCGAGCACTTGCAGGAGATCACCGTGCAGCAGGAGGCGACGTGAAGGGATTGGCTGGTGCGCTCGGGCGACTTCCCAGAGCTGCCGGAATGGGACACCCGCGGCGCGTGCGAGCCGCTCGATGTCTGCTCGCTGATAAAACCCCACCAAGGCATATCCCGCTACCGCCGCGCCCACGATCGTGCCATCGAGCACCAGCGACGTGCCCACGACGGCGAGCCCGTACGAGGGGGCGACGACTACCGCGGGCCGCGTCGTCGTCTGCGCGAGGCATTGGCGCGCGCACTCGGCAAAAATACCGGGGTCGAATCCGTGCGCCGCGAACGCGTCGAATAACGGCGTGGCATAGACCGGGCCGCAGACGACCTGCTCGCCGACACCGTACACGTTCACGGTCAGGTGCGTCACGGCGGCGAATCGCTCGAGCGCCGGTCGCCACGCCTCGTCGTTGAACAGGACCTCGTCGGCAGGGGTCATCGACGCTTGTCTGCGTTCGCGTCCGAAGTATCCGCAAGC
>JBBSEG010000013.1:0-93149 GCA_038239945.1 Burkholderiales bacterium
CTGCTCGGAGGAGCCGATCTTCTCGCGCGATTGGTCCGCGCGATTGGTCCGCGCGATTGGTCCGCGCGATTGGTCCGCGCGATTGTCCCGCGCGATTGTCCCGCGCGATTGTCCCGCGCCGCCCGCCCGGGTGCGGGCCCGTCGCGCCGCAGCGCCCGCATCGCCATTGCCGACGGAGCCCTTCATGCCGGAAGTCGCAACCCAGGACGCCCTGAGGTCCGCCACCATGACCGCCGACGATACGCTGAAACGGAAGACTCGCGACGCGGGCGTGATCTCGGGCGGCCACCTCGTTGCGAAGGCGCTCAGGGCCGAGGGCGTCGACACCATCTTCACGCTGTGCGGCGGCCACATCATCGACATCTACGATGGCTGCATCGACGAGGGCATCCGGATCGTCGACGTGCGTCACGAGCAGGTGGCGGCGCACGCGGCCGACGGCTACGCGCGCCAGACCGGCCGGCTCGGCTGCGTCGTCACCACCGCGGGCCCCGGCTGCACCAATGCCGTCACCGGCATCGCCACGGCGTTCCGCTCGGAGAGCCCCGTGCTGCACATCGGCGGCCAGAGCGCGCTCGGGCAATGGCGGATGGGTGGCCTGCAGGACCTGCCGCACGTGGACATGATGCGGCCGATCACGAAGTTCGCGTCCACCGTGATGTCGACCGAGCGCGTCGCGGACATGGTGGCGATGGCCGCCCGCGAATGCTTCGCCGGCGCCTACGGACCGGCGTACCTCGAGATTCCCCGCGACGTGCTCGATCGCGAGGTGGACGTGGCGAAGGCCGTGTTGCCCACGCCCGGCCATTACCGCGCCTCCACCCGCACGGCCGGCGATCCGCGCGACATCGAGCGCCTGGCCGATATCCTGGTCGATGCCGAGCGGCCCGCGATCCTGTTCGGCCAGCAGGTGTGGGCGGCGCGCGGTGACAAGGAGGCGGTGGCGCTCCTGCGCGGGCTCGACATCCCGGGGTACTTCAACGGCGCGAGCCGGGGGCTGCTGCCGCCGGGCGACCCGCACCACTTCGACCGTACGCGCACGCAGGCCTTCGCCAAGGCGGACGTCATCGTGATCGTCGGCACGCCGTTCGATTTCCGCATGGGCTACGGCAAGCGCATCACGTGCCCGACACTGGTCCAGGTGGACCTCGATTACCGCACGGTTGGCAAGAACCGCGACATCGCGTTCGGCCTGGTCGGCGACCCCGGGGCGATCTGCGCGGCCGTCCTGCAAGCCGCGTCTGGACGCCTCAAGAACGACCGGCGCCAGGCGCGCCGGCAGTGGATGAAGGACCTCATGGCGGCGGAGGACGCTGCCGCCGAGAAGCTGCTGCCGATCTTCAAGTCCGACAGCACGCCCATCCATCCCTACCGGGTGGCGTACGAGCTGAACGAGTTCCTCACCGACGACACAATTTACATCGGCGACGGCGGCGACGTGGTGACCATCTCGGCGCAGGCCGTGCGGCCGCGCAGCCCCGGCCACTGGATGGACCCGGGCGCGCTCGGCAGCCTTGGCGTCGGGACCGGCTTCGCGATCGCCGCGGGCCTGGCACAACCGGGCAAGGAGATCCTCTGCTACTACGGTGACGGGTCGTTCGGCATGACCGCCTTCGACATGGAGACGGCCAACCGCTTCGGCGTGCCCTACCTCGCGGTGATCGGCAACAACTCGGCGATGAACCAGATCCGCTACGGGCAGATCGCCAAGTACGGTCCCGAGCGCGGCAACGTGGGCAACCTGCTGGGCGACATTCCGTTCGGGCGGTTCGCGGAAATGCTGGGCGGCTACGGCGAGGAGGTGCGCGATCCGGCGCAGGTGGCCGGCGCGCTGCGCCGCGGCCGCGAGGCGGTCGCGCGTTCGGGGAAGTCAGCGGTGATCAACGTCTGGGTCGATCCGCGCGAGTACGCGCCCGGGACCAAGGCGCAGACGATGTACAAATGAAGGACGAAAGTGAACCCCTACTTTCGTCCGGACCGGTTTCATTCGAATCGCAGGCGGAGCCTGACGATTCGAATCGACGAATACTGACAAAACCGGGCGCTCCGCGTTTGCAACCGCAGTGGGAAACCCGCACAGGGAGCTGCAATGGGCAAGGCGTTGGATGGCGTGAAGATCCTGGACTTCACGCATGTGCAATCGGGCCCGACGTGCACGCAGCTGCTGGCGTGGCTCGGCGCGGACGTGATCAAGGTCGAGCGCGCCGGCGTTGGCGACATCACGCGCGGGCAGCTCCGCGACATCCCGAACGTGGACAGCCTCTACTTCACGATGCTGAACCACAACAAGCGCTCGATCACCCTCGACACCAAGCACCGGAAGGGCAAGAACGTGCTGGAGACGCTCGTGAAGCACTGCGACGTGCTGGTCGAGAACTTCGCGCCCGGCGCGCTCGATCGCATGGGCTTCACGTGGGAGCGCATCCAGGCGCTGAATCCGCGGATGATCGTGGCCTCGGTGAAAGGCTTCGGCCCCGGCCCTTACGAGGACTGCAAGGTCTACGAGAACGTCGCGCAGTGCGCGGGCGGGGCGGCGTCGACCACGGGATTCGACGACGGGCCGCCGCTGGTCACCGGCGCGCAGATCGGCGACAGTGGCACGGGCCTGCACTTGGCACTCGGCATCGTCGCGGCGCTGTACCAGCGCAACACCAGCGGCCGGGGCCAGCGCGTCCTCGCGGCGATGCAGGACGGCGTGCTCAACCTGTGCCGCGTCAAGCTGCGCGACCAGCAGCGGCTCGCGCGCACCCAGGTGATGGAGGAGTATCCACAATACCCCCACGGCACGTTCGGCGATGCCGTGCCGCGCGCCGGCAACGCCTCGGGCGGCGGCCAGCCGGGCTGGATCCTCAAGTGCAAGGGCTGGGAGACCGATCCGAACGCGTACATCTACTTCATCACGCAGGCGCCCGTGTGGGAGGACATCTGCAAGGTGATCGGCCGCGAAGAGTGGCTCGCCGACCCGCGCTACGCCAGTCCCAAGTCGCGTCTGCCGCACCTCATGGAGATCTTCGGCCAGATCGAGGCCTGGACGAAGGCCAAGACCAAGTTCGAGGCGATGGAGATCCTGAACCGCTACGACATCCCGTGCGGGCCGATACTGTCGATGAAGGAGCTCGCCGACGAGCCGTCGCTCCGCGCGACGGGCACGATCGTCGAGGTCGATCATCCCCAGCGCGGCAAGTACCTCTCGGTGGGCAATCCGATCAAGATGTCCGACAGCCCGACCGAGGTCACCCGCTCGCCGCTGCTGGGCGAGCACACCGCCGAAGTGATGGCCGAGCTCGGCTACGGCGACGCCGATGTCGATGCGCTGCGGGCCGAAGGCGTGATCTGACGTGCCTGCCCGCGCCTCGCGCACCCCGCCGAGCTTCCCCTGCCCGACGATCCGCCCGCTGAAGGAACCCCGATGGCCGTGAACCAGGACGCCGTACGGCAAGTGCTCGAGCGCGCGAAGGCCGATCACCGCACGTCGCTGACCGCGCCGGAGGCCAAGGCGATCGCCGACGCCTACGGCATAGCCGTGCCGAAGGAAGGCGTCGCCACGTCGGCGCAGGACGCCGCGCGCATCGCCTCCGACATGGGCTTCCCGGTCGTGCTGAAGATCGTCTCGCCCGAGATTCTGCACAAGACCGAGGCTGGCGGCGTGCTGGTGGGCGTGCAGAGCGCCGGCGAGGTGGAGAAGGGCTACGCCACCATCGTCGCCAACGCCGTACGGTACGACGCGAAGGCGCGCATCGACGGCGTGCAGGTGCAGCAGATGGTGAAGGGGGGTCAGGAAGTCATCGTCGGTGCCGTCACCGATCCGTCGTTCGGCAAGCTCGTCGCGTTCGGCTTGGGCGGCGTGCTGGTCGAGGTGCTCAAGGACATCACCTTCCGGCTCGCCCCCGCCTCGCGCGAGGACGCGATGTCGATGCTCGACGGCATCCAGGCGGCGCAGATGCTGAAGGGCGTGCGGGGAGGCGACGCGGTCGACCGCGAGGCGCTCGCGGACATCATCCAGAAGGTGTCGCGGCTGGTCGCGGACTTTCCGCAGATCGCCGAGCTCGACCTCAATCCCGTGTTTGCGAGCAAGTCGGGCGCGATCGCCGCCGACGTCCGCATCGTGCTCGATTTCGCGCCGCCGCCGGACCGCTACCGGCCGAGCCAGGACGAGATCGTCCGGCAGATGAACCGCATCATGCGGCCCGACGCCGTTGCGGTGATCGGCGCCTCCACCGAGGGAGGCAAGATCGGCAACTCGGTGATGAAGAACCTGATCAACGGCGGGTACGAGGGGGAGATCTACCCGATCAACCCGTCGGCTCCCGAGGTGATGGGACGCAAGGCTTACAAGAGCGTCAAGGACGTGCCCGGTGACATCGACGTGGCGGTATTCGCCATCCCCGCCAAGTTCGTCGCGCAGGCGCTCGTCGAGGTGGGCGAGAAGAAGATCCCCGGCGCGGTCCTCATTCCTTCCGGCTTCGCCGAGACCGGCAACGTCGAGGGCCAGCAGGAGATCCAGGCGATCGGCCGCAAGTACGGCGTGCGCCTGATGGGACCGAACATCTACGGCTTCTACTACACGTGGAAGAACCTGTGCGCGACGTTCTGCACGCCGTACGACGTCAAGGGGCACGCCGCGCTGTCATCGCAGTCGGGCGGCATCGGCATGGCGATCATCGGCTTCTCGCGGTCCGCGAAGATGGGCGTGTCGGCGATCGTGGGACTCGGCAACAAGTCCGACCTGGACGAGGACGACCTCCTCACGTTCTTCGAGCAGGACGACAACACGCACATCATCGCGCAGCACTGCGAGGACCTGAAGGACGGCCGCTCGTTCGCGGAGGTCGCGAAGCGCGTGTCGAAGAAGAAGCCCGTGGTGGTGCTCAAGGCCGGCCGCACGAGCTACGGCGCGAAGGCGGCCAGCTCGCACACCGGCGCGCTCGCCGGCAACGACAAGATCTACGAGGACGTGCTGAAGCAGTCCGGCGTGATCCGCGCCCGCAGCCTGCGCGACCTCCTCGAGTTCGCGCGCGCCATACCCGTCCTGCCCACGCCGAAGGGCGAGAACGTGATCATCATCACCGGTGCCGGTGGATCCGGCGTGCTGCTGTCCGACGCATGCGTCGACAACGGCCTGTCGCTGATGGCCATGCCGGCCGACCTCGACGCCGCCTTTCGCAAATTCATCCCCCCGTTCGGCGCCGCCGGCAACCCGGTGGACATCACGGGCGGCGAGCCGCCCAGGACCTACCAGAATACGATCCGCCTCGGGCTCGAGGATCCCCGCGTCCACGCGCTGATCCTCGGCTATTGGCACACCATCGTCACGCCGCCGATGGTGTTCGCGCGGCTCGCGGCCGAAGTGGTCAACGAGATGAAGGCCAAAGGCATCGAGAAGCCCGTGGTCGCCTCGCTGGCCGGCGATGTGGAGGTGGAGGAGGCCGCCGAATACCTGTTCGCGCACGGCATTCCCGCTTATCCCTATTCGACCGAAACGCCGGTGGCGGTGCTCGGCGCCAAGTATCAATGGGCGCGCGGCGCAGGCCTGGTGGATCAAACGACGCGTACCTCGAAATAGGCAGTCCGGCGACCCGCCACCACAATCAGCGCGGCCGCGGGATTCCGCGCGCAGCCAGGGAACCTGTTCACGACGCCGCTGGCGACCGGCGTGCCGTTCAACTGGACCGACCTCACCCCCGTGGCGATGCTCGCGCTCGACGAGTTCGTGCTGTGGGTGAACGCCGAGACGCCCTACAAGACGGCACAGGACTACGTCAACGCTATCAGGGCCGGCGCGCCGGGGCAATTCAAGATGGCGGGAACAGGATCGAAGCAGGAAGACCAGATCATCACCGTGGCGCTGGAGAAGGTCATCGGCAAGAAGATGACCTACGTGCCGTTCAAGGGGGGCGGCGCGTCGCGGTGCAGCTCGTCGGCAAGCACGTCGACTCGACCGTGAACAACCCCATCGAGGCGATCGCGCACTGGCGCTCTGGCGCGTTGCGGCCGCTGTGCGTGTTCGACAGCAAGGTGATGCCCTATCCAACAAGGTGACGGCCACGCAATCGTGGCAGGACACCCCCACTTGCCGATCGCAGGGCCTCGACGTCGAATACCTGTGCTACGCGGCATCTTCATTCCGGCCGGCGCCACGCCCGAGCAGGTCGACTACTACGTCGAGGTGCTGAAGCGCGTGCGTGCGACGCCGGACTGGAAGAAGTTCACCGAGGACGCCGCGTTCAACGACACGTTCATGTCGGGCCCAGCCTTTGCGGACTGGGTGAGGCCGGCCGAGGGGACGCACAAGACCCTGATGCAGGACGCCAACTTCCTGGCGAAGTAGGTGCCCGCCCCGCGCGTGCACGGCAGGGCGGTCGAGACCCGCAAGGCGGAGCTCGTGGTGGCGGTCCTGCTCGTGCTGGCGGGGCTGGTGGTGATTGCGGACAGCATCCGGGTCGGCATCTCGTGGGGCGACGACGGCCCCAGGGCCGGGTACTTCCCGTTCTACATCGGCTGCGCGCTGGCGGCTGCCGGCGCGATCGTCGCCGTGCAGACGCTCCTGCGCTGGCGCGCGCTGGCGGGCAGCACGTTCGTGACCTCCGAGCAGCTGCGGCCGGTGCTGACGGTGTTGGTGCCGACGATCGGCTATTTCGCGCTGATCGCCACCATCGGCATGTACGCCGCCTCGGCGATCTACATCACCGCCTTCATGCTCTGGCAGGGGCGCTTCAGGGTGCTGCCGGCCGTTGCCGTGGGAGTCGGGGTGCCGGTCGCCATCTTCCTGCTGTTCGAGGTCTGGTTCCTGATCCCGCTGCCGAAGGGACCGATCGAGCACCTGCTCGGGTACTGAACGCGCCAGCGGTCATTCGCCGGAGACGCCCTGGACGACGTCGCAAACCTGATGCAGGGCTTCGCGGTCGCGCTGACCTGGAAGAACCTGTTCTTCATGCTCGTGGGCATCCTGCTCGGCGTGCTGATCGGCGTGCTGCCAGGACTCGGCGGCGCGAACGGCGTCGCCATCCTGCTGCCGCTCACGTTCACGATGCCGCCCACGTCCGCGATCATCATGCTGTCCTGCATCTATTGGGGCGCGCTGTTCGGCGGGGCGATCGCCTCGATCCTGTTCAACATCCCAGGCGAGCCGTGGTCCGTCGCCACCACGTTCGACGGTTACCCGATGGCGCAGCAGGGCCGTGCGGGTGAGGCGCTGACTGCCGCGTTCACCTCCTCGTTCGTCGGCGCGCTGTTCGCGGTGATCGTGGTGACCTTCCTGGCGCCCCTGGTGGCGCGCTTCGCGCTGAAGTTCGGTCCACCGGAATTCTTCGCGGTGCAACTCCTCACGTTCTGCAGCTTCATCGGCATGGGCCGCGAGCCGGCCGTGAAGACGCTCGCGTCGATGATGCTGGGCTTCGCGCTCGCGGCGGTCGGCCTCGACACGGTCATCGGCACCCTGCGCATGACGTTCGGCACCACGCAGCTCCTGCAGGGCTTCGACTTCCTGATCGCCGTGATCGGCCTGTTCGGCCTGGGCGAGATCCTCCTGACCATGGATGAAGGGCTGGCCTTCAAGGGCAAGCCCGCCCGGATCGTTACCAGGATCGTGCTGAAGACCTGGGCGATGATGCCGCGCTACTGGATGACGTCGCTGCGCGCCTGCCTGATCGGCTGCTGGATGGGCATCACGCCCGGCGGCGCGACGCCGGCGTCGTTCATGACCTACGGGATGGCGCGGCGCTTCTCGCGCAACGGCGACAAGTTCGGCGAGGGCGAGTGATCGAGGGCGTGATCGCGCCCAAGACCGCCGCGCACGCCGCAGGCACCAGCGCGCTCCTGCCGATGCTCACCCTCGGCATTCCCGGATCGCCCACCGCGGCGGTCCTACTCGGCGGCCTCCTGATCTGGGGCCTGCAGCCGGGTCCGCTGCTGTTCGTCGAGAAGAAGGAATTCGTCTGGGGCCTGATCGCCAGCATGTATCTCGGCAACGTGGTGGGCCTCGTCATCGTGCTGACCACCGTGCCGTGGTGGGCGGCCATCCTGCGCATCCCGTTCGCGATCATTGCGCCGGTCATCGTGGTGATCTGCGCGATCGGCGCCTACACGGTGCACAACAACATGTTCGACGTTTGGATGATGCTGGTGTTCGGCGTCGCCGGCTACCTGTTCAAGAAGCTCAAGTACCCGCTTGCGCCGCTGGTGCTGGCGCTGGTGCTGGGCGACATGGCCGAAACGGCGTTCCGCCAGTCGATGCTCCTGTCGGGTGGCAGCCTCGCGATCTTCTGGTCGAACGGGCTGGTCGGCGCCATCGTTTGCATCGCCCTCGCGATCCTCTGCTGGCCGATCGTCTCGCGGCTGATCGGCGAGCGCAGCCGCGCCCGCGCGCGGCCCGCCTAGCGCGTGCCGCGCGCTCGGCCCAAGGGGCGGCGCGGTAGTCTAGAGGGCGCCGCGTGGCGGCGGCGGCGACCCCACGTCGAGCACGATCTTGCCGATGTGCGCGGACGATTCCATCAGCGCGTGCGCGGCCGGCGCGTCGGCGAGCGCGAACACGCGCGTGACCACCGGCTTCAGCCGGCCGGCCGCGAACAGCGGCCACACGCGCTCGCGCAGCGCAGCGGCGATGGCCACCTTGCGCGCGGCGGGGCTCGCCCGCATCGTCGAGCCGGTCACGGTGAGGCGCTTCAGCATGATGTGGCGCCAGTCGACGGTCACCTTGCTGCCCTGCAGGAAGGCGATCATCACCAGCCGACCCTCCAGTGCCAGTGTGCGCAGGTTGCGCTCGACATAGTCGCCGCCGACCATGTCGAGGATCAGGTCGACGCCGCGCTTGGCGGTGGCCTGCGCGATCTCGGCCGCGAAATCGTTCTCCTTGTAGTCGATCACGCGGTCCGCGCCCACGCCGCGGCAGAACGCCGCCTTCTCGGCATTGCCGACCGTCGTGTAGACGGTTGCGCCGAACGCCTTTGCAAGCTGGATGGCGGTGAGCCCGATGCCGCTCGAGCCCCCGTGCACGAGGAACGTCTCGCCCGCGACGAGATGCCCGCGCTCGAACACGTTGTGCCAGACGGTGAAGTAATTCTCGGGCAGGCTGCCCGCATCCTGCAGCGGCACGCCCGGCGGCGGGGGAAGTGCCCATCCGGCGGGGGTGGTGCAGTATTCGGCGTAGCCGCCGCCGGGCGTGAGCGCGCACACCGGCTCGCCGATGCGCCACGTGTCGACGCCTTCGCCGAGCGCTGCTACCGTGCCCGATACCTCGAGCCCGAGCACGGGCGATGCGTCGGCCGGCGGGGGATAGTGCCCGGCCCGCTGGACGACGTCGGGCCGGTTCACCCCCGCGCAGGCGACCCTGATCAAGATCTCGCCGGCGCGCGGCGCAGGCGTCGGGCCTTCGGCGATGCGCATGCGATCGGGCGGGCCGGGCTCGGCAACGGCGATGTAGCGCATGGTGGCGGGAACACGCGAGCTCATCTCGATCTCCGTCGAAGCGCCGGTCAACCCGGAGACGGGGCGTAGGTGGCGCGCAGCACGTTCTTCTGCACTTTGCCCATTGCGTTGCGTGGCAGCGCCGTCACGACGTAGACGCGTTTGGGTATCTTGAACGAGGCGAACTCGCCGCGCAGCGCGTCCAGCACGGCGCGCTCGGTGAGATCGGCGCCGCAGCGCGCCACGATCACGGCCACCACCGCTTCACCGAAGTCCGCGTCCGGCAGGCCGATCACGGCCGACTCCTCCACGCCCGGCAGCCGGTCGAGCCGGTCCTCGACTTCCTTCGGATAGACGTTGAGCCCGCCGGTGATGATGAGATCCTTCGCGCGCCCGACCAGCCGCAGGTAGCCGTCGGCCGCGCCGCCGTCGACCCATTCGCCGACGTCGCCGGTGCGAAACCAGCCGTCGGGCGTGAACTCCTCGCGCGTGCGGTCGGGCAGGTTCCAGTAGCCCGTGAACACGTTCGGCCCGCGCACCTGCACCTGGCCGACCTTCCCGGGAAGGACCACCGCGTCGCCGTCGAAGAGGCGCACGTCGACGCCCGCCAGCGGCCGACCGACGGTGCCGGCGACGCGCGCGCCGTCGAGCGGGTTGGACGCGATCATGCCGGTCTCGGTCATCCCGTAGCGCTCGAGGATCGCATGCCCCGTGCGCTCGCGAAACGCTGCGAAGGTCTCGGGCAGCAGCGGGGCGGAGCCGGACACGAACAGCCGCACGCCCGCGCATCGCTCGCGCGTCAGCGACGGGTCGGCGAGCATTCGCGTGTAGTAGGTCGGCACGCCCATCATCACCGAGCAGTGCGGCAGGTGCGCAACGACGTCCGCCGCGTCGAAGCGCGGCAGCCACAGCATGCGTGCGCCGGCCAGCAGCGTGCAATGGATCGCGACGAACAGCCCGTGCACGTGGAACACGGGCAAGGCGTGCAACAGCACGTCGCCCCGGGTGTAGCCCCACGCGGCGACCAGCGCCGCGGCATTCGACGCGAGATTGCGGTGCGACAGCATCGCGCCCTTCGCACGTCCCGTCGTTCCCGACGTGTACACCACCGCCGCAAGATCGTCCGCCTGCGAGTGCACGGTGTCGAACCGGTCCGGCTCCGCCTGCGCGCGGTCGATGAGCTCGCCGCCCTGCGCATCGAGCGTGAGCACGTGCGCATTGCCGGCGAGCGTCGCCGTCACGCCCAGCATCGCGGGACTGCAGACGGCGACGCGCGGCTTCGCGTCCTCGAATAACCTTGCCAGCTCGTCCTTGCGGTACGCCGGATTGAGCGGCAGGTAGGCGAGACCGGCGCGCAGGCACGCGAGATACAGCGGGACGTTCTGCCAGACCTTGTCGGTTTGCACGGCCACGCGGTCACCGGGCGCGCAGCCGAGCTCGACCAGTGCATGCGCGATGCGCGCCGACCACGCGGCGAGCTCGTCGTAGTCGATCGCCGGGCCGGCGGGCACCACCAAGCAGGGCTGCGCCGATGCGGGAAAATGGCTTTCGAACAGCGCGTAGAGATTGGCGTTCATCGGCGCACCGATTATTTCATAGTGCCGCGCGTGCATGAGCCCCGTGACGGCCGGCGGCGAACACGCGCGCGACCTGCTCGACGCGATCGGCGAGCCATGCCGACGCGTTCGCCACGCACGCGGCGAGGTCGGAGGGGCCGTGCGGAAGGCCGAAGCATCCGGCGAAATGCATGCCGAGGGCCGGCAGTGAGGCGGGGTCGATCGCACCGGACACGAGCGTCACCGGGACCGCGCCGCGCCGCGCGCGCTGCGCCACGATGAACGGTGCCTTGCTGCGCAGCGTCTGGGCGTCGCTGCGCCCTTCGCCGGTGATCACCCAGGCGGCGTCGACGATGGCGGCGTCGAGCCCGATCAGGTCGGCGACCACGTCGGCTCCGCACGCCACCTCCGCGCCGAGGAGCTGCAGCGCGAAGCCCAGCCCGCCCGCCGCGCCCGCGCTGCCCTGCCGCGCGACGTCGCGTCCGAACGCGGCTTCCGCCCGTTGGGCATAGCGCTCGAGAGTCCGGTCGTACTCGCGCAGCCGAGACTGCGGCACGCCCTTTTGCGGGCCGAACATCATGGTGGCGCCGCTCGCGCCACACAGCGGATTGTCGACGTCCGACAGGACGGTGATGCGCGCCTCTGCGAGCCGCGGATCGACCGAGGCGACGTCGATGCGGTCGAGCCTCGCCAGGCAATCGGGCGTGGCATCGACCGGGTCACCGTGCGCGTCCAGCAAGCGCACGCCGAGCGCCGCGAGCATTCCCGCGCCGCCGTCGTTGGTGCTGCTGCCGCCGAGTCCGACTCGAAAGTCGCGCACGCCGCGGTCGAGGAGGGCACGCATCAACACGCCGATCCCGGCGGTGCTCCGCGCACCGACGTCCACGTCCATCGCGGCGGCGTCGGTGATGCCGACCACCTGCGCCACCTCGATGAACGCGACTTGCGCACCGCATTCGCGCAGGAGTCCCACGGCGGCATCGACGTCGGCTCCGCCCGCACCCGGGACGCGCAGCGTATCGCGCGCCGCCGCGCCGCCCGACGCATGCAGGATCGCGTCCAGCGTACCTTCCCCGCCATCCGCCATCGGCCGGGCGCGCACCGTCGCGGTGGGCCATACGCGGCGCAGCCCCGCTTCCATCGCGGCGCAGGCATGCGGCGCGTCAAGCGAGCCCTTGAAGGAATCCGGAGCGAGGACGATGTTCATGGCGAAGGCCCTTCGGGCCGGCGACCAGCGGCATATTGACCGGCGCTCAATCGCGATCGTCCGCTTCGCCGTGCGTCGCGCGGGCCAGGCGGTCGCGGATCGCCAGCCATTCGGGACCGTCCGGCACGTCCTCGATGAGGATGACGTCGGCGTTGGCGGCGTCGAGGCGGCGCAGGTGCTCGTACAGGCAATGGGCGTAGGCCGCCGCCTCCTCCGCGGCGCGGATCCACGTGCCGTCGAACGGGAGGTCGGGACGCGGCCCGCGCGCCAGCACGGCGATCCGCTCGTCGCGCTCGCACAGTTGCCGCAGCTCGGCCTGCAGGACGTCGCGGCGCACGAGGTTGGCCGGCGTACGCGGCGCGTAGTGCGCGGGCAGCGTCCCGGACGCGCGGGGCGCGTCGGCCGAGGCGCCGCGCACCGCATGGCCGAGCACGCGCTCGAGGTGGGCGGCCGTGATCGAGCCCGGACGCAGCAGCTCGGGCACGTCGCCTGCCAGCGATACGATGGTGCTCTCGATGCCGACGTCGCACGCGCCGCCGTCGAGGATCAGCGCGACGGCATCGCCGAGGTCGTCGTCGACGTGCGACGCCAGCGTGGGCGAAACGTGACCGAACCGGTTTGCGGACGGCGCCGCGATGCCGCGGCCGAACGCGCGCAGCAGCGCCTGCGCCACGGCGTGCGACGGCACCCGCAGGCCGACGCTGTCCTGGCCGCCGGTGACGACCGCGTCGACATGCGCGGCGCGCCGCAGGATGAGCGTCAGCGGCCCGGGCCAGAACGCATCGGCGAGCGCTTGCGCGGCGGGCGGAAAGGCGCGCGCCCACCCGCGCGCCCCGGCCGCATCCGCCACGTGCACGATCACCGGGTGGTCGAGCGGCCGGCCCTTGGCGGCGAAGATGCGCCGCACGGCAGTGGGGCTCGCGGCGTCCGCGCCCAGTCCGTAGACAGTCTCGGTGGGAAAGGCCACGAGCGCGCCTTCGCGCAGCAGCGCGCACGCGCGCGCGATCGCGGCCGGGCCGGCGCCCGCGAGCGTGGTCATGGTACGAGCCGCTCGCGTGGCGGCCGGGTCGCGGGGGTCCGGCCGCGCAGAGGGGGTCTGCTAGAATTCATGCCCAGCCACGCGACGCGAAACGACGTCGCGGCATCCTCGACGCGGGTGCCTGCAAGCAGGCGGCCGCGATCTATCCAGCAGGGAGCGGAATGAGCGAATTTCTGTTCACGTCGGAGTCGGTTTCCGAGGGTCACCCCGACAAGGTGGCGGACCAGATCTCCGATGCCGTGCTCGACGCGATTCTAGAGCATGACCCGACCGGCCGGGTGGCCGCCGAGACGCTCGTGTCAACGGGCCTCGTGGTGATGGCCGGCGAGATCACGACCAGCGCCAACATCGATTACGGCCGCGTCGCGCGCGACACCATCCGTCGGATCGGCTACAACGACCCGGAGCTGCGCTTCGATGCCGACGGCTGCTCGGTGATGGTGTGCTACGGCCGCCAGTCGCCGGACATCGCGCAGGGAGTCGACCGCGCGTCCGACGACTACCTCAACCAGGGCGCGGGCGACCAGGGCCTGATGTTCGGCTACGCGTGCGACGAGACGCCCACGCTCATGCCGTTCCCGATCTATTACGCGCACCGCCTCGTGCAGCGCCAGAGCGAAGTGCGCCGCGACGGCCGGCTGCCGTTCCTGCGTCCCGACGCGAAGTCGCAGGTGACGGTGCGCTACGTCGACGGCAAGCCCCGGAGCGTCGATACCGTCGTGCTGTCGACGCAGCATCATCCGAGCATGAACGACCGGCAGAAAGAGCTCGCCGAGGCGGTCATCGAGGAGGTGATCAAGCCGGTGTTCCCGAAGGAAATGCTGGTGGGCACGAAGTTCCTGGTCAACCCGACCGGACGCTTCGAGATCGGCGGACCGCACGGCGACGCCGGCGTGACCGGTCGCAAGATCATCGTCGACACCTACGGCGGCGCGGCGCCGCACGGCGGCGGCGCGTTTTCCGGCAAGGACCCGTCGAAGGTCGACCGCTCGGCGGCGTACGCGGCGCGCTACGTCGCGAAAAACGTCGTGGCGGCGGGCATCGCGCGCCAGTGCCAGGTGCAGCTCTCGTACGCGATCGGCGTCGCGAAGCCCATCAACGTCACGGTGTACACCGAAGGCACCGGCAAGCTGCCCGACCACCGGATCGCGGAGCTCGTCACGGCCCACTTCGACCTGCGACCGAAGGGCATCATCAAGATGCTCGACCTGCTGCGTCCCATCTACCGCAAGACCGCAGCCTATGGGCACTTCGGCCGCGACGAGCCGGAGTTCACCTGGGAAGCCACCGACAAGGCCACGGCCTTGCGCGCCGCGGCAGGGCTGCGCGAGCCTGCCGCGGTCGCGGCCGACTAGGGCCAGGCGCAACCGATGCATACCGTGGACGAGCCCAGGCGGTCGATGCGCGCAGCGCGCGTGCGCCGACTGCGCGGACTGGCGGTCGCCGCCGCCGCCGTCGCCCTGGCGGGCTGCGCCGGACCGCGCGGGCCGTACTGGCCGATCATTCCGCCCGACATCCCGCCGCCGCGCGTGGTGGGCGCCGCTGCCGACGGCTCGACCGTCGCGATTGTGCGCACGCAATGGCTGCTGGTGCAGCTGCCGGTCGAGCGCGACAGCATCAATCGCTGGTTCTCCGACATCGGCAAGGATCGCGTGCTCTACCCGTCGGGCGACACGCCGCGCTCGATCGCACCGGGCGGGAGCGATCCGGCGCCCGGCAATGCCATCTACACGTTCCGGGCGGAAGGCACCGGCACCACGAGCCTGCGCTTCGTCTACCGCAATCCCGAGTCGTCGCAGTCGCCGCCCGTGAAGACGGTCGCGTTCGACGTCGTCGCGCGCTAGCGCGCTGCCGGCACGGCACCGTCGATGGCGCTGTTCAAGCCGCTCGGCCTGCGAAAGCTCGTGCTCGCGAACCGCATCGTGATTCTCGCCGATGTGCCAGTACTCGGCGGAGGACGGTGCCGCCACCGACTGGCACCTCGTGCACTGGGGCCAGCTCCTCATGTCGAGCGCGGGGATGTTCGTCATCGAGGCGACCGCCGTCAGCGCGCACGGCCGGATCACGCCCGGATGCCTCGGCCTGTACGACGACGCCACGGAGGCGGCGCTCGGCGATCGACTGGGGCGCGCGCGCCGCAACGCGCCGCCCGTCCCGGTCGCGATCCAGCTCGCCCATGCGGGACGCAAGGCGTCGTCGCGTCGCCCGTGGGACGGCGGCACGCTGATCCTCCCGGCCGACGGCGGCTGGGTCCCCGTGGCCCCGTCCGCGGCTCCGGCGCGCCCCGACGAGCCGCCGCCGCAGGCGCTCGATCGGGCCGCGCTGGACGGCGTGCGCGACGCGTTCGCGGCGGCAACCCTGCGCGCGGCGCGCATCGGCATCGACGCCATCGAGCTGCACATGGCGCACGGCTACCTGCTGCACGAGTTCCTGTCCCCGCTCGCCAACCGGCGCGACGACGCCTACGGCGGTAGCCTCGAGAACCGTATGCGATTTCCGCTCGAGGTGTTCGACGACGTGCGTGCGAAATGGCCGGCCGCGCGGCCGCTCGGCGTGCGGCTGTCCTGCACCGACTGGGTCGAGGGTGGCTGGACGCTCGACGAATCGATCGAGCTCGCGCGGCGCCTTTGCGAGCGCGGCTGCGACTGGATCGACGCGTCGAGCGGAGGCGTTTCGCCGGCGCAGAAGACTCCGCTGGGGCCGGGATACCAGGTGAGCTTCGCGCGGGCGATCCGGCGCGCCACCGGTGCCACCACGATGGCGGTGGGGATGATCACGGCGCCGGAGCAGGCCGAGGCCATCGTGGCCGCCGGCGACGCGGACCTGGTCGCGATGGCGCGCGCCATGTTGTGGGACCCGCGCTGGCCCTGGCACGCCGCAGTGCAGCTGCACGGCAAGGTCGTCGCGCCGCCGCAGTACTGGCGTTCGGTCCCTCGCGAAGGCAACGCGGCGTTCGGCGATCCGAAGATGGGGCAGCGCTAGACCGCTCGCTGCGCGTGACTCCAAGTGCTCGTCATTCGAACGGCCGCACGCCGATGAGTGGCCCGTGCAGATACAGGCCGAAAATGATCCAAGCGATCGCGCCGGCGACGATTGCGATCAGGTCGCGCGACCACGGTCCGGCCGGATAGGTCACGCCCGCCGCGCGGTCGCGACGGCGCGAGGCGCGAAAGTCGAGCACGGCCCAGGCGAGGAACGCGCCGAACAGGACGACATCGGCGAGCGAGCCGTTCGCGAGCAGGTGCGCGATGGCCCATACCTTCACGCCGAGCACCATCGGATGCCCGACGGCGGCCTTGATGTGCGTCCCCTTCACGTACGCAGCCGCCACCAGGACGAACGCCGGCAGGACGAGCGCCGCGGCCGCATGGCGCAGCCACGTCGGCGGCTGGTACAGCATCACCGGGTCGTGGCGGGCCAGGCCGTAGCCGTACACGAGCAGCGCGAACCCGGCCAGCGAGATGGCGGTGTACCCAAGCTTCCAAGGACCCTCGCCGAGCGCGGCAATGCGCGCCGAGCGCCAGTCGTCCGCCGCGATGCGGACCGAATGCACGCCCAGGAACAAGAGCAGTCCGCAGATCAACAGCGTCACGGCGCCTCCTTCGTGGCGAAGTCTCGCGCGCCGTACGGCCCGGCGGCGCGGCACGGCGGACTCTACACCGCTCCCCCTCGCCCGCGTTTCGTCGGCCGTGCGTACCGTTCATGCCGCCGCTCTGCCGAACCGTCGCGTGTGTCTTGGCGCGGTCACGGGCGCTGCCTAGGATGCCGTCACACGGAAGGAGAAATGCCATGCACCGCTACTCACCGCGCCATTCACATCACTACTCACACCGCACCCCCCGCATCGCCATTGCAGCCGCCGCAGTCGCGATGGCCGCACTGTGCATCGCCACGCTGGTCGGCGCGCCTGCGGCGCTGGACGGTAACCAGGCGGCGGCGGCGCTCGCCGGCAACGCGACGCCGCCCACGCAGGTGGCGATCGTCCCGGGGCGCATCGATGTCGTCGGGCTGCGTCCCGCGGTCGCGGAGTTGGCGGATGCCAGCATGAAGCGGACCGGCCGGCCCTGACCGTCCGGCGGGTCCGCCCAACGGGGCCGGCGGGTGGGCGGTGTAGACTAACGGGCTTTGCCGCTTTCCGCGGTCCGCCCATCGTCAGGAGGCCCCATGGCCGAACGCACCCGCACCCGCCGCAACACGCTCGAGCGCCGTTGCCTGCCCAAGACATTCAAGCGCATGTTCGTCGGCGCGCCGAAGGGCATCTTCAAGATGCTGGAGAAGATCAAGAAGAACTGAGCTCCGACCACGGTGCCGGCTCCCGGCCACCGTCAGCTCGAAGGGCCGCCGCGCGCGGCCTTTTTCATGTGACGGCGCCGCGCATCGGCGCCGGCCGGCGGACTCCTCCCATGCCCTTTGCCCACTACGCCAGGCTCAGCGCCGCACGCCGGCGCATCTACCGCGCCAGCGATGCGCTCGACTCGGTCGGCCTGCCCCCCGGCCTCGAGCTTGGTCAGGCGGTCGCCGCTCTGCGCGCAGCGTTGCTCGCCGAAGACCGCGTACGCGTGCACCGCCTCGGCCAGGACATCGTCGCGGCCCTGGTCGACGGCTATCGCGTGCCGCCGGTCCGGCTCAAGGTGATGGCGGCGCGGCCATCCAACGACTACGGCGAGCTGCACGGACTCTATGAGCCGGCGGAAGGCCGCGCCCGCGCGCTCATCACCGTCTGGATGCGCACGGCGCAGCGACGGCAGGTGGTGGCGTTCAAGAGCTTCCTGCGCACGATCATCCACGAGCTGTGCCATCACCTCGACTACGAGCTGTTCGCGCTGGCGGAGACGTTCCACACCGAGGGGTTCTACAAACGCGAATCGAGCATTTCCAACGCGCTGCTCGCGCAGGAGGCGGCATTGCGCGCATCCGTCGGCGACGCTGTGGTCAGTTGATCGAGCGGTCGGACCGGGGCTCGGCCGCGCGCTCGCCGGCGTCGTCGCGGTGCCGGGTTGCCGCCGTCCAATCGGCCTGGTGGTCCGCCGCGGTCCATGCGAGGTCGACGGCGGCGGGCGTCCGTTCCCACGAGTAGACGCGCGGCGGCGGCCGATCCCGGCGCCGCAGCGCAATCGACAGCGCCGCGCTGATGAGTGCCGCCGCAAGGTGCGTTTCCCAGGACGCGTCCGCGCGGATCGGCAGCACACCCCACACCAGCGTGCCGTACAGGAAGCACACCAGCAGCGAGGCGGCCAGCGCGCGCCGGTCGCGCCGGATGAGCCCGGCCGCGAGCACATACGCGAACAGGCCGTAGACGAGGCCGCTGGCGCCGAGGTGCATCGAGTCCCGCCCGACCAGCCATACCGCGATGCCGGGCCCCGCGTACACGGCCGGCAGCACGGCGCGCGCCGACTGTGGATATAGATACAGCATCGCCGTGCCGAGCACGAACAGCGGTACCGCGTTGGCGAACACGTGCGCGAATCCGTCGTGCAGGAGCGGGGCGAAGAGGATGCCCGCCAGGCCGGACCACTGCCGCGGCCGGATGCCCAGCGCGACCGGGCCGTCGCCGGCCAGCGAGCTTCCCACCTGCAGCAGCACGATGAGCGCGACAAACGCGCCGGCGAGCTGCAACGCGAGGCGAAAGTTGGCGCGCGCACGGGCATGGACGCGCTCGGCAAACGCTGCGGAGTCTGCGTCGCCTGCGGGGTCCGGGTCGGCGTCGTGCCGGGGAGGTTCGATCGAGGCGTTCATGGCGTAGGCGCGGCGCCGGTCGCACGCCCTGCCCTGCGCAGTTGCGGTGCCGGCGCGGGCATTTCAACGCACCGCCCGTCGGCCGGTACCATTGCCGTATCGTGTGGTTTCCGCACGTTCTTCGAGGAGTAGCCAAGATGCCGACCCGCCCGTGGGTGCTGATGATCGCCCTTGTATTCGCATCCTGCGCGCAGGCCGAGGATTCGCGGCTGGACGCCGTCCAGAAGAGCGCCGCGCTGCGCGTATGCACGCCGGGCGACTACAAGCCCTTCAGCGTGGCCCGGCCCGATGGGTCCTTCGAGGGTCTCGACGTGGATCTTGCGCGGTCGATGGCTAAAGCGCTCGGGGCGGAGGCGAAGTTCGTCAAGACGAGCTGGCCGAAGCTGATGGACGATTTCACCGACCACTGCGACATCGCCGTGGGCGGGATCTCCGTCACGCTCGATCGCCAGAAGCGGGCGTTCTTCACCGCGCCCTACATGGTCAACGGCAAGGCGCCGATCACCAAGTGCGAGAACGTCAAGCGGTTCCAGACGGTTGCCGACATCGACCAGCCGGGCGTGACCGTGATCGAGAACCCGGGCGGCAGCAACGAGCGCTTCGCGCGGGCGAGCTTCAAGCGCGCCAAGATCGTCATCTTCGAGGACAACACCACGATCTTCGATGAGATCCTCAAGGGCAACGCCGACGTGATGATCTCCGAGTCGGTCGAGACGCTCGTGCAGCAGAAGCTGCGGCCCGGGCTGTGCGCGGTCAACCCCGACCAGCCGCTCCAGTACGGCGAGATGGGCTACCTGCTGCCGCGCGGCGACGTCGCCTTCAAAGCGTGGGTGGACCAGTTCATGCACCTGGCCAAGGCGTCCGGCGAATACGACCGCACGCTCGCGGTCTGGCTGAAGTAGGCGCGTCCCGAGGTCACTTGCCGCGCACCTCCTCGGCGGCACGCGCGAGGATCTGCGCGATGCGATCCTGCTCCGCAAGGCTCGCGTCGCGCTTCTCGAACAACGCAGCCTTGAGCGCCAGGCCGGACTGGTACAGCGCCGATGTCATCCACGCGCGGCGGCGGCGGCCGAACAGCGGGCCGTCGGGCCGGCCGTCCTGCTGCGCCTGCTCGTGGCCGAAGGCGTGGCGCACGTGCGCCATCTTCTCGCCGACCCAGGCGAGTTGCGCGAGAAGTGTATCGACGCTGCCGCGATGCTCGGCCAGGTGCGCGCGCCCTGCGTCGGTGATCCGGTACTGCTTCTTGGCGCCCTCGGCCTCGACCTCGGCGTAGCCGACCTCCTCGAGGTAGGTGAGCGCGGGATAGACCATGCCGGGGCTCGGCGTATAGAACCCCTGCGAGCGTTCGCCGAGCGTCTTGATGATCTCGTAGCCGTGCGCAGGCTGGTCGGCCAGCATCGCCAGGATGAGGAGCTGCAGGTCCTCGGAGCCGAGCTTGCGCCCCGACCGAAAGCCATGCCAGCCGATGTCGGCGCCGCCGGCGGAGGCGCCATGCCCGAGGCCGAAGCCATGCCGGCGTGCATGACGACCGATGCAGCGGCGGGAGGCGCCCCAATGACCCGAGAAGAAAGGCTCCATGGTGAAATCTCCAAACGTGGGTTGATGGTCTGAAGATATATCTTAAGATAGTATAAGTCAAGCCCCGACCCGTCGCGCCGCGCGTTTCCGCCGGCTGGCCGCGCCGCATGCGCTACAATTCGCTCCTCCCCTACGCCCCGAGGAGCGTTGCAACCCGGCCCGGCCGGGCCAGGCTCGGGGCGGGCTTGATGCCCTTGCAACCGCGCTCGTTGAACCGTGATCCGCACGGGCCCAACGAGTGCCGTCCGCCAGCCTCGTCCCGCCGGATCCTTCATCGACGGAGACACGAGTGAACGCACCGCACGACAACGCCAAGCTGGCCGACTTCCACGTCGCCGACCTCTCCCTGGCCGGCTGGGGTCGCAAGGAAATGCTGATCGCCGAGACCGAGATGCCCGGGCTCATGGCGATCCGCGAGGAGTTTGCAGCATCGCAGCCGCTGCGCGGCGCGCGTGTGGCGGGCTCGCTGCACATGACCATCCAGACGGCCGTCCTGATCGAGACGCTGCAGGCGCTCGGGGCGGAGGTCCGCTGGGCGTCCTGCAACATCTACTCGACGCAGGACCACGCCGCGGCGGCGATCGCCGAGCGCGGCACGCCCGTGTTCGCCTACAAGGGCGAGTCGCTCAAGGAATATTGGGAGTTCACGCACCGTATCTTCGAGTGGGGTCACGGGCACGGACCCAACATGATCCTCGACGACGGCGGCGACGCGACGCTGCTCGTGCACCTCGGCACGCAGGCCGAGCAGGATCACGCGGTCATCGCGCATCCGGCCAACGAGGAGGAGACCGAGCTGTACGCCGCGATCGCCGCGAAGCTCGAGCGGCACCCGCGGTTCTATTCCACCCTCAAGGCCGGCATCGCGGGCGTCACGGAGGAGACCACGACCGGTGTCAAGCGCCTCTACCAGATGCACAAGGAGGGGCGGCTCGGTTTTCCGGCCATCAACGTGAACGATTCGGTGACCAAGTCGAAGTTCGACAATCTCTACGGTTGCCGCGAATCGCTGGTGGACGGCATCAAGCGCGCGACCGACGTGATGATCGCCGGCAAGGTCGCTCTGGTCGCAGGCTACGGCGACGTCGGCAAGGGGTCCGCGCAGGCCCTGCGCGCGCTGTCCGCGCAAGTGTGGATCGCCGAGATCGACCCGATATGCGCGCTGCAGGCCGCGATGGAAGGCTACCGGGTGGTCACGCTCGACGAGGCCGCCAGCCAGGCCGACATCTTCGTCACGGCCACCGGCAACCTCGACGTGATCACGCACGACCACATGAAGCGCATGAAGAACAACGCGATCGTGTGCAACATCGGCCACTTCGACAACGAGATCGACGTCGCCGCGCTCAAGCAGTACCCGTGGGAGAACATCAAGCCGCAGGTGGACCACGTCATCTTCCCCGACGGCAAGCGGATCATCCTGCTCGCCGAGGGCCGGCTCGTGAACCTCGGCTGCGGCACGGGCCATCCGTCGTACGTCATGAGCTCGTCGTTCGCCAACCAAGTGATGGCGCAGATCGAGCTGTGGACCGCGGCGCGGGACAGGAGCGATCGCTATCCCGTGGGCGTACACTTGCTGCCGAAGCACCTGGACGAGAAGGTCGCGCGCCTTCAGCTCTCCAAGCTCGGCGCCACGCTCACCGTGCTCTCGGACAAGCAGGCTCGCTACCTCGGTGTCGACCGCAGCGGGCCGTACAAGCCCGACACCTACCGGTACTGAGGGGCGCATGCGCATCGCGGTGATCGGCGCGGGCGGCGTCGGCGGCTACTTCGGGGCGAAGCTGGCACTCGGCGGCCACGACGTCACCTTCGTTGCGCGCGCCGGCCATCTCGAAGCCATCCGCGCGAACGGACTCGAGGTGCGCACCGCGGCCGGCAGCTTGCGCGTCGCGCCGGCGCGGGCGGTCGCGCGCATCGCCGATGCCGGGCCGGTCGACGTCGCGATGCTGTGCGTCAAGCTGTGGGACGTCGAGGCCGCCGCGGCGGAGCTCGGTCCGCTGCTCGCGGAGGGCGGCGTGGCGATCCCCTTCCAGAATGGCGTCGACAGCCCGCAGATCTTGCGCCGCGTGCTGAGCGACGACCGCGTCCTCGGCGGCGTGGCGTACATCGTCGCGACGATCGCGGCGCCCGGCGTGATCGCGCAGACGGGCTCGCTGGCGAGGCTGGCGGTGGGCGCGTTCGCGCCGTCGTGCCAGCCGCAAGCGGCGGCCTTCGCTGCGGCATGCGCGGCGGCCGGCATCGATTGCGAGCACGCGCTCGACATCCGCCTGCCGTTGTGGAAGAAGTTCATATTTCTCGCCGGCGTGTCCGGAGCCACCAGCCTTGCGCGCCAGCCGCTGGGCGTGGTGCGCGCCGATTCCGACCTCCGCGCAATCCTCGCCGCGGCGATGCATGAGACCGCTGCCGTGGCGCGGTCGCAGGGCATCGAGCTCCAGGACGGATTCGTCGACGAGCAGCTCGCCTTCGCCGACACGCTGCCCGGGCCGATGCGTTCGTCGCTGTTGAACGACCTGATGGCGGGCAACCGCCTCGAGGCGCCCTGGCTCGCCGGCGGCGTGATGCGCATTGCGCGGGCATGCGGCCTGGCGGCGCCGGTGAATGCGACCATCTACGCGGCGCTCAAGCCCTACCTCGACGGCACCGCGGCCGCGGGAGCGCGGCCGTGATGGGGCTGCTGCCCGCATCGGACCGGTTCCGATGACGCCCGTGCGCGAACGCGACCGGTGATCGACGCGACGGTCCGGCCGCCGGTGTCCGGCCTCTACAGCGTCGAGTTCTTTCCCCCCCGCACGCCGGAGGGCGTCGACAAGCTCCGCGCGGCGCGCCGGCAGCTCGCGCAGCTCAAGCCCGCGTTCTGCTCCGTCACGTTCGGCGCCGGCGGATCGACGCGCGAGGGCACGCTCGCCACCGTGCTCGAGATTCGCGGCGAGGGCCTCGTCGGCGCGCCGCATATCTCGTGCATCGGCTCGACACGCGAGGGCGTGCGCTCGGTGCTGCACGAGTATGGAGCGCACGGCATCGAGCACCTGGTCGCGCTGCGTGGCGACCTGCCCTCCGGTACGGCCGATGCGGGCGAGTTCCAGTACGCGAGCGAGCTGGTGGGGTTCATCCGCGCCGAGACCGGCGATCGCTTTCACATCGACGTCGCCGCCTATCCCGAGTCGCATCCGCAGGCGCGCAGCGCGCAGCAGGACCTCGAGCACTTCGCGCGCAAGGTCGACGCCGGCGCGAACTCGGCCATCACGCAGTATTTCTTCAACGCCGACGCCTACTGGAGCTTCGTCGATGCGTGCGCGGACCGCGGCCTGCGCGTGCCCATAGTGCCCGGAATCATGCCGATCGCCAGCTTCACCAAGCTCGCCCGCTTCTCGGACAGCTGCGGCGCGGAGATTCCGCGCTGGATCCGGCGGCGGCTGGAGGGATTCGGCGACGACGCTGCGTCGATCCGCGCGTTCGGGCTCGACGTGGTAACGCAAATGTGCGCGTCGCTGCTCGAGCGCGGCGCGCCGGGTCTGCACTTCTACACGCTGAACCAGGCCGGGCTCACCAGTACGATCTGGCAGCGGCTGGGCATCTAGGGCCGGTGCGGAGGGGCCGCGCGATGGCCGTACTCGGTATCAGGCCGCCTCCCCCGGGTCGTCCCCCACCGACATCCCGCGGACGCGGCGCCGCAGCCGCTCCTCGTCGAGGTCGAGATCGCGCTCGATGCGGCGGCGGATCTCGTCGCTGATCGTGCCTTCGCGCAGGAGTGAGTTCAGGCGCCTGCGCTCGGCGTCCACGAGCTCTAGCTCCACGCGATGCACGCTGGTGACCGTCAGTAGCCCGTGGCCGTACGGATTGCGCGCGTCCTCGAGCTGCGCGACGCGCTGTTCCGCTCGCGTGCGCCACGGGCCGATCGTCTCTGCCGGCAGCTCGTGCTTTGCGGCGGCGCTCTCGAGCCGCTCCAGCGCAGCGCGGGCGGTCTCGACGCGCGCGTTCATCTCGGCGCGCTGGCGGTCGCGGCGCTCGTCGAGCCCGAGCCGGTCGAGCCCGAGCTTGCGCGCCACCCACGGCAGCGTGAGCCCCTGCGCCACGAGCGTCACCACGATGACGACGAAGGTGACCACGAGCACCTCGTCGCGCCCGGGGAAGGCGACGTCGCGCCCGATTGCGACGGGGACGCTGAGCGCCGCCGCGAGGCTCACCACGCCCCGCACGCCGGTGAACGCAATGATGAACGGAAAGCGCCAGGATGGTATCGGGTCGTCGCGGCGGAGGCCCGCCGACAGCCAGCGCGGCAGGTAGGTCGCGGGAAACACCCACACAAAGCGGATCACGATCGCCACGGCGCTGATCAACAGTCCCGCCGCCCCGAGCCGCACGAGCGTATCGAGCTCGAGACCGGAGGCCACCGTGCGTGCCTGCAGTCCCGTGAGGAGGAAGATCGCGCCGGTGATGACCGTGTTGACCACATCCCAGAAGAAGAGCGCCTGCAGCCGCGTGTTCGAGCGGATGAGCACGACGCCGGCGTAGCCGGTGTAGAGACCGGCGATCACCGCGGCCAGCACGCCGGAGCCGCCCAGCGCGTGCGGGGGCCAGAACGCGAGGTAGGGCGTGAGCAGCGAGATCATCACCTCGATGCGCGGCTCGCGCACGAAGTGGCGCACGTGCAGGCCGACGAAGCCCACCACCAGGCCCCACGCGGTCTCGCCGCCCAGCACCAGCGCGAAGTCGCGCATGGCGTCCACCAGCGAAAATTTTCCGGTCAGGGCCGCGAGCAGCGCGAGGTTGAAAAGGATGAGCGCGGTGGCGTCGTTGACGAGTCCCTCGCCTTCGAGCACCGCCGTGATGCGCCGCGGGATGCCGAGGCGCTGCGCGACTGCGAGTGGTGCCAGGATGTCCGGCGGCGATACGATCGCGCCCAGCATGAAGGCCACCGCGAGCGGCATGCCGAGCAGCCAGTGCGCAGCGACCGCCACCGCCGCCGTCGTCGCCACCACGCAGCCGATCGCGAGCAGCAGGATCGGCCGCAGGTTCGCGCGAAATGCCTGCCAGCTCATCGAGAAGGCCGCGTAGTAGATAAGCGGCGGCAGCAGCACCAGCATCACCAGGTCGGGATCGAGCTCGACCTTCGGCAACCCGGGCGTCAGCGCAATGGCGATGCCGGCGAGCACCAGGAGGATCGGCGGCGGCTGCTGCAGCCGCTCCGCGAGCCACACAACGGCGCCGACCACGGCCAGCATCACGGCCGCGGTGTTGAACGCCTCGATCATGGCCGGTGCGGCCCCGGCAGCATGCCGGTGCATTCGCAGACCACGCGCAGCTCGGCCGGGACGCAGTCGATACGTCCCGCGGCCCGCACGTCGCGGGCGATGTCCTCTGCGGTATCTCCCATGGGAGCAGTCGTCGGCACAGGCGTGTGGCAGGCCCCGGGACCCTACGATACCGTGCCCGCGTAGCCGGCGGCAACGGAACGCGTGCGAAGATCGCCGCACGATGAGCGCGCGCCAGCCTCGCATGACCTCTCGGCGCAAGGGCACGGCATCGCCGCCCGCGACTAACACGCGGCGCGCGGTGCTGGTGGCGACCGTGGTGGGCTCGAGCCTCGCCTTCATCGACGGCGCCGTCGTGAATGTGGCGCTGCCTGCGCTGCAGGCCTCGTTCGGCGCCTCCGCCGCACTTGTGCAATGGGTGATGAACGCCTACCTCCTGATGCTGGGCTCGCTGGTGCTGGTCGGCGGCGCTGCCGCCGATCGGTATGGGCGCAGGCGCGTGTTCGTGCTGGGCGTCGCCCTCTTCGCGCTCGCCTCGCTGGCATGCGCGGCGGCGCCGAGCGCTGCGCTGCTCGTGGTGGCGCGCGCCGTGCAGGGCTTCGCCGCCGCGCTGATGACGCCCGCGAGCCTCGCGCTCCTCAGGGCGAACTTTCCCCCGCAGGAGCGGGCCCGCGCGTTCGGCATCTGGGCGGGCGCGGGCGCGCTCACGACGGCGTTCGGGCCGGTGCTCGGCGGCTTCCTGGTCGACAGCGTCGGCTGGCGAACGATCTTCCTCATCAATCTGCCGTTGGCGGCACTGGCGATCGTGGTCGCGTTGCGCGCCGTCCCGGAAAGCCGCGACGACTCGGCCCGCGCCCTCGACGCGCCGGGTGCGGTGCTCGTCGCAATCGCGCTTGGCGCGCTCACCTACGGGCTCACCGTGGCGGCGGACGCCGGCTGGTCCGCGCTCACCGCAGGCTCGGTCGCCGCGGGAATTGCGCTGCTCGGCGTGTTCCTGCTCGTGGAGCATCGCAGCGCGGCGCCGATGCTGCCGCTCGCGCTGTTCCGGGGGCGCGCGTTCTCCGCGCTCAACGGCATGACCTTTCTCCTCTACTTCGCGCTCGGCGCGGCTCTGTTCCTGCTGCCGTTCGAGCTGATCCGGGTGGAGCGCTACTCGGCGACCCTGGCGGGCGCGGCGCTGCTGCCGTTCGCGCTGGTGATGGGGCTGTTCTCGTCGGCCGCGGGACGCCTCGCGCGGCGCATCGGCACGCGCGTCCAGCTATGCGCGGGACCCATCGTCGCAGGCGCGGGCATCGCGGCGCTGGGGCTCGCCGGGGCCGGCGGGACGTACTGGGCGACGCGACTCCCCGCGTTGCTCGTCCTGGCGGTGGGGATGACCCTCACGGTCGGGCCGCTGACCGCTGCTGTGATGAACGCCACGGAGTCGCGCCACGCCGGCCTCGCGTCGGGGGTCAACAACGCGGTGGCGCGGGTCGCCGGACTGCTGGCCGTGGCGCTGTCGACGCTGATCGTGGCCACCGTCGTCGCCGCTGGCGGCGCGCCAGGCGCCGACGTCCTGGCGGCCGCCGATCCCGGCGCCTTTCATCGCGGCTTTCGGCTCGCGATGCTCATCGCGGGGGGAGCGGCCGCGCTCGGCGGCGCCGTGGTGGGCGTGCTGCTGCGCGGTGTCGCACCGCGGCGCGCGCCCTAGTGCCCGCTCGGGCCGGCCTGCACCGCGTCCAACGGCCTCAGCCTGCGCGCGTGAACGACACGAGCTGCAGCAGCGTGTTCTGCGCGCGCATCGCCCCGACCCCGTCGCGCCGGTCGCTCTTCTCCCAGTACTCGGCCGACTTCTCCTCGCGCACGCTTGCACCGACTGCGGGGGCGTACCAGACGAGATAGTTGCATTGCGTCGGACCACGCCAGAATTCCTCGTCGTCGAGGCGCATGAACACGCGCATGCGCAGCGCGTCGAACATGCCGGCGGGCGTGGACACGCGGTCCCAGCCTCCCACGCGCACGTAGCGGTTGATCTGGCCGGCCTTCGCCGTGCCCTCGTTGAAATCGTCGACGAACTGGTTCCAGGTCTGGCCCGGCGAGAGCGGAAATGCGTAGCGCGCGAGCGGCGTGGCGAAGCGGCGGGTCTCGATGTCCATCAGGCTGCCCGTCGTCACCTGGCCCGGCGCGGCGAGTGTCTCGATGCGCGACCCGCTGACCGTGGGCCCCGCGAGCGTCACGCGCACGGAAATGCCCGCGGGTCCGGCCGCGATCACCTCGTGCGTCTCGTCCCACTCGACGCCCACGCGAAATCCGTCGCGGCCGTGATACGTCCAGCGGTCGCCGACCTGCACGGAGGGCGCGGCCACCGGTGGACCGCTCGCGCCCGACCCTGCCCCAGGGATCGCGCAGCCGGTGACGAGCAGCGCGCCCACGAGGAGCGCGCAGCTGCGCGCGGCGAGACCGTGCCGAGCGTTCATGGGGTGCCGTCGGTGATCGCGCCGAGGCTCGCGGTGGAGACGAGCCGCATGTACTTGCCGAGCACACCGCGCGTGAACCGCGGCGGGGGCTGACGCCACAACGCCCGGCGACGCGCGAGCTCCGCGTCGTCGACATGCAGCTCGAGCGCGAGCCGGTGTGCGTCGATCGTGACCGCGTCGCCTTCCTCGATGAGCGCGATCGGGCCGCCGACGTAGGCCTCGGGTGCGACGTGCCCGACCACCATGCCCCACGTCCCGCCCGAGAAGCGTCCGTCGGTCACGAGGCCGACCGACTCGCCAAGCCCCTGGCCGATCAGCGCGCTCGTCGGCGCGAGCATCTCCTGCATGCCCGGGCCGCCCTTCGGTCCCTCGTAGCGGATGACGATCACGTCGCCGGGTCGGATGGCGCGCGCCATGATCGCGTCCATGCAGGCGGCTTCGGAGTCGAACACGCGCGCCGGGCCGGTGATGGCCGGATTCTTGAGTCCGGTGATCTTCGCGACGCACCCCTCGGGCGCGAGGTTGCCGCGCAGGATCGCCAGGTGGCCCTGCGCGTACATCGGCTGCGCGAACGGCCGGATGACCTCCTGGTCAGCGCGCGGCTGCGCGGCCGTGGCGCCAAGCTCCTCGCCCAGCGAGCGGCCGGTGATCGTCAGGCATTTGCCGTCGACGAGCCCGTGCTCGAGCAGGATGCGCAGCACCTGCGGCACGCCTCCCGCGCGGTGGAAGTCGACGGCCATGAAGCGCCCCGAGGGCTTGAGGTCGCACAGCACGGGAGTGCGCCGGCGGATGCGCTCGAAGTCGTCGATCGCGAAGGGCACCTCGGCGGCCGAGGCGATCGCGAGATAGTGCAGCACCGCGTTGGTCGAGCCGCCGGTGGCCATGACGAGCGCGACCGCATTCTCGAGGGCCGCGCGAGTAATGATGTCGCGCGGCCGCCGGTTGTGCGCAATGGCGTCGACCAGCACGCGCGCGGACGCGGCCGCCGAGTCGGCCTTCTCCGCGTCGGGCGAGGCCATCTGCGAGCTGCCGAGCAGGCTCATGCCGAGCGCCTCGAACGACGACGACATCGTGTTCGCGGTATACATTCCGCCGCAGGCGCCTACCGTAGGGCATGCGTTGCGCTCGATGCCTTCGTAGTCCTCGCGCGACATCTTGCCGGCGGCAAGCGCGCCCACTGCCTCAAACGGCGAAATGATCGACAACGCCTGGCCCTTCCACGAGCCCGGCTTGATCGTGCCCGCGTAGACATAGATCGCCGGCACGTTCATGCGCGCAATGGCCATCATGCCGCCGGGCATGTTCTTGTCGCAGCCGCCCACCACCAGCGCGCCGTCCATGCACTGGCCGTTCACGGCGGTCTCGATCGCGTCGGCGATCACCTCGCGCGAGACGAGCGAGTACTTCATGCCTTCGGTACCCATGCCGATGCCGTCGGTGACGGTGGGCACGCCGAACACCTGCGGCATGGCACCCGCTTCGTGCAACGCCGCCATCGCGCGGTCGACCAGCGGCTGGATGCCGGCGTTGCACGGATTCATCGTGCTGTGGCCGTTGGCGACGCCCACGATGGGCTTGTCGAAGTCGTCGTCGCCGAACCCGACGGCGCGCAGCATCGCGCGGTTGGGCGATCGGGCGATGCCCTGGGTGATGAGCTTCGAGCGGCGGTTGGCGGGCGGCATGGGTTCTCGCGACGGAAGAATGCGCCGGCGCACGCCGGGGCGGCTCGTATAATCGGCGATTGTAGTGCAGGTCCTCGTGGCTCACCCGAAAGGCGCCGCGCGAAGTCGATGCTCGTCCATCCCCAATTCGACCCCGTCGCCCTCCGCCTCGGCCCCTTCACCGCGGGCGGGATGACGCTCGGCCCGCTCGAGGTGCGCTGGTACGGCCTCATGTACCTCGTGGGCTTCATCCTGTTCATCGTGCTCGGCCGCTGGCGGGCGCGGCAGAACCTGCTGACGGGCTGGCATCCGCGCGACATCGACGACATGCTCTTCTACGGCGTGTTCGGCACCATCCTCGGCGGCCGCCTCGGCTACGTGCTGTTCTACAAGCCCGGCTACTACTTCGCGCACCCGCTCGAGATCTTCCAGCTCTGGCAGGGCGGGATGAGCTTCCACGGCGGCTTCCTCGGCGTGCTGGTGGCGATGTGGTTCTTCGCGCACCGGCGCGGCAAGCGGTGGCTCGACGTGATGGACTTCGTGGCGCCCGCGATTCCCCTCGGACTCGCCGCGGGACGCATGGGCAACTTCATCAACGCGGAGCTGGTGGGCCGCGTGACGGACGTGCCGTGGGCGATGATATTTCCCAACGTCGACAACCTGCCGCGCCACCCGTCGCAGCTCTACCAGTTCGGCCTCGAAGGCGTGGCACTCTTCGTGATCCTCTGGATCTACGCGTTGCGGCCGCGCCCGATGGGGGCCGTGTCGGGGCTGTTCCTGTTCGGCTACGGCGGGTTTCGGTTCATCGCCGAGCACTTCCGCGAGCCGGACAGCTTTCTCGGCTTGCTCACGGGCGGCCTCAGCATGGGCCAGTGGCTGTCGCTGCCGATGATGGTCGCCGGCGCGGCAATGATGCTGTGGGCGTACGCCCGGGCGCGGAAGGCCGAGCCTACGCTGCTCGACCGGATGAAGTAAGGAACGGCGCCCACGGCGCGACCGAAGGAAATGCCGCTCTCAATCGCGCCGGTACATGCCCTCGAGAGTCTTCCCGGGACGCGCACCGGTGCGTCCGGCCGCCGCCGGCTGCGCGCGCAGGTTGATCGGGAGCATCAGGAGCAGGATGCCGAGCACGTCGCTCAGGACGCCCGGAAGGATCAGCAGCATCGCCGCGAGCACCTTGCGTCCGCTGTCGACGAGACCGCGCAGCAGCGGATATTCGCCGTGCATCGCCGCGACGGTGCGGGCGCGGAACTCGAGCCGCTCGTTGCGGATCACCCACAGTCCGGCCACCGCGGAGGACAGCAGCCAGAACCACATCGGCACGCCCGTCCAGCGCGCGACGCGCGCCGTGACGTACAGGTCCATCACGGGGAACGCCAGTACAATCATGAGGAACATCAGCCGCATGGAGCTCCTTGGCCGAAGCGCTGTTTCGTGCTCACCGCCGGCGCCGACCGCGCCGCCGGCCGGTCGCTCGCGGGCGCCCTTCTGGCGCGCCGCCTTGCGGCATGCGTTTGTGTCGGGGCGCCGGTGGAGTCACTCTATCACTGGCGCGGGGAGATCGAAACGGGTCAGGAAGTCCCGTTGACCATCAAGACGCGAGCTTCGCTCTACGCGGAGGCGGCGACTGCGATCTGCGCGCTCCACGCCTGCGGGCTGCCTGGGACCGTCGCCGTGCCAATCGCCCGCGGCGATGCCCCGTACCTGGCATGGCTGGAAGCCGTAACTCGTGACGCCTGACACCCGCTCGTCCTCGCGCGTCCCGCGTGTCGCGGCCATCGCGCTGGTGGTCGGAATGCTCCTCGCCGGCGCATGGACGGTCGCAGCTCCGCCCGCGCGGGGGGCCGGCCTGCCCGCCGCCGAGCCCAAGCTCCTGGCTCCCGAGGAGGCGTTCCGCTTTTCCGCTCGCGCGCTCGACGCGCACACGCTGGAGGTGCGCTTCGACATCGCCGACGGCTATTACCTCTACCGCGACAAGCTCGGCTTCGAGGCCGACGCAGCGCTCGGGACGCCGGCGCTGCCGGAAGCGCTGCGCAAGCACGACGCGTTCTTCGGCGAGGTTCTCACCTACCGGGGCCGCCTCGTCGTGCGCGTTCCCGTGCCGAGCGGCGTCGCGGGCCAGTCGCTCGCATTGAAGGCGGCGTCGCAGGGTTGCGCCGACGCCGGGGTCTGCTATCCGCCGAGCCTGCAGCAAGTGAAGGTGGCGTTGCCCGCTGCCGGCGCTGGCGCCGGACCGCTTGTCGAGCCTGAACGCAAGAAGGGCTGGTTCAATTGAACATGGCGGGTGAAGGCTCGCTTCGAACGCATGCTTGCGCCGCCTGATCCCGATCCGGCCGCGCGACGGTCGAGCTGGCGGCGCTGGGCGCTCGTGGCCGGCGTGGTGGCGATCGCGCTGATCGCCGGCATCGAGCTCGCACGCTACGGTTACCGCGCGGCCGACGAGGCGCGTGCAGCGGCGGCTCTCCTCGCCGTCGAGTTGCCCGATCCGTCGGGACGGGTCCAGCGCATCGACCAATGGCGCGGGAAGGTTCTGGTCGTCAATTTTTGGGCGACATGGTGCGTACCGTGCCGCGAGGAGATGCCGGGATTCATCAAGGCCCAGGCCGCCAGCGGCGGACGCGGGCTTCAGTTCGTCGGCATCGCCGTGGACAAGCCCGAGCCGGTGCAGCGCTTCGCGTCGGAACTCGGCCTCAACTATCCGACGCTGATCGGCGGCCTGCCGGCGATGGTCCTGTCGCGCGAGCTCGGCAATCGCCTGGTGGCGCTGCCTTTCACAATCGTGCTGGATCGAGGCGGGCGCGTGGTCGCCACCCACCTCGGGCCGGTCAAGCCGGCCGACCTGCACGCCATCGTCGATCCGCTGCTCCAGCCCTGACGTTTGGAGCGCTCGCTAGCGCCCGACCCGGCGCCTTGCCGACCGGCGTCTTTGGAGCGGCGGCGGGATTGCAGAATTCGCCCAACTTCGCTCAACCACTCGACAAATCGCTCCCATCCGGGGCAAACTCGCGCCTTTCCGAATTCCGGCGGCTGCGTTCCGCCTTTGGCCAATGGATCTGCGCAAGCTCAAGACCCTGATCGAGCTCGTCGAGACCTCCGGCATCGCTGAGCTGGAAATCCAGGAAGGCGAGGAGCGGGTCCGCATCACCCGCGCCGGCGCGCCGGCGCCGCAGACGTTGATGTTCCAGGCCTCGCCCCCGGTGGCCGCGCCCCCGGCGGCGCCCGCGGCGGCCGCGACGCCGCCGGCGCCCCCGGCCCCGGAGGGCCATGTCGTGAAGAGCCCGATGGTCGGCACGTTCTATCGCTCGGCGTCGCCCGGCGCCAAGTCGTTCGTGGAGATCGGCGACGCGGTCCAGAAGGGCGACACCCTGTGCATCGTCGAGGCGATGAAGCTCATGAACGAGATCGAGGCCGACGCGACCGGGACGATCAAGGCCGTCCTGGCCGAGAATGGGCAGGCCGTGGAGTTCGGCCAGTCGCTGTTCGTGATCAGCTGATGCGGCGCGCCGGAGCGCTCCCGGGACGGGACTGACGGTGGCCGACGCCCCGTCCGACAAGCCGTTCGACAAGGTCCTGATCGCCAATCGCGGCGAGATCGCCCTGCGCATCCAGCGCGCGTGCCGCGAGCTCGGGATCAAGACGGTCGTCGTGCACTCCGAGGCGGATCGCGACGCGAAATACGTGGCGCTCGCCGACGAGTCGGTCTGCATCGGGCCGCCGCAGTCGTCGCTGAGCTACCTCAACATCCCGGCCATCATCGCCGCGGCCGAGGTCACCGACGCGCAGGCGATCCATCCGGGCTACGGATTTCTCTCCGAGAACGCCGACTTCGCCGAGAAGGTCGAGCGGTCGGGCTTCGTCTTCATCGGCCCCAAGCCCGAGACGATCCGCCTGATGGGCGACAAGGTGAGCGCGAAGGTCGCGATGGCCAAGGCGGGCGTGCCGTGCGTGCCGGGGTCGGAAGGCGCGCTGCCGGAGGACGCCAAGGAGGTGATTCGCCAGGCCCGGCTCGTGGGCTACCCGGTGATCATCAAGGCGGCCGGTGGCGGGGGCGGCCGTGGCATGCGCGTGGTGCACACCGAGGCCGCGCTCCTGCCGGCGGTGGCGCTCACGCGCGCCGAGGCGGGCGCCGCCTTCGGCAACCCGTCCGTCTACCTGGAGCGCTTCCTGGTCAACCCGCGCCACGTCGAGATCCAGGTGCTCGCCGACGCCTATCGCAACGCCGTTTTCCTGTGGGAGCGGGACTGCTCCATGCAACGGCGCCACCAGAAGATCATCGAGGAGGCGCCGGCGCCGGGCATCAGCCCGCGCGCGCTGCTCCGCGTGGGCGAGCGTTCGGCGGAGGCGTGCCGCCGGATCGGGTACCGCGGCGCGGGCACCTTCGAGTTCCTCTACCAGGACGACGAGTTCTTCTTCATCGAGATGAACACGCGCCTTCAGGTCGAGCACCCGGTGACCGAGCTCATCACGGGCATCGACATCGTGCAGGAGCAGATCCGCATCGCCGCGGGGTACAAGCTGCGCTTCCGCCAGCGCGACATCGTCAAGCGCGGCCACGCCGTGGAGTGCCGGATCAACGCCGAGGACCCGTGGACCTTCGTGCCGTCGCCGGGCCGGATCACCGCGTGGCATCCACCCGGCGGCCCCGGCATTCGCGTCGATTCGCACGCGTACGCGAACTACTTCGTGCCGCCGAACTACGACTCGATGATCGGCAAGGTGATCGCCTACGGCGACACGCGCGAGCAGGCGTTCGCGCGCATGCGGATCGCGCTGTCGGAGATGGTGGTGAGCGGCATCAAGACGAACATCCCGCTCCACCAGGAGCTCCTGCAGGACGATGCGTTCCTGCGCGGCGGCACGTCGATCCACTACCTCGAGGAGCGGCTCGCCAAGCGCAAGCCGTCTTCCTGACCCGGCGCCCCGCGTGTATCCCACGCTGCGCTTCGACGTCGCGGCCGACGCTGCGGAGGCCTGGTCCGACGCGCTCCTCGAGGCCGGCGCGCTGTCGGTGGACCTGTCCGACCCGCACGCGGGAGAGGCGGCGGAGCGCGCGGTGTATGCGGAGCCCGGCAGCGCCCCCAACTGGTGGCCAGTGTCGCGCGTGTGCGCGCTCTTTCCGGCCGGCTTCGACGCGCAGGCGACGCTGGCGCGGGCCGCCGCCGGTCTCGGGGTGCCGCTGCCGCTCGCCGAGCCGGCCGACGTGGCGGAGCAGGATTGGGTGCGCCTTACCCAGGCGCAGTTCGCGCCGCTGCGCATCGACGACGGTTTGTGGGTCGTGCCGTCCTGGTGCGCGCCGCCCGATCCTTGTGCGCTCAACCTCGCGCTCGACCCGGGGCTCGCGTTCGGCACGGGCTCGCACCCGACCACGCGTTTGTGCCTGCAATGGCTGCGGGACGCGGTGCGGGGCGGCGAGACCGTGCTCGACTACGGTTGCGGCTCGGGAATTCTCGCGATCGGCGCGGCACGGCTCGGCGCGACGCGCGTGACGGGCGTCGACATCGATCCGCAGGCGATCGTCGCCAGCCGTGCCAACGCGCGGGCCAACGGAGTGGCCGCCACGTTCGTGCCACCCGACGGGCTCGCGCCCCATCCCGCCGACATCGTCGTGGCGAACATCCTGGCCAACCCGCTGATCGTGCTCGCCCCGCTGCTGGCCGCGCGCACGAAGGCGGGTGGCCGAATCGCGCTGTCCGGAATCCTCGCGGATCAGGCGGAAGGGGTACGCGCCGCCTACGCGCCCTGGTTTAATATCGCGCCCTGGTGCACGGCCGAGGGTTGGGTGCTGCTCGCGGGCATGCGGCACCCGTGACGGCACTGCCGGGCGGGCGCTCCCACGACATGTCCCACGAGCAATACACGCGTTGTCCCGGCTGCGCGACGATCTTCCGCGTCACGCCGGACCAGCTCGCGCTGCGCGACGGGCAGGTGCGCTGCGGGCATTGCCGCAACGTGTTCGACGGCAACGCCCAGCTCATCTCGCTCGCGCCGGCGTCGCGCGTCGAGGGCGAGGCGCCGCCCGACGAGCTCGCGGCAGGTCCGCCCACCGTCACGCTGCGCAACGCCCACGCCCTGCGGCCGGCGCACGAGGACACCGAGCGCCGCGGCCGCGCCACGGCGGGTCCGGGCGTCGAGATAGTCGACGGGAGCGACGCGCACGACGAGCGCACCGCGGGCGTCGACTACGACAGCCGCTTCGCCTGGGACCGCCCCCGGCCGCGCTCGCCGGCGCTGCGGTGGATCTACGCGGCCGGCATTCCGGTGCTGCTGATCGCGCTGGTCGGCCAGGCGCTGTTCCATTTCCGCGACGCGCTCGCCGCGCACTGGCCGCAGACCCGTCCCGCGCTGACCCAGCTGTGCGCGATGGCCGGGTGCGCCGTGCGTCCGCTGCGCGACGTCGGGGCGCTGTCGATCGACGCCTCCGACCTGCAGGCCGACCCGGCGCACCGCGGCCTCCTGATCCTGAGCGCGACGCTGCGCAACCGCGCCGGTTACGCGCTGGCGTACCCGCATCTGGAGCTCACGCTGACCGACTCCAACGACCAGGTGGTGGTGCGCCGCGCCTTGCCGCCCGCCGACTACGCCAGCGGCACGGTCGATCTTGCCGCGGGCATCCAGGCGAACGGGGAGGCGATCGTGCGCCTCTTCATCGACGCCAGCGCGACTACCCAGGCGGGCTATCGCCTGTACCTGTTCTATCCGTAGGCTGCACCAGATTCGCTTGGGCGGCTCGCCCGAGTGTGCTAATTTGGTGCGACGGGCCGCGCGAACCCTTTGCGTTTGAACACTTTCGGTTAGGAAACCGTGACTTAGCCATCCTTTTCGAATGGCATGGTTATCGCTAACTTAGTCCGCCAGCGTCGGACGCTCGTCCGCCTTTCCGCAACGTCCCCAGGAGAACAACGCATGACCACCCCAGCCGACGTGCTGAAGATGATCAAGGACAAGGAGGTCCGCTTCGTGGACTTCCGCTTCACCGATACCCGTGGCAAGGAGCAGCACGTCTCCGTGCCCTCCAAGCAGGTCGACAATGACAAGTTCGAGCTCGGCCATGCCTTCGACGGCTCGTCGATCGCGGGGTGGAAGGGGATCCAGGCGTCCGACATGCTGCTGATGCCCGATCCCGGCACGGCCGTGCTCGACCCGTTCATGGACGAGACCACGCTCAACATCACCTGCGACGTGATCGAGCCGTCCGACGGGAAGGGCTACGAGCGGGACCCGCGCTCGCTCGGCAAGCGCGCGGAGGTCTACCTCAAGTCGACCGGCCTGGGCGATACGGCGTACTTCGGCCCGGAGCCCGAGTTCTTCGTGTTCGACGCCGTCGAATGGTCGGTCGACATGTCGGGCAGCTATTGCAAGGTCTTCTCGAGCGAGGCCGCGTGGTCGTCCGCGGAGAAGTTCGAAGGCGGGAACATGGGTCACCGCCCGACCGTGAAGGGCGGCTACTTTCCCGTCCCGCCGGTCGATTCGCTGCAGGACGTGCGCTCGGCGATGTGCCTCGCCATGGAGCAGATGGGCGTCGAGGTCGAGGTCCATCACCACGAGGTGGCCAACGCGGGCCAGTGCGAGATCGGCACCAAGTTCGCGCCGCTGGTCAAGCGTGCCGACTGGCTGCAGATCCTCAAGTACTGCGTGCACAACACCGCCGCGGCCTACGGCAAGACCGCCACGTTCATGCCGAAGCCCATCGTCGGCGACAACGGCTCAGGCATGCACGTGCACCAGTCGGTGTGGAAGGACGGCAAGAACCTGTTCGACGGCCCGGGGTACGCCGGCCTGTCCGAATTCGCGATCTACTACATCGGCGGCATCATCAAGCACGCGAAGTCGCTCAACGCGTTCACCAATCCGGGGACCAACTCGTACAAGCGGCTCGTGCCGGGCTTCGAGGCTCCGATCAACCTCGCGTATTCCGCGCGCAATCGCTCTGCCGCGGTGCGCGTTCCGTACGTCACGAGCGGCAAGGCGCGGCGCATCGAGGTTCGCTTCCCCGACCCGACATGCAATCCCTACCTCGGGTTCTCCGCCATGCTCATGGCCGGCCTCGACGGCGTGCAGAACAAGATCCATCCCGGCGACCCGATGGACAAGAACCTCTACGACCTGCCGCCCGAGGAATCCGCAAAGGTCCCGCACCCTTGCGCGTCGCTCGACGAGGCGCTGGACCATCTCGACAAGGATCGCGCCTTCCTCACGCGCGGCGGGGTGTTCACCGACGACATGATCGACGCCTACATCGCGTTGAAGATGGAGGAGGTCACGCGCTTCCGGATGACCACCCATCCGGTCGAGTACGACATGTACTTCAGCCTGTAACCGTCCCGCCGCCTCGTCGTCTCCGCCGGCGGTGCGCGGGGGCGACGGGCCGGCCGACGCGTGAGCGGCGCCGGGCGGGCGCCCTGCCCCCGTGTGCGGTGCGACCGGTTAAACTCGCGTCGTCATGCAGGCTCGGATCGACGCCCCTGCCGGTTTCCGGTGCAGCCGCGCCCTCGCGTGGTGCCTCGTCGTGGCCGCGCTGGCCGCGGGAATCGCATCCGCCGCGACCATGGGCGATAAGGCGAAGGAGTCGGGTTGCGTCAACAAGCCCATCGTGGTCGAAGGCAGCACCTTCAAGTGCTACACCGCCTCGGGCGCGTATTCGTACTTCAACGTCCCGGGCGCAGAAGCGCACGCGGGCGAGCCGGCGTCGCGGCGCGTGCCGTCGCCGGGCGCTGCGACGGTCTCGGCGGCCGTGCCGAGCGGATTTCCGCGCGTCGATTCCGCCACGCAGCGCAGTCGCGAGGACATGCGGCGCAAGGTGCTGGGCGATGAGCTCGGCACCGAGGAGCGGATGCTGGCCGAGGCGCGCACGGCGTACGGCGCCGGCGCGCCGACCGCCCTGCCGGAAGAGCAGGCCGACGCCGACAAGTACCGCGAGCGCATTGCGCGCCTGCGACAATCCGTTGCGTTGCACGAGCGCAACGTCGAGGCCCTGCGCAAGGAGCTCGGCAGCCTGCGCTGAGCCGGCGTGGGCGCGGATATTGCTAATTCCGCGGATGGCCGCGAATGCCGCGGCAGGCTGGATGCATCGCTCGTGCGCGCTTCCGTGAAGCTTCGCTTGTTTCCATCGTCTCCCGGCGAAGCTCCGCTCGTGCACGCGGGGCTCGAGCTGCTCGCCACCGCGGTGCTCATCCTGTGGCGGGACCGGTCGATCCGCTACGCCAACCCGGCGGCCGAGAACCTGTTCGAGCTCTCGCAGGCGAAGCTCACCGGCCAGCCGCTCACGGCGATCTTCGGCGACTGCGCCTCGCTGTGCGCGGCCATCGACAAGGCGATCGCCGCGGAGGGCTCCTACACCGAGCAGGAACTCGAGCTCGGGGCGCCGGGCAAGGCGCGCCTGCATCTCACGTGCACGGTGACACCGATCGAGCCCGACGAGCGCGGCCTGGTGCTCGAGTTCCGGCACATCGACCAGCAGCTCAAGATCGCGCGCGAGGAGCGCCTCAACGAGCAGCAGCAGGCCAATCGCGAGCTCATCCGCAGCCTCGCCCACGAGATCAAGAATCCCCTCGGCGGCATCCGCGGGGCGGCGCAGCTGCTCGAGCGCGAGCTCGACCGCGCGCAGCTCATCGAATACACGCAGGTGATCATCGGCGAAGCCGACCGGCTGCAGTCGCTGGTCAACCGGCTGCTCACGCCGCACCGCGTGCCCACCTATCGCCGCACCAACATCCACGAGGTGCTGGTGCGGGTCAAGGGCGTGGTGCAGGCCGAGTTCCCGGCAATCCCGGTGATCTGCGACTTCGACATCAGCCTGCCCGATATCGATGCCGATCCGGAGCAGTTGACGCAGGCATTCCTCAACGTGGTGCGCAACGCCGCGCAGGCGGTCGCCGGCACCACGCGCGATCCCACGATCCGGCTGATCACGCGCGTCGCGCGCGGCGTGACGCTCGCGCGAAAGCGCCACCGCCTTGGACTGTCGGCCAGCGTGCAGGACAACGGCCCGGGCGTGCTCGAGTCGATCCGCGACAAGATCTTCTACCCGCTGGTCTCCGGCCGCGAAGGCGGCAGCGGCCTCGGCCTTACGATTGCGCAGACGTTCATCGCGCAGCACCACGGCACGATCGAATGCGCCAGCGAGCCCGGCCGGACGGTTTTCACCGTGCTGCTGCCGCTGGAGACCGGACGGACCGGCGGATGATCCCCATGAGCGAACCGATATACGCATTCGAATTCGACCCGGCGCGCGGCGACAGCGAGCCCGCCGTGTGGATCGTCGACGACGACCGGTCGATCCGCTGGGTGCTCGAAAAGGCGCTCGCGCGCGAGGGCATCCCGTACAAGACGTTCTCGTCCGCGTTCGAGGTGATGCAGGCGCTCGCGGTGGCGCGGCCCCAGGTGCTCGTCTCCGACATCCGCATGCCGGGCGAGTCCGGGCTCGCCGTGCTCAACAAGGCGAAGGAGCGCTATCCGGACATGCCGGTGATCATCATGACCGCCTATTCGGACCTGGACAGCGCGGTCGCCGCGTTCCAGGGCGGCGCGTTCGAGTACCTGCCGAAGCCGTTCGACGTGGACCACGCCGTCGCGCTCATCCGGCGAGCGAGCACCGAGCGGCGGTCGGATTCGCCGGTGGCGTCGGGCAACGGCGAGCCGCCCGAGATGCTGGGCCAGGCGCCGGCGATGCAGGAGGTGTTCAGGGCGATCGGGCGGTTGTCGCAGTCGGCGGCCACGGTGCTGATCACCGGCGAGTCCGGCACCGGCAAGGAGCTGGTCGCCCGCGCGCTGCATCGGCACAGCCCGCGCGCGGCCAACCCGTTCGTCGCCATCAACACCGCCGCCATCCCGAAGGACCTGCTCGAATCCGAGCTGTTCGGCCACGAGCGCGGCGCCTTCACCGGTGCGCAGAGCCTGCGCCGCGGCCGCTTCGAGCAGGCGGAGGGCGGCACGCTGTTCTTGGATGAGATCGGCGACATGCCCGCCGATCTCCAGGTGCGCCTGCTGCGCGTGCTGGCCGACGGCGAGTATTACCGCGTCGGCGGTCACGCGCCCCAGAAATCGAGCGTGCGCATCATCGCGGCCACCCACCGGAACCTCGAGGAGCGCGTGCGGCTCGGGTTGTTCCGCGAGGATCTGCTGCATCGGCTCAATGTCGTACGGCTGCGGCTGCCGCCGCTGCGCGAGCGCACCGAAGACATCGCACCGCTCGCGCGTCACTTTCTGCGCAAGAGCGCGCGCGATCTCGCGGTCGAGCCGAAGATCCTCTCCGACGACGCGCAGAAGGTGCTGGCTTGCTTCGGCTTCCCCGGCAACGTGCGCCAGCTCGAGAACATCTGTCATTGGGTGACCGTGATGGCGCCCGGCCAGCGGGTGGAGGCGCCGGACCTACCGCCGGAAGTGCGCGAGTCGCCCGGCGCGGGCGGCGCGCTGGCCGAGCCGGACTGGCAGCAGGCGCTCGATCGCGCACTGGCGCAGGCGCTGGCGCGCGGCGAGCGCAACGTGGGCGATCGCCTCGAGGAGGAGTTCGAGAAGACGCTCATCCGGCGCGCGCTCGCGCACACGGGCGGCCATCGCATGGAAGCCGCGGCGTGGCTCGGGTGGGGACGCAACACGCTCACGCGCAAGATCCAGGAGCTCGGCATGGAAGCGGAGCTGCGCAAGGGCGGTCGCGTCGACGCGTGAAGTCGCGTTCGCGCGCCGATCAGGGCGCCAGTCAGGGGCCGATCGGTGCGCCGGTCAGGGCGCCGGCACTTCAGGCGTCGGGAAGGCCGCGCTGGCCGTCAGGCTGCGCTCGACGAACTCGTCGATCACGATATCCGGCCGCTCGCGGTCGACGAGTCCCGGGTCGAGCCGGCGGCTCGACACGTAAACGACGCGCCGGAAATTCTCCGATAGCATCGGGATGAGCGGGATCGCCATCGAATCGCGCAGCACCACGGCGCGCAGCGGCGGCGCGCGAGCGCAAGCGTAGAACTCGAAGCCCAAGTCGCGCCCTTCGTCGATGCGCCGGGCGCAACGGCGCGACGGATCGCCGAGCACCTTGGCAAGTGGCGCGAGGTCGTCTTCGACATACCGGAACGGCACGCCGAGCATGCGCGACAGGTCGCCGCGATAGCGGTCGACTCCGCGCACGAACGGCGGCCGCTCCACGGGCGCGATCTGCGGCAGCCGCTCCGCGCCGAGCGCGTTGCGCACCTCGCGCATGAGCGCCCCGTACGCGACGGTCGCGCCGAGGTAGTTCCAGTGCGAATCCGTCCGGTAGTACACCTGCTCCGACGCTTTCGCTGCGCGCAGCGGCGCGCGCAGGTCGACGAAGCGCAACGCCGGATTGCGCTTCAGGGCCTCCGTCGCCCGGTCGAGCGGCGTGGGTCCCGCCACGGGGCGCACCCAGGCGGGCAGGTGCTCCGGATAGAGGGTGGACTTGTCGGGCGCGATGGTCACGACATAGGCGATGCCGCGTGCGGCGAGGAACCGGCGCCGCCGCTCGAGCTCACGCGCCAGCGCGTCGATCTCCGCCGCGCCGATCGGCAGCGTGCCGCGTACGAAGCGGTCGAGCGAGCGGCCGTCCTCGCCCAGGAAGTACAGCCAGTCGTCGCGGCCGAGCAGGACGTTTTGCACCGGCGAGCTGTGCAGTCCGAGCACGACCACCGCGTGCTGGAAGGCGATCAGCGCATTGCGTCCTGCGAAGCGATCGGCGAACGCGGCGTCGACGCGTGCAAACCAGTCGCGCTGCGGCGGCCATTCCTGCCAAGCAGGCCACGCCGCCAGCGTCCGGTTCTCGAAATGGGCCTGCACGCCGAACAGAGGATCGAAGCCGACCGCCAGCAGCAGCACCAACGCGCACGCCGCCACGAGCGCGCGGTCGCGGCGCGGATGCCCGGCGGGCGCGGGGGGTGGCACGGCCGGCAGGTCGAGCGACGTGGGCATCCGGCCCTAGAAGCGGAAATAGATGAACGGATTGTAGGTGCCGGCGGCGAGGAACGCCGTCGCCAGGACAAGCAGCGTGACCATTGATGCGACCTCGACCGCGGCACCGGCGCGCGGCCAGCGTCGATCGCGCCAGCGGCCGAGCGCGGGCGCCACGGGCGCCGACAGGATCACGGCGAGCGCGAGCGTGGCCAGCGCGAGCGGGTCCAGCCACTGCTGCAGGGGACGAAGTACCGGATCCGCGTCGCTGGCGCCGGCCAGCGCGGCGTAGTAGCGCGCCGCGTGTGCGAGCGTGTCGCAGCGGAAGAGCACCCAGCCCAGCATCACCACGGCCAGCGCGTAGGCATGCGCCGCCCAGCGCGCACGGGCGAGCAGGCGGGCGAGCCCCGCGCGCTCGGCGACCAGGAACACGCCGTGCCATGCGCCCCACAGCACGAACGGCCAGCTCGCGCCATGCCACAGCCCGCATAGGATGAACACCACGATCAGGTTGGCGTATTCGCGCAGCCGGCCGCGCCGGTTGCCGCCGAGCGGCACGTACAGGTAGTCGCGGAACCAGTTGGACAGCGAGATGTGCCAGCGGCGCCAGAACTCGCGCACGCTGCGCGCAATGTACGGGTAGTTGAAGTTCTCGAGGATGCGGAAGCCGAGCATGCGCATCAGCCCGATCGCCATGTCGGAGTAGCCGGAGAAATCGAAGTAGATCTGCAGCGTGTAGCAAACGAGGCCGAGCCAGGCTACCGCCGGAGTGAGCTCGCCCACCGGCAGCGCGAAGATGGGATCGGCGATGCGGCCGAGCGTGTTGGCGATCAGGACCTTCTTTGCCAGGCCAGTGACGAAGCGCCGCACGCCGTACGCCACCTCCGCGAGGCGCTCGCGGCGGCCGGTGAGCTGCGTCGCGATGTCGCGCCAGCGGATGATCGGGCCGGCGATCAGCTGCGGGAACAGCAGGATGTACAGGGCGAACGTGCCGAGGCGCCGCTCGGGCGCGGCATTGCGCTTGTAGACGTCGACGACGTAGCTGATCGCGTGAAAGGTGAAGAACGAGATGCCGAGCGGCAGCGGGATGGTCGCCATTGCAGTGGCGCTCGGCACGCCCGTGAGCCACGGCGCGACAGCCGTCCAGTTTTCCACCGCGAAGTTGGCGTACTTGAAGACCGCCAGCGTGCCGACGTTCACGACGATGGCCGTCGCCAGCGCGCGCCGGCGCGGCGCCGTCGCCGTCGCCGCGGCGATGCGCAGCCCGATCCAGCCGTTGAACGCGATCGAGGCCAGCACGAGCGGCACGTAGCGCAGCTCGCCCCACGCATAGAACAGGAGGCTCGCGACCAGCAGCACCGCATTGCGCGCGGCGCGCGGCGCGAGGTAATACGCCGCGAGCGTCAGCGGCAGGAACACGAGCAGGAACAGCGGCGCGCTGAAGACCATCGACGATTCGAACGGGGGCGGGCGTTGCCCGCGCGGCGGGGTCGAATGCTAACGCACGCGGCGCCGCGGGGACGTTGCTTTGGCGCGTACCGCGCTGCGCGCGGCGCTGTTACGCGGACGCCGGGCTGGCCGGCGGCCCCGGCCGGCTACTTCGGGTAGTCGCCGCCCTTGGCGGGCGCGGCCACGGAGGTCTGCGCAGGAGGGGCGCCCACCAAGGTCTGCGCAGGGGAGGCGCCCACGGCGGTCCGCGCGTCCGGGGCCCGGGGCGTCTGCGCGCGCCGCGCCGGAGGCGTTTTCGGGTAGCCGGCCTCGTCGAGCGTGGCCTGCCAGCGCGACTCGAGATAGCCCTTCTCGATCTTGTCCCCGACCTGCAGCACCGGCACGCGCTGCTCGCCGGTGATCGACTGAAGCTTGGCGGCGTTGTCGCCTTCGGTCACGTTGATCGTTGTGAACGGCACGCCGCGCCGGTTGAGAAGGGCCTCGGCGTTCTGGCACACCCCCCCGCAGTCGTAGGTATAGAGCGTGACGGGAAAGCGCTCGATCGCCTGCTGCGCGGCGAGCGGCAGCTGGCTGGTCTCGATGTAGTTCGGCCCGAGCCTCTTCGGCTGGATGTTCTTGGCGCTGCCGGGCGGCACCCGGTCGGAGTAGACGATCCGGCCGTCGACGTCGGTGTAGCGGTAGACCTGGGTCTGGTTCTGCGCCTGCGCGGCGCTTGCGAGCACGGCCAGCGCCGCCGCTGCGTGAACGGCCAGCCGGATCGCAAAGGGGGTCGTGCGGGTGATATGGCCCATGACGGCTCCGTCACGATGACATCGTCATTCCATTATGCCGCAGAAGGGCGTCGAGTTGGGGAGGGCGGCCCCGGAAGGCGACGAACGACTCGAGCGCCGGCCGGCTGCCGCCCCGGGCCAGGATTTCGTCGCGAAAGCGCGCGCCGGCGGCGGGCGAGAGCACACCCTCCTCCTCGAACAGGCTGTAGGCGTCGGCGGAGAGCACCTCGGCCCACTTGTAGCTGTAGTAGCCGGCGGCATAGCCGCCCCCGAATACGTGGCCGAAGGCATGCATGAAGCGGTCGTAGTCGGGCTTCGGCACCACCGCGACTTCCCGACGGACGGCGTCGAGTACCGCCCGCGGGGTGGCGTACGGACCGCCTCCCGCCGGGTCGTAGGCCGTGTGCAGGAGCATGTCGAACAGGCCGAACTCGAGCTGGCGCATGGTCTGCATGCCACTCTGGAAGTTGCGCGCCGCGAGCATGCGGTCGAACAGCGCGCGGGGCAGCGGCGCGCCCGTGTCGACATGCGCGCTCATGTGCGCCAGCACGTCCCACTCCCAGCAGAAGTTCTCCATGAACTGGCTCGGCAGCTCGACGGCGTCCCACTCGACGCCCTGGAGGCCGGAAATGCCGAGCAGGTCCACGCGGGTCAGGAGCTGGTGCAGCCCGTGGCCGAACTCGTGGAACAGGGTGACCACCTCGCGATGCGTGAACAAGGCCGGCTTGCCGCCCACCGGTCCGGCGAAGTTGCAGGTCAGGTAGGCCACCGGATGCTGCACGAGCTCGCCGCGCCGCTGCCGGTTGATCGCGTCGTCCATCCACGCGCCGCTCTGCTTGCCTTCGCGCGCGTAGAGGTCGAGGTAGAACTCGCCGGTGAGCGCGCCGGCGGCGTCGCGGATGCGAAAGAACCGTACCGACGGATGCCAGGTGGGAGCGGGGGCAGGCTCGATCGTGACGCCGTAGAGCGTCGCGATGACGCGAAACAGGCCTGCGAGCACGCGCTCCTCGGTGAAGTACTGTTTCACTTCCTGCTCGGAGAACGCGTAGCGCCGCGCCTTGAGCTGCTCGGATGCATAGGCTAAGTCCCACGGCGCGAGCTCGTCGATGCGCAGCTCGTCGCGCGCGAACGCGCCAAGCTCGGCGTAGTCGCGCTCGGCGAAGGGTCTGGCGCGGCGCGCGAGATCGCGCAGGAATGCGAGCACGTCGTCGGCCGACCCGGCCATCTTCGAGACCAGCGAGACGGCCGCGAAATCCTTGTAGCCGAGGAGCAACGCCTCCTCGCGCCGCAGCTCGAGCAGGCGGGCGATGACGGGCGTGTTGTCCCATTCGGGATGCCCGCCCAGGTCGGAGGCGAGGGTCGCGTAGGCGCGATGCAGCTGTTCGCGCAGGGAGCGGCTGGCTGCGTACTGCATCACGGGAACGAAGCATGGCATCTGCAGTGTGAGCTTCAGGCCCGCGCGGCCGTCGGCCGCGGCCGCCTCGCGCGCCGCGGCCACCACGTCCGGCGGCACGCCGGCGAGCGCCGCCTCGTCGTCGACGAACAGCGACCACGCGTTCTCCGCGTCGAGCACGTTGTCGTCGAACTTCGCGCACCATTGCGCGAGCGCTTCCTGGACGGCCTTGAAGCGCACCTTGCGATCCGCGGGCAGCTCGGCCCCGCCCAGCCGAAAGTCGCGCAGCTCGTTGTCGACGAGGCGCCGGTGCGCCGGCGACGCGCGTGCGTAGGCGGGCGTCGCGGCGAGCGCGCGGAAGCGCTCGAACAGCCGGATGTCCTGGCCCAGATCGGCGTGAAGCGCGGTGACCTTGGCCAGGTTGTCGTTGTAGGCGGCGCGGATCTCGGGGGTGTTGACGACGGCGTTGAGGTTGCGCACGGCGCTCCACATCCGGTCGAGCCGCTCGAGCGGTGCCTCCATCGCGTCGACGACGTTGTCCCACGTCGGCGGGTGCGTTTCGCCGACGACGGTCTCGACGGCTGCGCGAGCCTGCGCAAGCAGCGCGTCGACGGCCGGCGTGACGTGGTCGTGGCGGATCAGGTCGAAGCGCGGCAGTCCGGTGAAATCGAGCAGCGGGTTGGGGGTCATCGCGTGGTCGTCCCTCTATGCGGTTGCAAAACGAGCCCGGCGGAGCCATCGCGGGCGAGCCGCCGGTCGAGGTCGGCGAGGTCCTGCGGCGTGCCCACGTTGGCCCATGGTCCGGCGTACCGCTCGCCCGACACGATGCCGGCGCCGATCCACCGTTCGAAGAGCGGCAGCAAACGCAGCGTTCGGCCGGCGGGCAGCCCGGCGAACAGCGCGCGGTCGTAGAGTGCGATGTTGCCGAAGGTCAGGCGCGGCCCGCCGGCCAGCGCGAGACCGCCGCACTCGGTCAAATGGAAGTCGCCGCGCGGATGGTAGGGCGGATTCTGCACCATCACCAGGTGAGCGCGCGCGCCGGCCGAGTTGCGCTCCATCGCCTCGCGTTGCGCCGCGAGCGAGGCGTAGTCGAACGCGGTGAAGATGTCGCCCGACACCACCAGCAGCACGCCGGCGGGGAGGAGCGGCAGCGCGGTCGCGATGCCCCCGGCCGTCTCGAGTGGCCAAGGCTCGCGCGAGTAGCGGATGGCCACGCCCAGACGCGCGCCGTCGCCGAGCTGCGCGACGAACTGGTCGGCATGATGCGAGACGTTGATCACGAGCTCGCGATAGCCGGCGCGGGCGAGCGCCTCGATCTGCCAGACGATCAGCGGCTTGCCGCCCGCCGCGAGCAGGGGCTTCGGGCATGCGTCGCTGAGCGGGCGCATGCGCTCGCCGCGTCCCGCCGCCAGGATCATCGCGGCCGGCATCAGGTCGTGGCAAGGGCCGGATGGGGCTCGAGCCCATCGAGCACGCCGCACAGCGGCGCGAGCTCGCAATAGCGGCCGGCGGCGGCGCGCAGGTAGCGCATCACGCGCGGCATGTCCTGCAGGTAGGCGGTCTTGCCGTCACGGTGCGCGAGGCGGGCGAAGATGCCGAGCACCTTGAGCTGCCGCTGCACGCCCATCCATTCGAAGTCGCGCCAGAACCGGCCGAAGTCGGCGGGTACCGGTACGCGTGCCGCGCGGGCGCGCTCCCAATATCGCACCGCCCAGTCGAGCTGGCATTCCTCGGGCCATTCCACGTAGGCGTCGCGCAGGAGCGACACGAGGTCGTAGGTGACCGGTCCGTGCACGGCGTCCTGGAAATCGAGCACGCCGGGGTTGGGCGTGCACACCATGAGGTTACGGGAATGGAAGTCGCGATGCACGAACACCCGCGCCTGCGCGAGGTTGTTGTCCAGGATCGAGCGGAAGACGGCGTCGAGGGTCGCGCGCGCGCCGTCGCCGAGCGTCCGGCCGAGGTGGCGCTCCACGTACCAGTCGGGAAAGAGCGCGAGCTCGCGCGCGAGCAGCGCCTCGTCGTACGGCGCGAGCACGTCCGCGTGCGTCGCCGCCTGCCAGCGCACCAGCGCATCGATCGCGTCGAGATACAGCGCATGCGCGCGGTCCGGGTCGAGCGCGTCGAGGTACGTCGTCGTGCCGAGGTCGGTCAACAGGAGGAACCCGTGCGCGAGGTTCTGCGCGAGAATCGCCGGCGCGTGCACGCCGGCGGCGGCGAGCAGCGCCGCGACGCGCACGAACGGCCGGCAGTTCTCCTGGGGCGGCGGGGCATCCATTGCGATCAGCGTCGCGGCGCCGCGGGCCACGCGAGCGCGGCCGTCGGGAGTGACGCGGAAATAGCGCCTGAAGCTGGCGTCGGCCGAGGCCGGCGCGCGCGTGTAGCCCACGCCCTCCAGCGCAGATGCGATGAATTCGTCGAGCGCCGCCGCGCGCGGATCGAAGGCTGGAGCGAGCATGGGACGAAGGACGCGCGAAAGGCGAAACGGACCGGGGCGGGCGCGGCGCAATCTGCAGGAGGAAGGCGGCGCCGCGCGCCGGTGCGCATGCGCCGGCGCTCGATTCGTGCGGGCGTGCGCGCGCAGCACGCTAGAATGGCCGGCATTCTAGCAGAGCCCACCGCCGCTTCCTGCCCCGATGCAGTGCCCGTTCCGACCCGCGTATTGGCGCGCACGCGCCCTCGCCGCCGCGATGGCGCTCGGCGCGGCGCCCGCCGTGCTGGCCGAGGACGTCCCATCCGCGCCGCCCGGGGGCCCGCCGCTGGCCCTCACGCTCTCGCGGTCGCTGGAGATTCCCGCGCGGGCGGTCGCCCCCGGCACTGGCACGCCGGCGTCGCGGTCGCCGCCTGCGCCGGCGCGGGTGCTGGCCCGTGACGGCGGCCGCGGCGCGCTTTTCCTGCGCGCCGATCGGCTCGAAGGCGATGCGGCGCAGGTGACCGCGCAGGGCAGCGTCGAGATGCGCATGCGCAACCAGACGGTGCTCGCCGACCGGCTCGATTACGACGTGGCGCGCGACGAGATTCACGGTCGCGGCCACGTGACGCTGCGGCAGGGATTCGACTGGATCACCGGTCCGGAGCTCGTCTACCGGCGGGAGGCCGAGACCGGCGCATTCACGTCGCCGCGTTTCAACGTGACCGAGGCGAACGCGCGCGGCACGGCCGACGAGATCCGCTTCAAAGGCCCCGACCGCTATGAAGCGAGCGGCGCGATCTACACGACCTGCGTGGCGCCGCGCCCCGACTGGTACCTGCGCACCGACGAGCTCGAGATCGACACGCTGCGCAAGGTCGGCACCGCGCACAACGCGTCCGTGTATTTCAAGGACGTGCCGATCGCCTACACGCCGTGGATCGAGTTTCCGCTGTCGAACGACCGCAAGTCCGGATTCCTCACCCCGATCCTGGGCTCCTCAGGCGTGCGCGGGTTCGAGGCCGCCACGCCCTATTACCTCAATCTCGCGCCGAACTACGACGCGACGCTCGTGCCGCGCTACATGACCAAGCGCGGGCTCCAGCTCGGCGGCCAGTTCCGCTATCTCGTCGGCGACGCGTCGTCGGCGTTCGGGCAGGCCGCCGGCGAGCTGAACGCCGAGTTCCTGCCGAATGACAAGGTCACCGGCACCAACCGCTACGGCTTCAACTGGATCCACAACGAGCAGTTCTCCCCGTCGCTCGCCGGGTTCCTGAACCTGCAGAAGGTCTCCGACGACACGTATTTCGCCGACCTCGCCGACCGCATCGCGATCACGTCGCAGCGCACGCTGCCGCGCGATGCCGGCCTCATCTACTCGCGCGGCCCTTGGTCGTTCCTCGCGCGGGTGCAGAGCTACCAGACGCTGCAGGACCCGAACCAGCCGGTCACGCCCCCCTACAACCGCCTGCCGCAGCTCCTGGCGAGCCTGTCGGAAAGCGAATGGCTCGGCCTTACGTGGACCGGGTTCGCCGAGTACGCGCGCTTCACGCAGGCCGCGCTCGCCCCGACCGCCGACCGTCTGGTGGGCTATCCCACCGCCGCTTTCAGCCGCAGCGGCCCGGCGTGGTTCGCCACCGCCCGCGTCGGCGTGCACATGCGCCAGTACGAGCTCGACAAACCGACCGCGGCCACGCCCGACCTGCACCCGAGCGTCGTCGTGCCCATCACCAGCCTCGACGGCGGCTTTATCCTCGAGCGCGACGTCGAGATGTTCGACCGCGCGCTGACTCAAACGCTCGAGCCGCGCGCTTTCTACGTGTACATCCCGTATCGTCGCCAGGACCAGACGCCCGCGTTCGATACGGCCGTCGACGACTTCAATTTCTCGCAGCTCTTCGCCGAGAACCGCTACCTCGGCAACGACCGCATCGGCGACGCCAACCAGCTCACGCTGGCGCTCACCTCCCGTTTCCTCGATCGCGACACGGGTGCGGAGCGACTGCGGCTGGCGATCGGTCAGCGCTTCTATTTCTCCGAGCAGCGCGTCACGCTGAATGAGCCGGCGCGCTCGGCGGCGTCGTCCGATTTCCTGGTGGGCGCGGAGGGCCGGCTCTCCGATGCATGGTCGCTGTCGAGCCTCCTGCAGTACAACTTCGACGCCTCGCAGGTCGAGCGCTTCAACGCGGGCGTGCGCTACACCCCCGACGCGGGCCGCGTGCTCAACGCGACGTGGCGCTATACCCGCACGCTCGTCGACCCGAGCGGTGTCGTCGAGCAGATCAAGCAGGTCGACCTGTCGGGCCAGTGGCCGGTGAACGAGCACGTGAACCTGCTCGGCCGCTGGAACTATTCCCTGCCCGACCACAAGACGCTCGAGGCCGTCGCGGGCATCGAGTACAATGGCGACTGCTGGGTGCTGAGAATTGTCGGGCAGCGGCTGACGACGCAAACGCTGCAGACGTCCAATTCGATCTTCGTCCAGCTCGAGCTCAATGGGCTCGGGCGCGTCGGCACCAGCCCGCTCGAGCTCCTGCGCCGCAGCGTGCCGGGCTACGTGCCCTCGAACGACCCGTCGCTGCGCAATCGCGATCGCGCGCTCGATCCCCTTCCCGAATTCTAGGTTCCGGCGGAACCGCCCCAGCCAGTCGAGGTACCGATGGCAACTTTCAATGCTGTTCTGCGCCCTTTCGGCGCAATCCCATTCGCGCTCGCGCTTGCCGGCGCGGTCTTGTCCGCGCCGACCGTCTACGCGCAGCCCGCGGCAGCGCCCGCACGCGCCGTTGGGCCGGCGCCGGCTGCTGCGGCGGCCAGCGGGCCGGTGGTGCCGCTCGACCGGGTGATCGCCGTGGTCAACGACGAGGCGGTCACGCAATGGGACGTGCGCGAGCAGAAGCGCATCGTGCTGCAGCAGATGAAGGCGTCGAACGTGCAGCCGCCGTCCGCGGACGTGCTCGACAAGCAGGTGCTCGAGCGGCTGATCACCGAGCGGGCGCTGATCCAGCATGCCAAGGACAGCGGCATCCGTGTGGACGACACGGTCGTCGAGCGCACGATCCTGCGCGTGGCCGAGGAGAACAAGCTGTCCCCCGAGGAATTTCGCAAGGTCCTCGACAAGGAGAACATCCCGTACGCGGTCTATCGCGACGACATCCGGCGCCAGCTCATGCTCCAGCGCGTGCGCGAGCGCGAGGTCGACAACAAGCTCACGGTCTCCGATGCCGAGGTGGACAACTATCTCGCCACGATCGCCGCGCAGGCCGGTGGAGAGGGCGAATACCTGCTCTCGCACGTGTACGTCTCGTTGCCCGAGCAGGCCTCGCCCGACCAGATCGAGGCCCGCCGGCGGCGCGCCGAGGAAGCGCTCGGCGAAGTGCGCAAGGGCCGCGATTTCACGCAGGTGGCGGCGAGCTACTCGGACGCACCCGACGCGCTGCAGGGCGGCTCGCTTGGCTGGCGCACGCCGGCGCGCCTGCCGTCGGTGTTCGCCGACTACGTGCGCAACATGAAGCCCGGCGACGTGTCGCCCGTGCTGCGCAGCCCGGGCGGCTTCCACGTCGTCAAGCTCGAGGACCTGCGCAGCCGCAACGCGGCGACGGTGGTCGACCAGACGCACGCCCGGCACATCCTCGTGAAGGTGAACGAATCGGTCAGCGAGGCCGACGCCAAGGCGCGCATCGACCGGCTGCGCGAGCGCATCGTCGGGGGTGCGAAGTTCGAGGAGCTCGCGCGCGTCAATTCCGAGGACGCCTCGAGCGCCAAGGGCGGCGACTTGGGCTGGATCTCGCCGGGAGACACGGTGCCGGATTTCGAGAAGTCGATGGATGCACTCAAGCCCACCGACCTGTCGCAGCCGGTGCGCACGCCGTTCGGATGGCACCTGATCCAGGTCATCGAGCGGCGCAAGCAGGACGTCACCGAGGCACGCCGCCGTGAGTCGGCGCGCACCGCGCTGCGCGAGCGCAAGAGCGACGAGCAGTTCGCGGACTTCATGCGGCAGCTCCGCGATCGCACCTACGTCGAGTACAAGGCCGACGAGCGCTGAGGCGCGCCGCCGCGCGCCCGGTCAAGGCAGGAGCGCGATGCGCGTGAGCGCAAGCGCGCCCGATCCGTCGAGCTCGATGCGCACCGTGAGGCGATCGAGCGGCGCGCCGCTGCCGCCCGGCAGCCCGATCACGCGCCCCGCCGCGCGTCGCGCGATCGCTGCGTCCGCGACCTGCGCCAGGCGCTGCCATTCCGGCCGGCCGCCTGATTGGGCGAGCACCTCCACGCGGCGCACGCGCGCATCGTCCGGCAACCCGAGGACGAGCGAGCGCGCCGCATGACGCGGCACGCCGAGGTCGCCAGGTGAGACGAGCTCGATCGTGCCGGCATCGGGCGTCACCGTGAGGAAGCCCGTGCCGAGCCCCGCTGCGCCGCGCTCCGCGGCCCAGCCGTCGCCGTCGGCATGCCGTGGCGTGCCGAACGTCCACAGCCGGGCACCGAGCGGCAGTCCGGCGCGCGCGAGCATGAAGTCCTTCGCGGCCTCCTCGAGCGGCGTGTTGCGCCACGCGGTATAGGTGACGTAGCCGGGCTCGCCTGCGTGCACGCCGTTCGAGCCGTTCCACGCCATCGGCGAGACATAGCGCGCGCCCGCGTTCCACAGGTCGCGCAGCCCGCGGTAGCCCGACGCGTACGCCGGCTGCGCGAGCGGATTGCGCAGGTCTGCGGTGTTGTACTCGACCACGCCGAACCGCGCATCGAAGGATGCCAGCGTGGCGAGCAGCGGCCGGCCGTTCTCCATGCGCACGTCGTTCACGGCCGAGGCGCCGTACAGGATCACGCCGAGATGGCCGGCGCGGGGCACGCTGCCCTCGACGGACATGCCGCCCGAGTCGGCGTCCTTCACGGGGCTCGCGATGTTGAGTGCAAACGGCATTCCGGTCGGCAGCGGTGCCATCAGGCCCTGCGAGCTCCAGATGCGATCGGCGGGAATGCCGGCCGCGTTGAGCCAGCTCGACAGCTCGTCGTAGTGCAGCTGCACCAGGTGGCGGCGAAACGTCTCCCACTCGCGCACCCACGGGTCCTGCCAGTACGGATGTGCAGGCTCGCGCGAGAAGGCGCGCGGCGGATCGACGTCGCTCCAGCGCGCGAACGTGCGCCCGGCCAGCCGGCTCGCCTGCGCGAGCGAGAGCGGCTGCGGACGGCGGTAGCGCGAAAGGTCCGGCGCGCCGTCGCGCGGCTGCCCGGCGTAGGGGCCGGCGCCCGCGAGCCATTCGCGGAACTGGCGCAGCGTGCCGGGGTTGTAGTCGTACCACTGCGTCTCGTTGAAGAACGGGTTCACGTACGTGTCGGGGTCGAGGTTGACGCCCACCAGCAGGCCCGGATGCGCGCGCATGAAGGCCGCGAGCCGGGCGCCCGCCTGCTGCAGGTTGCGCCGCTTGTAGTGGCGCACCGTGCGCGCGTATACGTTGAAGGTGAGCGAACGGCCGAGCTCGGGCCCCTCCTGCGATCCCGGCAGGTGCTTGAGCGCGTCGTCCGGCATCACCTGGTCGTGCTCGTTCCACTGGCAGTTGCGCGGGTCCTCCTCGAGGCGGTCGTTGATGTCCCAGGCCGGCACATCGCAAGCGGCGTCCGCCCAGATCCCGCCATTGAGGGTGACGAGCACCGGCAGGCGCTTCGCCGCGGCGTGCGCGAGCGTGCCGTCGAGCGTGTCCTCGGCGATGCGCCGCGCGCCGCAGCGCCGCTCGATGTCCCAGGCGGGATCGAACGCGTAGTCGGCCGCGGGACCCCGCGTGGTGCGCAGGTAGAGGATCGGCACCCGCATGCCGACGGCGACGGTGCGGGAAAGATAGGGCGCGTAGGCGGTGTCGAGCTCGGCCGCGCCGCCGAGGCCGATTCCCGACAGGGCCGGAAGCAGGTGAAATGCAGCGCCATCGCGCACGAACGCCCAGCGCGCGAGCGCGGCCGGCTCGATCACGCTGCGACGCGCGATGGTCCGCTCGCCGCCGTCTCGCGCAAGGACGACGACTGCGAGCTCGCGGCGATCGGCCCCGAGGTGCGCCGGATGCGACGAGAGATCCACGTCGAGCTCGAAGCCCGCGGTGCCGGCGTCGGCGAACGCCGCCCGGGCCGCGGCGACGTCCGGCCTGGCGATGCCGGTGGTCGCGCTGAAGCGCTCGTCGTCGATGCGTATCTCGACGCCGCGCACGCCGGCTTTCGCAAGCGCCCAACCGCTTAGGGCGACGTGCGGACCGACGAGCGCTTCGGCGACCGGCCGGTCGAGCGCGCCGTCGATCTCGGCCGGCCCGGGCGACACGCGCACCGCGAGCGCGGCGGCGGGGGCGCCGGCAGACGGCGGTGCCGCGGGGGCGCTCGCGACGGACGACGTGGCGCGGTTCGCATGCGAATTCCGCCACAGCGCGTAGAACTCCACGCTCGCCAGCGCGGCGCCGCCGAGCAGGACGAGCGCGAAGATGCGCGGCACGGAGGCGCGCCGGTGCGCAGGAGGGTCAGGCGGCGTCGGCATGGAAGGCGAACGCGGCGTGCACGTCGCAGGCGCACGTCGGCGCTATGATGGCGCCATGCGCGCAGACCGACCGCAGGACGCGCCGGAGGACGTCGGCGTGCTGCTCGACGAGCAGATCCGCTATTACCGCGCGCGGGCCGCCGAGTACGACGACTGGTGGCTGCGGGTCGGCCGTTACGATCGCGGCGCCGCGCTGAACGCGGAGTTCCTCACGGACGCCGCCATCGTCGAAGGCACGCTGTGCCGCACGCTCGATGCGTTGCGGCCGCGCCGTGCGCTCGAGCTCGCCTGCGGAACGGGGCTGTTCACGCGGCATCTCGCGCCGCGCGTCGACCATCTCACGGCGGTCGACGCGTCCGCGGAGGTGCTGGCCCAAAATCGCGCACGGATGGCGGGGACGACCGTGGATTTCGTCCTGGCGGACCTGTTCGCCTGGGAGCCGCCGGGGCGCTACGACCTGGTGTTCATGAGCTTCTGGCTGTCGCACGTGCCCAGCGCGCGCTTCGACGCATTCTGGACGATGGTCGCCGCCGCGCTGGAGTCGGACGGATGCGCGTACGTGATCGATTCCGCGTACGACCCCACGTCGACCGCCGCCGATCATCCGGTGCCTTCGCGCGACGGTGGGGTGGTGATGCGCAAGCTCGACGACGGCAGCAGCTTCAGGATCGTCAAGCTGTTTTACGCGCCGGATACGCTCGCCGCGGCACTGGCCCCGCTCGGGTGGCGCGGAAGTTTCGCGCGGACGGCGCGCTATTTCGTCCACGGCACCGCGAAGCGCGCCTATTCGCTGCCGTAGACGTAGGGCTTCATGCTCACGCGGCCCTCGTCGAGGGTACGCCGCGCGTCCAGTTGAGCGGGCGTCTTGTCCCACCAGATCGCGCGGCTCTTCTTCTGCTCGGTCTCAAGTCGCGGCTCACGCTCCAGCAGGTCGCGCATGAAGCGCGTGTGGTCGGACTCGTAGTGCCGGGCGGGCAGGAATGGCATTGGGCGTCGCCGGTGGAGGTTCAGGTCGATTTTACGCCCGGCGCCGCGCGGTTCGATCCCGCCACCAGGCGAAAGGCGAACAGCCGGCATTCGAGCGCGCCGTTGTAGAGCGGCGTGCGCCGGTCGGGTTTGAGGCCGACGAGCTTCGCAAGTCGCAGGTCGCCCGTCAGCAGATGGGCGCTCCAGCCCGGAAAGCCGCGCTTCAACGCGTCGCCCAGGCGCGGGTAGAACGCGGCCAGCGCCTCCTGGTCGGAGAGGCGCACCCCGTAGGGCGGATTGGTCACGATCAGGCCGGCGGCGGCCGGCGCGGTGCCGTGCAGCACGTCGACCTGCTCGACGGCCACGAACTCCGCCACCTTCGCCGTGCGCAGGTGCACCGCGGTCTTCGCCACCGCGCCCTCCGCGCGATCGCGCGCGAACAGCAGAGGCTGGTCGGGCGCGGGCCGGATGCGATCGCGCGCGGCCTGCGTGAGCCGTTGCCAGGCCGGCCCGTCGTACCAGGCCAGCTTCTGGAAACCGAACCGTCGCGCGAGCCCGGGCGCCCGGTCGGCTGCGATCAGCGCCGCTTCCACCGCGATCGTGCCGCTGCCGCACATCGGGTCGAGGAACGCAGAGTCGGGCGTCCAGCCCGCGATCGCAAGCAACCCCGCGGCGAGGTTCTCGCGCAGCGGCGCTGCCTCGGTCTCGCGCCGGTAACCGCGCTTGAACAGCGGCTCGCCGGACGTGTCGAGATAGATCGTCGCGCGCTACTCGGTCAGGTATGCGAAGACGCGCACGTCGGGCGTGCGCTTGTCAATCGACGGACGCGTGCCGGCGCGGTCGCGGAACACGTCGCACACGGCGTCCTTCACGCGCAGCGTCGCGAACTCGAGGCTGCGCAGCGGCGAGCGCGTCGCGGCCACGTCGACGCGCAGCGTGCGGTCGACGGTGAAATGGCGCGCCCATTCGACGGCATGCACAAGCGCGTACAGGTCGTCCTCGCCGCGATAGTCCGCCGCGGCGACGCGCCACAGGATGCGGCTGGCGAGGCGCGACTCGAGGTTGGCGCGCCAGGCGAGCTCGAGCGGCCCTTCGAAGCCGACCCCGCCGTCGGCTGCGGCGAGGGCGGTGGCGCCGAGCCCGGCGAGCTCCGTCGCGAGCGCGGCTTCGAGGCCGCGCGGGCAGGGCGCGAAGAAGTGCTCGGCCACGAGGATGCGCTAAGCGGCGCGCTAGAACGGCTTGGCGACGACGAGATAGATCACCGTCACCAGGATGGGCAGCGCGGGAATCTCGTTGAGCCACCGGTAGTAGACGTGGCCATGCGCATTGCGCTCGGCGGCGAAGTCGCGCACCAGCTTGCCGAGGTAGAGATGGAACCCGACCAGCACCAGCACCAGCGCGAGCTTGGCGTGCAGCCAGCCCCCGGTGATGCCATATCCCTGCCAGAGCCACACGCCGAAGACCACCGTGAGCGCCGCGCTGGGCGTCATGATGCCGGCGTACAGCTTGCGCTCCATCACCTTGAAGCGCTCGCGACCGATGCGATCGTCGGCGGGTGCCATCGCGTGGTAGACGAAGAGCCGCGGCAGGTAGAACAGGCCCGCGAACCAGCTCACCATGAACACGAGGTGCAGCGTCTTGACGACTAGCATTCAGGACGCCGCGGTCACGTGAGGAATCGGCGGCGGGTGAGCACCATCGCAGCGTAGATCGCGGCCATCGCATAAACAGCCAGCACGGCGAGATGAACCAGGATGGCGTCGGGTGCGCGGCCCTGCATGAGCGGACGCGCCAGGTCGATCGCGTGCTTGAGCGGCAGCGCCTCGGCGATCGCGCGCAGCACGGCCGGCATCTTGTCGACGGGGAAGTAGACGCCGGACAGCAGCAATGTCGGCGTGAGCACCAGCGTGAAGAAATAGGTGAAGAACTCGTAGCTTGGGGCTAGCGAGGTCATCACCAGGCCGAAGCCGCCGAAGCACAGCCCGACCAGGAAGCCCAGCGGCAGGATCCACAGCGCGAGTGCGGTGCGTCCGAAGCCCAGAGCGAGGATCACCAGCAGGATCGCCGCCGTCGACATCACCGCCTTCGCCCCGGTCCAGAGCCATTCGGCGATGACGACATCGTCGAGCGAGATCGGCGCGTTGATGATCGCGTCCCATGTGCGCTGGACGTGCATGCGCGAGAACGCGGAGTACATGCCCTCGAAGCTGGCGGTGAACATGGCGCTCTGGCACACCATGCCGGTGCCGATGAACGCGATATACGGCATCCCGTCCACCTCGCCCACGAACGCGCCGATGCCGTAGCCGAGCGCCAGCATGTAGAGCAGCGGATCGGCGATGTTGCCGAGCACGCTGGCGATCGCGAGCTTGCGCCAGACGAGCGCGTTCCGCTGCAGCACCGGCAGGAAGCGCGCCGACGGCCGGGGTGGCAGGAACAGCGTGGCGGCGCGCATCGGCCGATTCTACCGGGCAGGACGATCGCCGCCGTCATCCGGTACGCGCGCGGCAAGCGGCGACACCTCCGGTTGACACCTCCGGCCGCCGCCGCTTAAGGTGCGCGCTCGTCGTTTCGAAGGATGCCCATGCGCTTTTCCGCCGCGCGCCGCGAGACCGTGCGCGCGTTGCTCGCCGGCGCCGCGGCCGTCGTGGCGCCTTTGGCCGCAATTGCGCAGACCGCCTATCCGGGGCGGCCCGTGCGCCTCGTGGTGCCGTATCCACCCGCCGCGCTGACCGACCTCCTCGCCCGCGCGATCGCCGAGCGCCTCGGCGCGGCGTGGAAACAGCCGGTGGTGGTGGAGAACCGCCCTGGCGCCGGGACGCTCGTGGGCGCCGAGTATGTCGCGAAAGCGGCGCCCGACGGCTACACCCTGCTGATGGCCACGAGTACCACGCTCGGCATCAGTCCCGCGCTGTACCGGCCCGCGCTCGTCGATCCCGTCCGGGACTTCGCGCCGATCGCCCAGGTCGGCGCCGTCAATTTCTTCCTCATCGCCAATCCCGACTTTCCGGCGCGCACGTTGCGCGAGATGATCGATGCCATCCGCGCCGCGCCCGGCCGCTACAACTACGCTTCGGTCGGCAGCGGCAGCCCGCATCACCTGTTCATGGAGACGCTGAAGGCCGAGCTCGGGCTCTCGATCCAGCACGTCCCGTACAAGGGGACGCCGGCGGCGATCACCGACCTGCTCGCGGGCAACGTGCAGGTCATGTTCTGCGATGCGACGGTCGCGGTCCCCAACATCGACGCGCGCAAGGTCGTGGCGCTCGGCACGTCGGCAGCGAAGCCGACGGCGCTCGTGCCGGGCGTACCGCCGATCGCCGCCACCTTGCCCGGCTTCGACTGGCGGGCCTGGCAGGGCGTGGTCGCGCCCGCGGGCACGCCTCGCGAAGTGATCGCGCGGCTGGCCGCCGAGCTCGCCCGGATCGCGGCAGCCGGCGAGTTTCGCGAGCAGCTCGTGCGCTTCGGGATGGAGCCGTCCCCGCCGCAGACGCCCGAGCAGTTTGCCGCGTTGATCGCGGCGGAGCAGCCGCGTTGGGCCCAGGCGATCCGCGCCGCGGGCGCCAAGGTCGACTGACCGGCACCGCACGCAGGAGACGCCATGGCAAGCCCGGTCATCGATGTCCATACCCACGTCCTGACCGAGGAGTGGTTCGCGCTTCTCCAGCAGCACGGCGGGCCGCGCTATTCGGTTGCGCCGGTCGCCGGGGGCCTGCGCGCGATCCACCTCGACGGCGCACCGTTCATGACGCCCGTGCCGGCGATGTTCGACTACGACCTGCGCCTGCGCGCCATGGACACGTGCGGCGTCGATATCTGCGTGGTGTCCCTCACGTGCCCCAACGTCTTCTGGGGCGGGCCGGAGGTGAGCGAGCGTGCCGCGCGCTGCATGAACGACGACATGGCGGCGGCGCAGACGGCCCATCCCGGCCGGCTGCGCTGGCTCGCGTCGATCCCGTGGCAATACCCGTCGCGCGCGCTGGCCGAGCTCGAGCGTGCCCACGCCGCCGGCGCCAGCGGCGTGATGGTGCTGGCGAACGTCGACGGGCGCTCGCTCACCGACGATGCCTTCGCGTCGATCTGGTCGGCGATCGACGAGCGCGCGCTGCCGGTGCTCGTGCATCCCACCGCGCCGCCGGGCGTGGCGGAGATGGACATGGCGCGCTTCCAGCTCACCGCCTCGCTCGGCTTCACGTTCGACACGTCGCTGGCCATCGCGCGCATGATCTACGACGGCTTCTTCGACCGCTACCGGGCCCTCAAGATCATCGCGGCGCATGGCGGCGGCGCGCTGCCGTACCTGATCCGGCGCATGGACCAATGCTTCGAGAACATCCCGGCGTGCCGCGAGAAGATCGACGTGCCGCCCTCGGCTTACATGCCGCGCATCTTCGCCGATGCGGTGCTGTTCTCGCCCGAGTCGCTCGCCTTGTGCGTGCGCGAGTTCGGCGCCGACAACGTGCTCTACGGGTCGGATTATCCGCACACGATCGGCGACATGCCCGGTTGCCTGGCGCGGGTGAACGCCCTGCCGGCTGCGCAGCGCGATCCGGTGCGCGGCGGGAACGCGCGCCGCATCTTCGGCCTCTAACGCGCGGACGCACGATGGATCCGACGCGCAGTGCCCCGGATGCGCATGCGACCGTCGCGCCGGATTGCGATGCCCTCGTCGAGGCCGGCTGGAACGACCACGCGGATCGTCCGGCGGAAGTCGCGCAACGGCTCGCGGCGGGCCTCGCATCGATCGTCACGCCCGCCGATGCGTCAGGCTTCGCCCGTCTCGTCACGCACGTGTACGGCGAGCACCTCGGACGCTGGACGGACGGTATCGCGCTGCTCGAATCGATGCGCGCCCTCGCGCCCTGCGCCGACGCTGCAGCGGCGGCCGCCCTGCGCCGCAACGTCGCGACGCTGCGGCATGCCGGCGGGCTGCCGGATGCGTCGGCAGGGCTGTCGTTCGACGATCGGGTGGCCGTGCTCGCCGCGGCGGCCGCGGCGCTCGCGGGGCGCAGCTCGTTTCGCGCCGCGCTGGCCACGTATGCCGAGGCGCTCGCGCTCGCCGACGGAGGCCTTGCCGCGGGTTCGCCGGCCGCGCGCGCATTGGCAGTGGGCGGGAACAACATTGCCGCGGCGCTGGAGGAGCACCCGGCGCGCGATCGCGTCGAGACGGTCGGGATGGTCGCCGCGGCCGAAGCGGGGCTCCGCTACTGGAAGCTCGCGGGGAGCTGGCTGGAGGAGGAGCGGGCGGAGTACCGCCTGACCTGCAGCCTGCTGCAGGCGGATCGCCCGGACGGCGCGGTGGCCAGCGCGCAGCGCTGCATCGCGGTGTGCGAGCGCCACGACGCGCCGCCGGTCGAGCGCTTCTACGCTTTCGAGGCGCTGGCGCGCGCCTGGCGCGCCGCCGGCGACGACGCTGCGGCGGCCGATGCGCGCGCACGCTGCTCGATGGTGTTCGACGCGCTGCCACCGGACGAGCGGCAGGGCTGCGAGCGCGTGCTGCGGGCGCTGTGACGAACCCTGCGTGCAGCGCGGCAGCGCTTGCCATCCGGGCCTGCGACCCCGGCGACTTCGAGAACCTCGTCGCGCGCTGGCACGAGACGAACGTGGCGGCGTACGCCTACGTCGCCGTGAACCAGCGCCATACCCTGGAGGACGCGCGCCGGTTCTTTGCCGCGCGCGTGGTGCCCGAGTGCGAGGTCTGGATCGCGCAGCGAGGGAAGGCGACGCTCGGCATGATCGCGCTCGACGAGCACTGGATACGCCAGCTCGCCGTCTGGCCCGAGCATCGGCGCCGGGGCGTGGGCCGGGCGCTGGTCAACCACGCCCGCTGCCGCTCACCGACGGAGCTGCGGCTCTTCACGTTTGCGCGCAATGCCGCCGCGCGCGCGTTCTACGAGGGCGAGAGGTTCGTTCCGGTGCGCTTCGGCGTCAGCCCGGCGCCGGAGCTCGAGCCGGATATCGAGTACCGATGGAGCGCCGCCTGAGCGGCAAGGTCGTCCGCGGCGCGTAGCGCTAGTCCCGCAACTCGCGGCCGGTCAGCTTGATGAACAGGTCCTCGAGGTTCGCGGACCGATGCAGGTAGCGCACACCGGCGCGCGTGGCCAGGTCGCGCAGCAGCGGCGCCGCGTCGCGAACGTAGCAGAACGCGGTGTCGCCGGTCATCTCGAGGCGCGTGGACAGCCGCCGCCCGTGCATCTCCGCCCAGGTCTTCGCCTCGTCGCCGTACACCTCGACGACCTCGTTCTCGACGTGCTGCGCGATCAGCGCGCGCGGCGTGTCGGATGCGATCAGCGTACCGTGATCGATCACCGCGAGTCGGGTTGCGAGGCGCTCCGCCTCGTCCATGAAGTGCGTGGTGAGCAGGATGGTCTTGCCCTGCGAGAGGAGCTGGCGCAGGCCGTTCCAGATCAGGTGCCGGGCCTGCGGGTCGAGCCCGGTCGATGGCTCGTCGAGGATGAGCAGGTCGGGATCGTTGATGAGCGCCCGTGCCAGCGTGAGGCGCCGCTTCATGCCGCCGGAGAGCGTGCGGATCGACGTGCGTCCCTTCGCGGCGAGGCCGGCGAATTCGAGGAGCTTCGGGATGCGCGCGTCGAGCGTCTCCCGGTCGAGGCGAAAGTAGCGCCCGTAGATGACCAGGTTCTCGGTGACGGTGAAATCCGGGTCGAGGTTATCGACCTGCGGCACGACACCCACGCGGATGCGGGCCTCGCGGGCCGCGCGGGGCACCGGCTGGCCGACCATCTCGATTGTTCCGCCGTCGGGATCGATCAGGCCGAGGCAGCAGCGCAGCGTCGTGGTCTTGCCGGCGCCATTGGGCCCGAGCAGCCCGAAGCACTCGCCGCGACGGATCGTGAACGACAGCCCGCGCACGACCTCCTGCCGGCCGTAGCGCTTGCGCAGCCCCTCGACGCGTAGGACGTGATCGGACCCCAGCGTGGGAACGACCGGCGTCGCGTCCGCCTCGGCGGCGGCATCGAGCGCGGTCACTCGGCCGTGAAGCCCGTCGCCTTGACCACCGGTCCCCACTTCGCGAAGTCGGCGGCCAGGCGCCGGCCGAACTCGTCCGGGGTGCTGGTGGCCGGCTCCATGCCGACGTTGCGCAGCTTGTCGATCACGTCCGGCGCACGCAGCGCAAGGTTGAGATGCCGGTTCAGGAGCTCGATCGTGGCCGGCGGCGTGCGCGCCGGCGCGAAGAACCCGAACCAGCCGCTCGCCTCCACGCCCTTCACGCCGAGCTCGTTGAACGTCGGCACCTCGGGCACCGCGGGCGAGCGCCGGACGCCCGACGTCGCGAGCATGCGGATGCGTCCGGCGCGATGCAGCTCGGACAGGTCGGCCACCGTGTCGACGGCGATGGGAATCGAACCGCCCATCAGGTCGTTGACGTACGCTGCCGATCCCTTGTACGCGACGTGCACCATCTCGATTCCCGCTTCCTGGCCGAGCAGCACGCCGAAGAAGTGCGGCAGGCTGCCGGCCCCCGACGTCGCATAGGACGAGCGGGTCGGGTTCGCCTTCGCCCAGGCGACGTACTCGCTCCACGTCTTCGCGTTCGATTCCGGCCCGGCGGCCAGCGCGAAGTCGAACGTCGCGCCGATGCCCACGGCCGCGAAGTCCTTCAACGGATCGTAGGAGAGCGTCTTGTAGGTGTGCGGAACGACCGCCATCGGCCCGATCGGCATGACCATCAGCGTGGTGCCGTCGGGCACCGCGGCCTTGACCACGTCCGCGGCGATGCGCCCTGCGGCGCCCGGACGGTTCTCGACGATGACCGGCTGGCCGAGCGAGTCCTTCATCTTGTCCGCGACGAGGCGCGCCAGCAGGTCGGCCGTGCCGCCCGCGGCGAAGCCGACCAGGATGCGCACCGGCTTGTCGAGCCGGTCCTGCGCGTGGGCGGGGACGGATCCGATCAGCGCGACCGCGCTTATGGCCGCAACGACCGATGCAATGCGAGTGAACATGAGAGCCTCCCGTTGGATGCGCTCCCGCCGGCGGCCGGGTTGCCCGGGCGTAAGCGGTGACCGCAATGGCGCGCGCAGTATAGCGGCGCGCACGGCGCGCCACGCGCCGCCGCTCAGTGCCAGAGGCTGGTGACCACTTGCTGGAGCTGGAGCAGCCGGCCATGGAAGAAGTGGCCGGTGCCGGGCAGCACGATGACGGGTAGCTGCTGCGGCCGCGCCCATTCGAACACGTCCGCGAGCGGCACCACGTCGTCCTGCTCGCCGTGGATGACGATCGTGTCGGCGATCACGGGCTCGATCGCGAAGCGCCGCACCGCCGCCCCCACCAGCACCAGCCGTTCGGAATCCACGCGGCGCGCCACGCGCGTCATCACGAAGGAGCCGAACGAGAAGCCGGCCAGCACGGGCCGCGCGCTCATCGGGTAGCGGGACTGCGCGAACTCGAGCGCGGCGAGCGCGTCGTCCGTTTCGCCGATGCCTTCGTCGAACGTGCCAGCCGATTCGCCCACGCCGCGAAAATTGAAGCGCACCGCGATGTAATCCATCAGAAAGAAGGTCTTCGCGAGCGTCTGCACGACCTTGTTGTCGAGCGTGCCGCCTTGCTGCGGGTGCGGATGCGCGCAGAGCGCGATGCCGCGCGGTGATTCCGGCACGTTGAGCAGGAGCTCGAGCGCGCCGGCCGGACCGTCGATCAGGTGCCGCTCCGCAGTGCGGGGCGTCAAATCACGAGCCTTTCGACGACTTCTCCGCCCACGACGTGGCGATCGATGATCTCGTCGACGTCTTCCTGGTCGACATACGTGTACCAGACGGCATCGGGGTAGACGACCAGCACCGGGCCCTCCTCGCATCGATCGAGGCAGCCGGCCTTGTTGATGCGCACCTGCCCGGGCCCGGACAGGCCGAGCGCCTTGATGCGCTGCTTGGCGTGCTTCTGAAGCTCCAGCGCGCCGGCGTTCGCGCAGCATGACTCCGGCGCATCACGCTGGTTGCAGCAGAAGAAGACGTGGCGTCGATAGTAGGACATAGTGGTTGGGCGCGACCCATCGACGCGGCGTTCCATTATACGTTCGGCGCCTGCGCGCCCGCGGCTTCCCGCGGATGTCCCCATGCCGGCCGGCCGGCGAGGCCGAAGAGCCACCCCGCGGCGAGGATCGGCCACGCGAGCAGCACCGTGTGGCTCAGGCCGTGATAGTTGAGCAACTGGCCGAAGCGCCATTCGAACACCCCCATCGACGCGCGCGCGCCCATCGCCTCGATCTCCATCGCGGGCGGCACGAGCGAGGCGAGCAGGGCGACGCCGCACGTCGCCACCTGCACGGGTCGCGGCAGCGCCATCGCGAGCGGCAGCAGCAGCGCCCCCGCGGCGATGCCGGCCAGCACGCCGGGCCTGATCCAGCTCTGCCACAGCGCGGGCTTGAGGAGCCAGGCGGCGGCCGAGCCTTTCAGCACCAGCGCCGTGCCGATGAGAAGCAGCACCGCGCCCCCTGCCGTGGCGCGGTCGCGCATCAGCAGGGTCACGAACAGCGCGACGCCGAGCAGGTGGAAGCCGGAGCCCGCCGCTTCGAGCAGCACCTCCGCGCCGTCGACGGGGGCGCTGCCGGCCGCCAGCATCGGGCCGAACGCGACCGCGAACAGCGGGATGCCGGGGTTCGCCTGCGCGACGACCCAGAGCACGAGCAGCGCGAGGCCGAGATCGCCAAGCACCCCGGGCACGAACAGGCGCACGCGCGTGCGTTTGAGCGCCTGTTTCGCCGCTGCGCTGCGGGCGAGCCCGGCGCCGAGCGCGGCACCCACCAGCGCGCCGGCCGAGTTGGCGAGCAGGTCGTAGGGATTCGCGTCGCGCGCAGGAACGAACATCTGCAGCGATTCCATCGCGAGCGACAGCAGCGCGCCGGCGAAGACGCCGACCCCGATCCGCGCGATTGGGGACGCGCGCCGCGGCACCAGGGCCGCGAAGAATCCGAACGGCAGGTAGGCGAGCACGTTGAGCGCCATGTCGTCGCGCGGCGGTGAACGCAGCGGCCAGGCGCCGAACAGGAAGTACGGCGTCGCCGGCGGCGGCTGCATCCACGGCGTGAACGGCTGCAGGGAGGCGCACACCACGGCGATCGCATAGAGCGCCGTCAGTGCATGCGGCAGGCGGGTGCGCGGCGCGGGCAGCATCAGTGGCCGGGATCCATCGCACGATGATGACACGGGCTTTTGGCGATGGCGCGCGTGCGCGGGTCGGCGCGCCGTCGCGCAGGACAGTCGTTGACAAAAAGCACGATCGTTCGTATTATTTTTCGATGAGCAAAGGCGCACACACCCGCAGCGCAATTCTCGACGCCGCGCTGGCACAGGCGAGCGAAGCAGGTTTCGAGTCGCTCACGATCGGCGTGCTCGCCGCGCGCACCGGGCTGTCGAAGAGCGGGCTGTTCGCGCATTTCGGTTCCCGCGAGGACCTGCAGGTCGCCGCGATCGAGGCGGCGGCGGCCCGCTTCACGGCCGCCGTATTCGTTCCGGCATTGCAGATGCGCCGGGGCCTGCCGCGGCTGCGCGCGTTGTTCGACCTATGGCTCGACTGGACCGCGCGCAGCGGGCTCGAGCACGGCTGCCCGATGCTGGCGGCGGCAGTCGAGTTCGACGACCGACCCGGTCCGGTGCGCGACGCGGTCGCCGACCATTACGCCCGCCTCGAGCGCGAGCTCGCCCGCGCCGTGCGGTTCGCCGTCGACGAGCGCCACCTGCGCATCGACCTCGATCCTGCGCAGTTCGCATTCGAGCTCCTGGGTTGCGTGTTCTCCTACCACCACTCGGTGCGCCTGACCCGCCGGCCCAATGCGCTCGCGCAGGCGCGCGCCGCGTTCGAGCGCCTGGTGGCGGACGCGTCGCCCGCGCACTGACCTCACCGGAGCTGCCATGTCCTTCGCGCTGCCCCAGTCGTTCGGACCGGCCGCCGCGCGCGGCGCGTCGCGACCCCGCGCTCCCGCGTGGCCGCGATCGCTCCTGCGCGCCTACTTCGCGGTGGCGTCGCGCCTCGTGCCGGGCCTCGCGCGCCGGCAGGCCGAGCGGCTGTTCACGATGCCGCCACGCTTCGCGGGGCGCACGCGCCAGCCGGTCGCGGCGCGCCGCGAGACCGTCGTCGCGGGACGCCATCAGCTGGCGGTCTGGCAGGCGGGTCGTTCGGATGCTCCCGCGGTCCTGCTCGTGCACGGCTGGGGCGGACGCGGCGCGCAGCTCGGCGGGATGGTCGCGCCACTCCTCGCGCAGGGCATGCGCGTGGTCCGGTTCGACCAGCCCGGCCACGGCGAGAGCGAACGCGGACCCACGGGCCTGCCGGACATGGTGCGCGCAATAGAGGCGCTGGCCGCCACGCACGGCCCCTTCGCGGCGGCGGCTCGAGGTCCGTTTCGGCGTGCGGTTCAGCGACATCGACCGCCTGGACGACCTCGAGCGCCTTGCGCTGCCCGCGCTGTTCCTGCACGACGTGCGCGACGACGAGGTCCAGTTCGAGCATGCGCTGCGGCTGTCGGCGCGGATGCGCAACGCCCGCGTGGCGCGGACGCACGGCCTCGGCCCTCACCGGATCGTGCGCGACTACGCCGCGGTGGGCGCGATCGCCAACTTCGTCGCGGGGCACGGCGCGATCCCCACCGACCTGCCGGCGCTGCCGCGGCCGGCGCCGATCTATTGACGCGGCTTGCGCCCCGCTTGCCCATTGACCCGGCTTGCGCCCCGCTTGCGCGAGCATCGCGTCAGCGGCCGGCCTTGATTTCCGTCCAGAGCCTGTTGCGCAGCCGCCGCTGACTGGCCGTGAGCTCCGTGAGCTGCTCGAGCTTCGCCTGCACCTGGCTGGGCGGAAAGATCGCCGGATATTTCGTGAGCTCCGGCTGGATGTAGCGGCGCGCGTCGAGGTTCGGGTTGCCCGAGCCGATGAGGTTCGTGAGCTCGGCCGAATTCCTGCCGTCGAGCATGAAGTTGATGAACTGGTGCGCAAGATCGGGCCGCGGCGCGCTCCTGTGGATCACCATGTTGTCAACCGCCAGCACCGCACCTTCCTTCGGCATGCCCTGCAGCACGTGGAAGCTGCGCTTCGCCGCCTGCGCATCCTGGTTGGCCTGGAAGATGTCGTTCGAATAGCCATGGACCAGCCAGATGTTGCCGACCGTGAGCTCCTTGATGTACGACGACGCGTTGAACGCCGCCCAGTACGGCTTCGCCTTCTTGATCAGCAGGGTCGCCTCGTCCCAGTGCTTCGGGTCGATGTCGTTCGCCGAGTAGCCGAGGTACTTGAATGCCGCGGCGAAAAGCTCGGCCGAGCTGTCCAGCACCGTCACGCGGCCCTTCACCTTCTCGAGGTACTTCGGCTCGAAGATCACCGCCCACGTGTCGGTGGGCAGCCCGAGCTCCTTCAGCTTCGCGTCGTTGTAGCCGATGATGGTCGTGGACATCGCGTACGGCGCCGCGTACTGGCCGCCGGGGTCGAACGCCGTCGGCAGGAACGCCGGGTCGACGTTCTTGAGGTTCGGCAGCAACGCTTTGTCGAGCGGGCGCAGCTGGCCGCCCTTGATCAGCGCCTGCACGGCGTTCGCCGTGGGCACGAGCACGTCGTAGCCCTTGGCGCCGGCGGCGAGCTTCGCCAGCAGCTCCTCGTTGTCCGCGTAGTACGTCTGCACGACCTCGCACTTGCACTGGGCCTCGAAGCGCTTGACCGTCTCCGGCGCGATGTAGTTGTTCCAGTTGTACAGGTGGAGCTGGTCCTTGGCCGACGCGACGCCGGCCGAGGACAGCGACCACAGCAGGCAGGCGGCGAGCAGTGCGCGTGAGGGGTTCATCGGGGCGAAGCCTCCGGATCGGTGCGGAACAGCGAGGGCGAGACCTTGGCGGCGACGACGATCAGCGCCAACGTCAGCAGCATCAGCAGCGTCGACACCGCGTTCACCTCGGGCGTGACGGCGATCTTGATCATCGAGTAGATCTGCAGCGGCAGGGTGACGGTTCCCGCGCCGGCGGTGAAGAACGTGATCACGAAATCGTCGATCGACATCGTGAAGGCCATCAGCGCGCCGGCGATCACGCCCGGCATGATCAACGGCAGCGTCACGCGGCGGAACGCCTGCGCGGGCGTGGCGCCGCAATCGCGCGCGGCCTCGGTGAGGCTCTCGTCCATGCCGGCCAGCCGCGCGCGCACCACGATCGCGACGAAGCCGATGCAGAACGCGACGTGCGCGATCGCCACCGAGAGCAGTCCGAGCGTGACGTTCAGCAGCACGAAGAAGATCAGGAGGCTCACGCCCATCAGGATCTCGGGGATGGCGATGGGGCAGAGCACCAGCACCGGCAGCAGGCGCAGCCGGTAGCGATGCATCGCGAACCCGGCCATGGTGCCGAGCACGGTGGCGGCCGCGCTCGCCACGAGCGCGATCAGCAGCGAGTTGCCCGCCGCCGCGAGCATCTCGTCGTTCGCGGCCAGGCGCCGGTACCAGTCGAGCGTGAAGCCCACCCATTCCGCATTCAGGCGCGAGTCGTTGAACGAATAGACGACCACGATCACGAGCGGCAGGTAAAGGAACGCGTAGGCGAGCAGCGCCACCGCCCACAGCCAGGGCGAGCGCCTACGCACGGACCCGTCCGCGCCGGCCGACGGCCGCGGCCAGTCCCGCGAGAGCGAGGGCCATCCCGGTGAGGACGATTGACAGCACGCTGCCGAACGGCCAGTCGCGTGTCTCGAGGAACTGCTGCTTGATCACGTTGCCGATGAGGCTGTCGTTCGGGCCGCCCAGGATGTCGGGAATCGCGAAGATGCCGAACGCCGGGATGAACACGAGCGCCGCGCCCGCGTATACGCCGGGCAGCGACAGGGGGAACGTCACTCGCCAGAAGCGCTGCCAGGCGGACGCGCCGAGGTCCTGCGCGGCGTCGAGCAGCGCCTGGTCGTGCTTCTCGAGGTTGGCGTACAGGGGAAGCACCATGAACGGCAGGTGCACGTACACGAGGCACACGAGCACCGCGAACGCACTGAACAGGAGCGACACGGGCGCGACGCCGGCCAGCGCCAGGACGCCGTTCAGCGTGCGCGCGAGCGCGGCGTTGGGGCCAAGGATGATCATCCACGCGTACACGCGGATCAGGAAATTGCTCCAGAACGGGAGGATGACCAGGAGCAGCAGGAGATCGCGGTGACGCCGGTCGCTGCGCGCGATCAGCGCGGCCAGCGGGTAGGCGAGCAGCAGGCACAGCACCGTGGTGACCGCGGCGTAGCCGATCGACTTCATGAAGATGCGCAGGTAGATCGGCTCGGTGGCGAAGCGCATCCACGCCTCGACGTTGAGATCGACCGTGCCGGAATCGTCGACGAGCGGCGCGAGCCCGCCGAAGTCCGCGGGCGAGCGGAACGACGCCAGCACCATCAGCAGCGTCGGCGCCGCGAAGAAGACGAGGAGATAGAGAAGCGGCGGTCCGCTCACCAGCCAGCGGCCGCCTTGGGCATCCCTGCGCATGTCCGAAGGCGACGTGGCTACGAATCGAGGAAGTGACCGGCGTCGGCGGGCCAGCCGAACTCCACCGCGTCGCCCACCTCGAAGAACTTCGCCCGCCCGCTGGTCGAATTGGCGAGAAGCGCCTCGACGCGCGCGCCACCCGGCGTCACGACACGATAGACGGTGACGTCGCCCATGTAGAGGAAGTCGTGGATTGTGCCGGCGTAGCGGTTCGTCGCGGCCGCATCGAGTCCGGCTCCCGCATCGGGTGCGACGATCGCAAGGCGGGTCTTTTCCGGGCGCAGGGCGATCGTCGCCTGGGCCCCGACGGCCACGGCGCTGGCGGCGGCGGCGCGCACCGGACCGAGCCCCGGCGCTGCCACGGTCACGACGCTTCCGTCGTTCGCCGTCACCGGCCCGGTAAAGAGATTGCAGTGGCCGATGAAATCCGCCACGAAGCGGGTGCGCGGGAAGCCGTAGATCCGCGACGGCTCGTCAACCTGCTCCACCCGCCCGCGGTCCATCACCGCGATGCGATGCGACAGCGCGAGCGCCTCGGTCTGGTCGTGCGTCACGTAGACGAAGGTGATGCCCACGTCCCGCTGCAGGTTGATGAGCTCGATCTGCAGGTCCTCGCGAAGCTTGGCGTCCAAGGCGGCGAGCGGCTCGTCGAGCAGGAGCACGGCGGGATGGGTCACGAGCGCGCGGGCGATCGCCACCCGCTGCTTCTGGCCGCCGGATAGCTCGTGCGGGTAGCGCTGGCCGAAGCCCTGCAGCCGGACGTCCTCGAGCGCAGCGTCGACCTTCGCCGGGATCTCGCGGGCCGCGACGCGGGCCATCTCCAGCGGAAAAGCGATGTTTCCCGCGACGCTCATGTGCGGGAACAATGCGTAGCTCTGGAACACGGTGCGGACCGGCCGTGCCTCCGGAGGGCGGTCGGCCAGGTCGTGCCCGTCGAGTACGATGCGGCCTTCATCCGGAAGGTCGAAGCCCGCGATCATCCGGAGCAGCGTAGTCTTGCCGCATCCCGACGGCCCCAGCAACGTGAAGAACTCCCCCGCCGCGATGCCCAGAGACACGTTGTCGACCGCCGTGAATGCGCCGAACCGCCGGGTAACGCCTTGAATCTCGAGGAGCGCCACCGGCGCGTATCTCCGACGGAAAGGTCGATGGAGGGCGCGGCGATTGTAGCGGATTTCATCGGCGGGCCCGCCCGTGCCGCGCGCTTAGCGTCACTCCTCGCCGCGCCGCGCCGCCCGGGCGCGCGGCACCGGCGCGGCGCGGCCGACGGACGCGTCGGAATCGCCGCCGAGTGCGCGCGTTGGCGTCGGCGACGTCCCTCTCGGCACGACCCTTGCGTCGGCCACGAGTCAGGCCGGTCCGCCCACCGGCGGCGCGGGGCCTGCCCGGCGCCGAACGCTGCGCACGACTCCACGAACCCGCCACGCGATGCCTGATTCCGACAAGCCTCCTAAGCTGCTCGACACGCTGCGCGCGCAGTCGACGGCAGTGCGCGAGAAGGGCGAGGCAGCGCGCAAGCCGGTCGAGGAAGCGCTCGCCGACATCGACCGGCTGCTTTGGCGCACCTTCCGGTGGCTCGACGAGGCGCTGGGCCACCTCGAGGTCATCCAGCCGATCGTCGCGCACCGGTTCTCGATCCCCAACGTGGGCACCATCGAGCGCCCGCAGTACGAGCGGGGGTTCGTGAGCTACCGGCGCCGGGCGCTCGCCGGCATGGAGCTGCTCGACCACGTCGAGATGTTCTACCGCCTGCTCGGCGGCCAGCCGCTCGTGGTCAAGGTGCATCCGAGCAGCGCCGCGATGATCGAGGAGCGGTTGCGCGGCACCACGATGCCCTACCAGTACCAGACCGAGCAGGACGAGCATCGGGTGATCCGCTACGGGCTGTTCCACATCACTCCGGCGATCTCCGCCAACATCCGGTTCGAGCCCGACTACCATCGGCAGGTGATCGAAGTCACCCTGCGCAACGTCGATCGCTTCGAATCGGTCGCGCTCGAGTTCACGCCCGACAAGCTCGACGAGGCCGCGCTCGAGGACCTGCTGAAGTTGATGCTGGGCGAAACCAACGGCTTCCTGCGGCGCGCGCCGCTGGCCGGCTTCAAGTCCCGGCGCGATGCGCCGGCGAGCAATGGAGCGGGCGCGGGTCCGGGCGCGGGTGCTCCGGCGCGGTATCCCTGAGCGAGCCTACCCGCCAGGCAGCCGCGTCATCACCACCGCCAGCAGCGCCGCGAGCAGCGCCGCGACCAGCGCCAGCCAGCGATTGCGCACGCGCTGCGCCTGTGCCAAGGCGAGCATCCCGGCATCGTGACCCGGCGCTTTCGGCGAGAGTCGCTGGTGGAGGAGGCGCGGGATCTCCGGCAGCGCCGTGATGAGGTAGGGAATCTCGTCCATCACCCGCCGCTCGAACGCGCGCCAGCCGAGCTGGTCGCGCATCCAGCGCTCGAGGAAGGGCTTCGCCGTCACCCACAGGTCGAGGTCGGGGTCGAGCTCGCGCCCGAGGCCCTCGACCGCCAGCAGCGTCTTCTGCAGCAGCGTGAGCTGCGGCTGCACCTCGACGTTGAACCGGCGTGAGGCGCGGAACAGCTGCACCAGCACCTTGCCGAGGGAGATGTCCTTCAGCGGCCGGTCGAAGATCGGCTCGCAGACCACCCGGATCTCGGCCTCGAGCTCGTCCACGCGCGTGTCCGGCGGCACCCAGCCCGATTCCAGGTGCGCCGTGGCGACCCGATGGTAGTCGCGGCGGAAGAAGGCGAGGAAGTTCTGCGCGAGGTAGCTCTTGTCCCGCTCCGACAGGGTGCCCATGATCCCGAAGTCGAGCGCGATGTACTTGCCGAAGTTCGCCGGGTCGACCGCCACGAAGATGTTGCCGGGGTGCATGTCGGCGTGGAAGAAGCCGTCGCGGAACACCTGCGTGAAGAAGATCTCGACGCCGGCGCGCGCGAGCTGCCGCCGATCGATACCGGCCTCGGTGAGCTCGTCGAAACGTGCGATCGGGATGCCTGACATCCGCTCCATCACGAGCACTTCGGTGGCGGTCCAGTCCCAATGCACCTCGGGCACGAGCAGCAGCGGCGACTGGCGGAAGTTGCGCCGCAGCTGCGCACAGTTGGCGGCCTCGCGCATCAGGTCGAGCTCGCTCAGGATCGTCTTCTCGAACTCGTGCACCACCTCGCGGGGCTTCAAGCGCCGGCCCTCGCGCCACAGCCGCTCCACCAGCTCCGCCGCGCTGCGCATCAGGGCCAGGTCGTGGTCGATCACCGCGGCGATGTTGGGGCGCAGCACCTTGACCGCCACGGGCGTGCCGTCGGGAAGCTCGGCCAGGTGGACCTGCGCAATGGACGCGCTCGCGACGGGGATCGGGTCGAACGCCTTGAACACCGCCTCGAGCGGCCGCCCGTATACACGACGCAGGGTGGCGATCGCCTCCGCCGACGCGAACGGCGGCACGCGGTCCTGCAGCTTGGCGAGCTCGTTGGCGATGTCCGGCGGCAGCAGGTCCGGCCGCGTCGACAGCATCTGCCCGAACTTGACGAAGATCGGGCCGAGGTCCTCGAGCGCGCGGCGGATGCGCACGGCACGCGGCGAGGTCAGGTCGCGCCAGAACATCAGGCGCGCCACCGGCCGGATGTACCTCAGCCGCGCGTGGCCGAGCGCCAGATCGTCCAGGCCGTGGCGCAGCGCAACCGTGGCGATCCGGGCCAGCCGCGTGATGCGCATGGCCGGATTGTACGAGAAGGCGCGGTCGTCCCGCGGCGGGGGTCTCAGAGCACGAAGGGTCGACGCCGCCGGGACACGCGAGCCGGCGACGCGACCGCCGCCGCGGGAGGCGGGCGGCGGGTGTCGACGCAGGAGGCGCCGGGGCGGCGGGTGTCGATGCAGGAGGCGCCGAGGCGGCGGGCGTCGACGCGGGGCGCCCGGCGGTCCGCACCGGCGCACTCGCGCCGGGCGGGGGCCGCTTGGCGACGGTCACGGTGCGGCGACCGGGCGGGCCGCGGAACGACCCACGGCAGTCGCCGCACTCGCTGGGCTCCCCGGCACGGTGCGCCAGATGTTGACCACGAAGACGATCACGCCTGCGGCGACGACTATCGACAGGATGCCGACCACGGGCTCGAGGGCGGGGCGCCCGGTGACCAGCAGCGCCAGCGCGATCATCAGCGGCGGCAGGCCGAGGTTGTGCAGCCAGAAGTGCACGTGAGCAAGGCGCGTCCCGGAAGCCGCGGGAAACGCGTGGTAGACGAGCCCGACCAGCGCCAGCGATGCCCAGCCGAGCAGGTTCACGTGCGCGTGCACGGGGGCGAGCGCGAACGACTGCGTCATGCCCATCACCAGGCCCATGCCGACGCCCAGGGCGAGATAGATCACAGCCATCTTGACGAAACGTGCGGCCATCTTGGTTCTCCTCTTTCGCTCAAGCGACGCCGCAGCGCGGCATCTGAAGGGTGGCGGGGCCGGACCGGCGTCCGGCAGGCGGCGAGCGGGGGTCGGTGGTCGCCTCGGCCGGCGCGCACAGGCTCGCCGCGCTGGCAAGGCCGGTGCTCACCGTCGGGCGGATGGCATCCACCCGCAGGCTCGGCGCCACTGCCTCGACCCCATTGGCCAGCGCTACCAGCGTCAGCACGGTCCAGGCGATCGTCCAGGCGGAAGGCATCTTCACGGCATCTTCTAAAGGGGCTGCCCGCCCCGCTCGTCATGGGCTGCATCGTGCCGCGCAGCAGCTCGCAGATGACTGACGGATCGGCAAGGGGGCGCCGCCGCCGGCGCGCATGCTAGCGTTACGGATCCGACACGCGTGGCCGAAGCGGTGCCGATCTTCGATTACCTTCACCCCGCCCTGCCGAAGGGACTTGCCCGGGCGGCGATGCCCGTCGTCGAGGCGACCGACACCGCGCTCGCCGGCTATGGCCGCCTCGTCGCCGACCCGGACCACTGCCCGATCGAGATCGTCCGCTGGCCCGCGCGCGGCACGCGGCCGGTCGACGAGGATTCGGGCGACCAAGCCGGCACCACGCACGGGATCTTCGAAAGCGCGTGGAAGGGCGACGTGCTGTACGGCTGCAACGAGGCAGTCGCCGGACACTACGTGCTCGCGTACGCGACCGAGCCCGGCGCGGCCGACACGGCGCACGCACGCGACCCCGCCCGGATGCTGCTGTGGCACGCGAACTACCATCCCGATGGCGGCCAGCTCTTCTTCCCGCTCGACGCCGCGCCGTATTACGTCCCCCTTGCGCTGCCCGGCGACGACGTGCGGCCCGAGCGCTTCGTCTGCTTCCGCGTGGACGGGGCGGTCGGCCTCTACGTGCATCCGGACGTGTGGCACGAGGGGGTGTTCGCGCGGCGCGGCCGCCAGCGCTTCGTCGACCGCCAGGGAGCGGTGCATGCGCGCGTGTCGGTGGACTTCGCGCGCGAGTTCGGCTGCCTGCTCGAGGCCACCTTCTAGCTCGCGTCGAGGCCCCGCGAGGCAGCGCGCGCCGGACCTAGGCCAGAGCGGCGCGGATCGCCTCGGTTTCGGCCCCGGGCTTGCGGCCGAGCACGATGGACAGGAGCTCGCGGCAGCGCCGATAGGTGGTCATGGCGCCGGCGCTGTCGCCTTCCTCGCGCTGGCAGATCATCAGGCGGCGGTAGACGGCTTCCGCGAGGTTGTCGAGCTCGAGCGCACGCAGGTAGAGCGCGCGGGCCGCGGCGTGCTCGCCGGCCGATTCGTGCAGCTCGCCCGCGGCCAGGACCGAGCGCACCAGGCGCGCCTGCAGGCGGTCGCGCAGCGGCACCATCCACGCAGCGGGAGCCTCGAGCGCGAGAAATCCTCCCGCATACAGGCGCAGCGCGGCGTCGACGCGCGGAGGCACCGCGTCCAGCGCGGCCTCGAACGCCCAGGTGTCGAGCCATGCCAGCGCAGGATTCAGGGACAGCTTGCCCTCAGGGAGCAACAGCGCACCGTCCACCGCCAGCAGCTTTCGCAGCCGGTAGAGGTTGCTGTCGAAGGAGGCCTTCGCGTCATCGCCCTCCGCTTCGGGCCAGACCAACGACGAATGCACGCGCAGCGCGTCGTACGCGGCGGTGAACGGGAAGGGCTCCGCCAGATGCTTCTCGAACACGCCGATCCAGCGGTCGAGCGGCGCGAAGTCGGCCCATTCGTAGTAGTGGCACTCCACGGCGTGCGCGGCGGTCATCAGCAAGCGGCAGGTCGCCGTTTGCCGCGAAGCCGAGATAGGCCGCGTCGAGCCGGCGCTTGGCGCGCGGCCGCGTCGAAATCGCCGCGCGCCGCGAGCTGGTTGCCGGCGCGATCCATCGCTACGCGCCGCTCCGCGGCCGGAAGCCGGCGCTGGCCTTCGGCGAGCAGGAACTCGCGGAACAGCCCGTGGAACTGGTAGATGGGCGCAGCGCCCGTGCGCCGGCGATCGGTGAAGAGGTGGTGCCGGTAGAGGTAGTCCAGCACGCGCGGCGCATCGGCATCGCCCGTGATCGCCTCCGCATCGCTGGCGGTGACGCTCGGCAGCAGCGCGGCGAGCATCAGCGTGCGCTGGTTGTTCGGCTTGGCGCGCGCGAAGATCTCGCCGGTGAAATAGTCGAACACCGCTTCCTTGCCTTCCGGCAGCAGGGTGTCCGGCACCGCGCCGCCGTCGCGGCCAAGATGCTCGCGCATCAGCACGAGCCCCGCGGCCCAGCCGTCGCTGGCGCGATGCATTGCGCGCGCGAGCTCCGCCGACAGGCTGCCGCCTGCGACCATGGCGACGGCCTCGTCGGGCGTGGAGCGCAACGCGTCCCACGCGATATGGGTGATCGTCTGGTTGGCGATCATCCGGGCCATCTCGGGCGGCGGCGGCGGCGTGCGCCCGCGCGGCGTCGAGCGCGTCGAACAGGCGCTCACGCTTCAGGACGTTGTAGAGTCGCGGCCGGCTGAACTTCGCCAGCGCGGGCGCCGCGGCCGCGGCGCGCCTTGATCGGGGCATCGGGATTCGGCTCGCGGCGCGCGGGCTTCGTGGCGAAAAGCGTTCAGGCGTGCGCTGCGCGCACCGGCTTCAAAGCGGTTGTGCGGGAGTGCGGTCCGCCACCGCAGCTGCGGTGCGCACGGATTCGCCCCGACCACGCGCATCGAGCGCGTCGAGGAGGGGCTCGAGCGCGTCGAGGCGGGGCTCGAGCGCGTCGAGGCGGACCGACAGCGCGGCGGCATGCGCGGCCAGCATGCGCATTTCGTCCCCGCGCGCGAGCCAGCCCGCCTCGTCGCGGGCATACGTCACGACGTTGTCGGCCAGCCGCTCGGTCACCGCGCCGGGAAGCGCCAGCAGGCGGCGGCCGGTGTCGGCGATGCGCGTACCCATCACGGCGCCGAACACCCGCGCGAACGCGTCCTCGACGAGCCAGGGAACGGTGTGGGCGACATCCTTGAGGGTGCCGCCCAGCGCGACGTCGCCCGTTTCCTCGACGAGCTCGTTCCAGCGCTTCGGATCCGCCAGGAAGGCGGTGAGCGAGAACGGCGAGAGGCGCAGCCTCAAATCCGGTGCAGTGCCGTCACCGGCGGCGGGCTCCAACTGGCCGTCGGCTCCGATCCGGAAGCGCGCGTCGAGCGGACCGACCGCGAAGTCGAAGCGTTGCCCCGCATGAACGGCGAGCCTCGCGCGGGCCCAGGGCACGCGGTCGAGGGCGCGGTTGACCGTCCGCGCGCTCAGGCCATCGGCACCCGGCAGCATGGCGTCACGCGTACTGCTGGATTCCGGCCAGGCGCCAGCCGAAGCTGCCCTTCACCGGCTTGACCAGGTTCCAGACCTCGTCGAACGGCTCGGGTTGCGCCTTGCCGTCCTCGCGCGTGAGTCCGGTGAACCGCACGCTCGCCCAGTGCTGGTCGCCTTCGGTCGCCACTTCGAGCACGTCGCCGTTGAGCGAGACCACCTCGGTAGGCACGTGAGTGCCGCGCTCGGCCAGCTCGCGGCCGATTTGCGCGTGCATCTCGGGGGTGAGCACGTCGGACAGCGCGCCCACGTCGCCGCGGTCGTAGGCTTGCTGGAGCGCGGTGAACTGACGCTTCGCTTCGGCCAGGAACGGGGCCGGTTCGAAGCCCGGCGGGAAGCGTCTTGCCGGCGGGGTCGCAGCCGCGGGGCTGGCGCCCGCGCCCCAGGCGGGCTCGAAGCCCGCGGCCGCCGGCTCCACGCGCGGCGCAACCGGCTCGAAGCGCGCCGGCGCTGAACTCAAAGGCGCGCCGGCGGCGCCGGAGGCCGAATACCGCAGCGGTGCGGGGGTCGCGCCGGATCGGCGTGCGAGCAGCATGCGGACCAGGAATAGACCGGCGCCTGCGACCACCAGGATGAGCAGGATGCTGCCGAAGCCTTCCGACATGCCGAAATGGGAGAACAGCGCGGCGAGGCCGAGCCCGGCGGCGATGCCGGCGATCGGCCCGAGCCAGCGGGACGCGCCCGCGGTTGCGGCCGCCGGCGCGATTCCGCGTGCGGCCGCCGCGCTTGCCGCAGACGGCATCACCGGGTTGGACGCGATTCCGCTCGACGGCGCGGTGAGCGACGGCGCGGGCGTGATCGAGCGCTGGGCGCCGAAGCTGCGGCCGCCGCCGATGCGCCGGGCGTCGGCGTGGTCGGGCGTGGCGAGCACGAGGGCGGATACGAGGGCGATGGCGAGCGCGAGCGTGCGTTTCATGGGTCCTCCGGGAGGTCGGTCCGGCGGCGTTGGCCGGCGGTTCTAAGATGGGTGCGCAGCCGCGCTTCGTCAATAGACGCGGCCGACGTGCAGCGCGACGACGCCGGCGGTGAGCGTTTGGTATTCGACCCGGTCGAAGCCGGCCTGTTCCATCAGGGTCTTCAGCGCGTCCCGGTCGGGGTGGACGCGAATCGATTCGGCGAGGTAGCGGTAGCTCGTCTCATCGCCGGCGACCCATCGGCCGAGGCGCGGCAGCACCTTGAAGCTGTACCAGTCGTAGACCGGCGCGAGCGGCGCCGCGACGCGCGAGAACTCCAGCACCAGCGCGACGCCGCCAGGCTTGAGCACGCGGCTCATCTCCGCCAGCGCGCGGTCCTTGTGCGTGACGTTGCGCAGTCCGAAGGCGATCGACACGCAGTCGAAGGTGCGGGGCGCGAACGGCAGCGCCTCGGCGTTGCACTGAACGGTCGGCAGCGTGACGCCCGAATCGAGCAGGCGGTCGCGTCCGGCCGCGAGCATTGCGCCGTTGAGGTCGGTGTGCACGACCGCGCCACGCTCGCCGACGCGCTCGGCGAACAGCTGCGCGACGTCGCCCGTGCCGCCCGCGAGGTCGAGCACGCGTGCGCCGGGCCGCACGTGCGAGAGCATCACCGCGTAGCGCTTCCACAGCCGGTGCAGGCCGCCGGACATCAGGTCGTTCATGAGGTCGTAGCGTGCGGCCACCGAGTCGAACACGCCGCGCACGCGACGGGTCTTCTCTTCGGCGCTGACCTGCTCGAAGCCGAAGCTTTCCATGCGCTAGGCCCGCGGTGGCGGATCGCGCTTTGCGCCCGCCGCCTTCATGCGGTCGAGATAGCGCCGCCAGAGCTCGTCCCGATGCGACCCGAGCTCGTGGAGGTATTCCCAAGAATAAATGCCCGTCTCGTGGCCGTCGGAGAAGGTCGGGCGCAGCGCGTAGTGGCCGACCGGCTCGACCGAGGCGATCGCGACGTCGCGCTTGCCGACCTGGAGCGTTTCCTGGCCCGGGCCGTGGCCGCGCACCTCGGCGGACGGCGAGTGCACGCGCAGGAATTCGTACGACAACGTGTAGCGCGCGCCGTCGTCGAACGCGATCTCGAGGACCCGCGAGGCCTGGTGGAGCTTCACCTCGGTCGGATGCGGGACTTTCGCGGACGCGCCCATCGCCGGGCTAAGGTATCACAGGGCGCCGCGCGTTCGACTACAGCTGGTTGGGCGTTGTCGCCTCCGGCACGATGTCGAGGTTGCCGAGCCCCGAGAAGACGTTCCGGTTCTTGGCCTCCTTGCCGTGCAGCTTGATCTCGAGGCGCAGGTCGTTGAGCGAATCGGCGTTGCGCAGGGCGTCCTCGTAGCTGATGAGGCCGGTTTCGTACAGGCCGAAGAGCGACTGGTCGAAGGTCTGCATGCCGAGCTCGCGCGACTTCTTCATGAGCTCCTTGATGCCCGACACGTCGCCCTTGAAGATGAGGTCGGAGACGAGCGGCGAGTTGAGCATCACCTCGACCGCCGGCACCCGGCCGCGGCCGTCGCGGCGGGTGATCAGGCGCTGCGCGACGAACGCGCGGGTATTGAGCGACAGGTCCATCAGGAGCTGCGCGCGCCGCTCCTCGGGAAAAAAGTTGATGATGCGGTCGAGCGCCTGGTTGGTGCTGTTCGCGTGCAGCGTGGCGAGGCAGAGGTGGCCGGTTTCGGCGAACGAGATCGCGTAGTCCATCGTCTCGCGCTCGCGTACCTCGCCGATCAGGATGACGTCGGGCGCCTGGCGTAGCGTGTTCTTCAGGGCCGTCTGCCAGCCCTCGGTGTCCACCCCCACCTCGCGCTGCGTGATGATGCAGTTGCGGTGCTCGTGGACGAACTCGATCGGGTCCTCGATCGTGATGATGTGGCCGTAGCTGTTCTCGTTGCGGTAGCCGAGCAGCGACGCCATCGACGTGGACTTGCCCGCGCCGGTCGCGCCGATGAACATCATGATGCCGCGCTTGGACATGATGATGTCCTTGAGCACCGGCGGGAGCCCGAGGTCCTCGAATTTCGGGATGTACGTGGTGATCGTGCGCAAGACCATCCCCACGCGACTCTGCTGCACGAACGCGTTGGTGCGGAAGCGCCCGATGCCCGGCGGCGCGATCGCGAAGTTGCATTCCTTCGACGACTCGAACTCGGACGCCTGCTTGTCGTTCATCACGCTGCGCACGAGCTCGATGGTGTGCTGCGGCGTGAGCGCGGTCTTCGACACCGGCGTGATCTTGCCGTCGACCTTGATGGCTGGCGGGAAGCCCGCGGTGATGAAGAGATCGGAGCCCTTTTGCTTGACCAGGAGATCGAGGAGCTCGTGGATGAACTTGGTGGCGCGTTCGCGTTCCATATGGAGTTCCCCTACGCGCCCCCGAAGAGGTCCTTGTTGACGGCGCGGTTGCGCGCCTCGGAATTGGAGACCACGTTGCGCTTGACGAGCTCGGTCAGGCACTGGTCGAGCGTCTGCATGCCGATCGACGAGCTGGTCTGGATGGAGGAGTACATCTGCGCGACCTTGTTCTCGCGGATCAGGTTGCGGATGGCCGGGGTGCCGATCATGATCTCGTGCGCGGCCACGCGGCCCTGCCCGTCCTTCGTCTTGAGTAGCGTTTGCGAGATGACCGACACGAGCGATTCGGACAGCATCGCGCGCACCATGTCCTTTTCGGCCGCCGGGAACACGTCGATGATCCGGTCGATGGTCTTGGCGGCGGAGCTGGTGTGCAGGGTGCCGAACACGAGGTGGCCGGTCTCGGCGGCGGTGAGCGCGAGCCGGATGGTCTCGAGGTCGCGCATCTCGCCGATCAGGATGTAGTCGGGATCCTCGCGCAGCGCGGCGCGCAGCGCGTTCGGGAACGACAGCGTGTGCGGCCCGAGCTCGCGCTGGTTGATCAGGCACTTCTTCGACTCGTGCAGGAACTCGATCGGGTCCTCGATGGTGAGGATGTGCCCGTACTCGCTCTGGTTCACGAAATCGACCATCGCCGCGAGCGTGGTGGACTTGCCGGAGCCCGTCGGTCCGGTCACCAGGATCAGCCCGCGCGGCCGGTTGGTCATCTCGGCGAACACGCGCGGCGCGTTCAGCTCCTCGAGCGAGAGCACCTTCGACGGGATGGTCCGGAAGGCCGCCGCGGCGCCGCGCTGCTGGTTGAACGCGTTGACGCGAAAGCGCGCGAGGTTCGGCACCGCGAAGCTGAAGTCGCACTCGAGGTGCTCCTCGTACTGCTTCCGCTGGTTATCGCTCATGATGTCGTACACCATGGCGTGCACGTCCTCGTGCTCCATCGGCGGCAGGTTGATGCGCCGGATGTCGCCGTGGACGCGGATCAGCGGGGGCAACCCCGCCGAGAGGTGCAGGTCCGATGCCTTGTTCTTGACGGCAAAGGCGAGAAGCTCGGTGATGTCCATTCTTTATAATCCTTGGCCGCGTGTCGGGCGCTCGGGCGGCGGCGCGCGTTGTAGCATGCAATAGCCGTGCCAAACGCACGATGCGGGAGTGCCGTTTCGATTATGTCCCCGTACGAAACCGCGTGGCAAGCCGCGCTCGGTCGCATCGCCACCGCTGCGCGCAGCGCCGGTCGCGAGCCGGCCAGCGTGCGCCTGCTCGCCGTGTCGAAGACGATGCCGGGCAACGCCGTGCGTGCGGTGCACGCGCTCGGCCAGCGATCCTTCGGGGAGAACTACGTGCAGGAGGCCGCGCACAAACGTGCCGGACTGGCCGATCTCGCCGGCCTCGAATGGCGTCTCATCGGACCACTGCAGGCCAACAAGGCGGCACTGGCCGCGGACGTGTTCGACTGGGTCGAGTCCGTCGATCGGCCCCGCATCGCGCAGCGCCTGGCCGATGCGCGGGATCCCGCCCGCGGCCCGCTCGACGTCCTCGTGCAGGTGAACGTGAGCGGCGAAGTGACGAAAAGCGGCGTTTCGCCGCCCGATACCGTCGCCCTGGCGCGGACGATCGCCGCGTTGCCGGCGCTGCGGCTGCGCGGCGTAATGGGCATTCCGGCGCCGACGCAGGACCAGGCAAGGCGCAGGGCCGATTTCGCCCGCCTCCGCGCGTGCTACGACGCGTGCCGCCAGGCCGGGCTCGCCGTGGACACGCTGTCGATGGGCATGTCCGACGATCTGGAGGACGCGATCGCCGCAGGCGCGACCGAGGTGCGGATCGGCACCGCCATCTTCGGCCCGCGTCCTGCGCGCCCTGTGCCATCCACGGCGGCCCCGGCGGCCCCGGCGCCGCAATCCGCATGAGTGCCGGCGTCGATGACGGGGCATGCGCCGCTTCGTCCGGCGGGCAGGCGGCCACCGCCGCCACTGCGGACAGCGCGGCGGCCAGCGAGCGCGCCGGCCCGCGCGGCGCGCTGGCCGCCACCTTCATCGGCGGCGGCAACATGGCCATGGCGCTCGTGGGCGGGCTGCTCGACGATGGCGCGAGCGCGCAGGACCTGCGCGTCGTCGAGCCGTCCGCCACGCAACGTGCGCGCCTGCGCGAGCGCTGGCCCCGGCTCATGCTGCACGAACGCGTCGCGCCGGCCGCGCTCGCGGGAAGCGCCATCGTGGTGATGGCCGTGAAGCCCCAGCAGATGCGCAGCGCGGCCGAGTCGCTCGCCCCGTGCATCGCCGCCGTACCGGTCGTGCTGACCATCGCCGCCGGCATCCGCATCGCCGATCTGCGGCGCTGGCTCGGCGGCTGGCGGGGCGCTGTCGTGCGCGCGATGCCGAACACGCCGGCGCTCATCGGACGTGGCATCAGCGGCGTCTTTGCGGACCCCGGCGTGGCAGCGAGCGGGCGCGCCCTCGCGGAGCGCGTGCTCGGCGCCGCCGGCATGGTCGTATGGTGCCCCGACGAGCCGTCGCTCGACGCGGTGACTGGCGTCTCGGGCAGCGGCCCGGCGTATGTGTTCTACCTGCTCGAGGCGCTGGAGCGGGCCGGCGTGGCGCAGGGGCTCGGCGCCAAGACCGCGCGACGTCTCGCCTACGCCACCTTCGCCGGCGCGGTCGCGCTGGCCGAGGCGAGCGGCGAGGAGCCAGCCGCGCTGCGCGCCAACGTGACTTCGAAAGGCGGCACCACCGAGGCCGGCCTAGCCGCGCTCGCCGCGCGCGACGTGGCCGCAGCAATCGACGCGGCGGTGGCCGCCGCCACCGCGCGGGCGCGCGCCCTCGGCGACGAGTTCGGGGCCGGCTGAAATGCTCGACCGTGCGCTCGTCTACCTGATCGACGTGCTCTTCGGGCTGTTCACGTACGCGCTGCTCCTGCGCTTCGTGATGCAGCTCCTGCGCGCACCGTTCCGCAACCCGATCGGCCAGGCGGTGATCGCGCTCACCGACTGGATCGTCAAGCCGCTGCGCCGGATGCTGCCGGGCTTTCGCGGCGTCGACTGGGCGTCGCTCCTGCCCACCTACGTGTTCCAGGTCGCTTGGCTGCTCGCCTACTTCCTGGTATTCGGGCAGGGCTTCACGTTCGGCGGCGCCGGCGTGGCCTACCTGCTGGTGGCCGCGTTGGTGGCACTGCTCAAGGCCTCGCTGTGGCTGTTGATCGTGGTGGTGTTCGCGCAGGCGATCCTGTCGTGGATCGCCCCCGACGGTCCGGCGGCGGGCCTGCTCAACGCGCTCACGTTCCCGTTCCTGCGCCCGATCCGGCGCGTGCTGCCGCCGCTGGGCGGCACGCTGGACCTGTCGCCCCTGGTGGTGATCGTGCTCGCGCAGCTCGTGCAGATCACGGTCGTGCCGTGGCTCGAGAGCAGCGTCACGCGCGCGTTTCTCTGACGGGCGTTCGGCCGGCGCACGGATCACCGGCCAGGTGGTTCGCCAGGCGCACGAAATCCTCCACCGAGAGCGTCTCGCCGCGCGCGCCTGGATCGATCGCCACGGCGTCCATCGCGGCCGACGACGCCACCGACGCGAGCGCGTTGCGCAGCGTCTTGCGCCGCTGCCCGAACGCGGCAGCGACGATTTGCGCGAACCGGTCGGGGTCGCGAATGGACGGTCGCTGCGCGCCAAGCGGCACCAGGCGCGCCAGCGCCGACTCGACCGCCGGGGCCGGGCGGAACGCGCCCGCCGGCACGGTGAAGAGCCGCGTCACCGCGAAGCGGGTCTGCAACATCACCGACAGGCGCCCGTATTCCTTGCTGCCGGGACTGGCCATCATGCGTGCGACGACCTCGCGCTGGAGCATCACGTGCGCATCGCGCATCTGCAGGTCTAGCGCGGCCAGCCGGAACAGCAGCGGAGAGCTGATGTTGTACGGCAGGTTGCCGACCACGCGCAGCGCGGGTCCGAGCGCTGTGAAGTCGAATGCGAGTGCGTCGGCCACGTGGAGTTGCAGCGCCTCCGCGGCGAAGTCGCCCTGCAGGCGCGCGGCGAGGTCGCGGTCGATCTCCACCGCGGCGATGCGGCCCGCGCCCGCGATCAGCCGGCCGGTGAGCGCGGCCTGCCCGGGTCCGATCTCGACCAGGTTGTCGCCGACCCGCGGGTCGACCGCCGCGACGATGCGCTCGATGTAATGGCGGTCGACGAGGAAGTTCTGGCCGAAGCGCCGGCGCGGCGTGTGTCCCGACGGGAGGTACGCCGCCGCGGGATCACGCATGCGCCGGCACGGCGCGCCCGGCCGCGCATCCGGCGAGCGCGATGGCGAGCTCGAGCGCCGCGCGAAGGCTGCCGTCGTCCGCGGTCGCGGCAAGACGCGGGTCGCGGGCCAGGTCGAGCGCCGTGCCGTGGTCCACCGAAGTGCGCACGAACGGCAGTCCGAGCGTCACGTTCACGCCGTGGCCGAAGCTCGCCGCCTTCAGCACCGGCAGGCCCTGGTCGTGATACATCGCAACGATCGCGTCGTAGCCACGCGAGTGGACCGGCACGAAGATCGTGTCGGCGGGCAGCGGACCGGTCGCGTCGATGCCGTGCGCGCGCGCGGCGGCGACGGCCGGCGCGATGATGTCGCCGTCCTCGCGGCCGAGGTGGCCGCCTTCGCCGGCGTGCGGGTTGAGGCCGCACACGCCGATGCGCGGCGCGGCGATGCCGAAGCGCGCGCGCAATTCAGCGTGCACGATGGCGAGCGTCCCGCCGACCGCGTCGAGGGTGATCGCCGCGGGCACTGCGTGCAGGGGCAGATGGGTGGTGACGAGCGCGACGCGCAGCGCGGCTGGCGACGGATCGCTCACGAGCATCATCACCACGCGCGGCGTATGCGTTCGCTCCGCGAAGAACTCGGTATGCCCGGTGAACGCAAGGCCGGCATCGAGCAGGATGCTCTTCTGAACCGGCGCCGTCACCAGCGCATTGAACGCGCCGGTCGCGCACGCGTCGCAGCCCTGCGCGAGCGTCGCAAGCACCGCCCGCGCGTTGGCGGCGTCGAGCACTCCGGCGGTCACGGGCGCTGTCATCGGGTGGTCCCAGACCTCGACGGAACTGGCCGGGGAAACCGCACTGTTGCGATAAGGGACATAGCGTGCCGCGCGCCCGATGCGCGAAGCGCGCGCGGCGAGCAGGGCGGCGTCACCCAGCACCACCAGGCGCGCGGCGAAGGGCTGCGCGGCATGGCGCGCGGCCAGCATCGCGCACAGCTCGTACCCGATGCCCGCCGGCTCCCCCGCGGTGACCGCGATGACCGGCAGGTCGACGCGGCCTGCGGCAGTAAGCATGCGGGGGCGCGTGGCTGCGTGCGTGGCTACATCAGAGTGCTGGGCACCGCGTCCGGCCCGAACACCTGCACGTCGAAGCCCCCGACCGCGCGGAGCGAGAAGCCGCCTTCGCCGTCGGCGTCGATGCGCGCCTGCGTGAAGCCGTCGAGCGAATGAGTCGGCCGGCCGAACATCCACAGCGTCTCGAGCGGACGGGCGCTGTCGATCTCGCCGGTGTGCTGCACCGCCTGCCCGAGCGGCAGCGCATAGCCTTCGCGCCCGAACACGGGAAACTGGTCGAGGTTCGCCTTGTAGCGCAGCATCTGCCGGCCCGCGTAGCGCTCGCGTGTGTTGAGGTCGTACCAACCGCCCGGCGGCAGCGCGATCTCGACCTCGCCGCCCGCCTGCACGATCGGCGCGACGAGCAATGCCTCGCCGCACATGAACTGGGTGTCGAAGGCGCGCGTGAGCGCGTTGCCCGGAAACGCGAGCGGCATCGCGCGCATCACCGGCAGCCCGGTGCGGCTCGCCTGCTTTACCACCCGCTCGAGGTAGGGAATGATCCGGTAGCGCAGGGCGAGCCACTTGCGCACGACGGCCTCGGCGTCGGCGCCGAACGCCCACGGTTCGCGTTCGCCGACGCCGTGCATGCGCAAGTGCGACGCAAACACCGTGGCCTGCAGCCAGCGCACGAACAACTCGGGGGACGGCTGCTCGGCGCCATAGAAGCCGCCGATGTCGGAGCTGTGGTACGGATTGCCGCTCATGCCGAGCGAAAGCCCGCCGCGGATCGACGCCGCCAGCCCTTCCCAGTCGCTTTGCGGATCGCCGGCCCACCCCATCGGATAGCGCTGGCTGCCGGCCCATCCGGCGCGGCTGAAGACCATGGACGGACCGGGATCCTTCTTGAAGCGCGCGGTGGCCTCGTAGACGCAGCGGTTGTAGAGCATCGGGTACACGTTGTGCAGGCGCCGTCCGTAGTCGCCGTTGAACGCCACGGCGTCGTCGGGGACCTGCTCGCCGAAGTCGCTCTTGATCACGTCGACGCCGTCGTCGAACAGCGCCTGGTGGGCGTCGCGCCACCACGCGAATGCCGCCGGATTGGTGAAGTCGAGGATGCCGCTCTCGGGCAGCGCCGTGAGCACCGTGCCGAACGGGCTCGACCCGGGCGCGGTGTCCCAGTTGAACACGTACGGGTCGCCCTGCTCGCTGGTCAGGAGATAACGACGCGCGGCGAGCTCCTGGAACAGCGGCGAGTGAATCGAGACGTATGGATATTCCCAGACGCAGACGCGCAGGTCGTGCGCCTTGATCCTTGCGAGCGCGGCGCGCGGGTCGGGAAAGCGCTCCGGGTCCCACGTGAAGTCGAAGCGCGTGTCGACGTTCCACGCGGCGCGTCCGTCGAGGGTCAGCACGTCGCACGGGATCTTGCGCTCGCGCAGCCGCGCCGCGACGTCGGCGGCTTCCTCGGGCGTCTTGTAATAGGCGCGCGATATCCAGGCGCCGAGGCTCCAGCGCGGCACCTCGGGGGCACGCCCGGTCAGCTGCGTGTAAAGGTCGAGTAGCGCGGCCGGCGAGTCGCCGGCCATCAGGAACAGGTCGAGCGCCTCGTCCTCGACCAGAAACGCATAGCTGCGGTGCGACCAGTCGGGATGCCCGATGCCGTGCGTGACCATCCCCGGCGTGTGCACGAACATCCCCCAGGCGCCCTGGCCGCGGCCGGGACTCCACGCGAACGGCACGTTCTTGTACGAGAGCCCCGTGTTGACGCCCAGCGCGTCCTCGACCTGCGAGTGGATGAGCTGCCCGCGCTTGTCGAGCGGCCCGAATTTCTCGCCGAGCCCGTACACGGATTCGCCCGACTGCAGCGCCAGCGCCGCGGTCCACAGGCCGCCCTGGCGCAGGCGTCCGAACGTCGGGAGGCGCGTCCACCCGCGGAAGTGCTCGTCGGTGATCGACGTGAGGATCGGCGCGCCTTTCCACAGCAGGCGCACGCGGAGCGGCGTGCCGGTGAGCTCCAGCACGGCGTCGCCGGCGCCGAACGACCATGCGCCGGACGCGAGCTGCTTCGACGGGCATGGCTTGGCGCGGCCGGTGACGATGCCGTAATCGGGGCGCGTGGTGGGGCCGATGCGCACCCGAAAGATCCCCGGCCCGAACGAGCTCACCTCGAGGATGTCACCGCTCGACGTCGCGAACGACGCACCCGATGCGGTTGCGCCCAGGCTGTGCGGCGCCTCGAGGCGCAGGTAGGCGGTGGGATCGAGCTGCATGTGGATCAGCCTGCGAAGCGCGGCTCGGGAAGCCCCGGCACGTCCACCTGCATGGCGAAGAGGCCGCCCGAACCGGGCAGCCGTGCGAGCTCGTCGGCGTCGCGCTTCTGCCGCGCCGTGGTCACGTAGAGCGTGCGCAGGTCGGGGCCGCCGAATGCGCACATCGTGGGACACATCGCCGGCACCGGATGCGTGCCGAGCATTACACCGGCGGGACTGATCTGCGCAATCGTGCCGCCGCCGTAGAACGCGATCCAATAGTTGCCGAGGCTGTCGACCGCCGCGCCATCCGGGCGCCGCGTGTCGTCGGCGAACTGCGCGAAGACCTGCGGCTCGGACGGGGTGCCGGTCGAGGCGTCGTAGCGATACCGCCGGACGATGCGCGCCGGCGTGTCCGCATGGAACATGGTCCGGCCATCGGGGCTCCACGCGAGTCCGTTGCTGATGGTGATATGGCCGAAGAGCGGCTCGAACGCGCCGCCTGGATCGAGGCGATAGAGCTGCGCGCTGTCGCCGTCGCGGCGCTCGTTCATCGAGCCGACGATGAAGCGGCCGTGCGCGTCGCAGCGGCCGTCGTTGAAGCGATGCGACGCCGGATCGTACGGCGCGGCGACAATGCGGGCCTCGAGACGGCCGTCGGCTCCCGCAAGCCAGATGCCGTCGCGCAGCGCCACCACGTAGCCCCCGCGCTCGCGCAACCCGAAGCTGCCGATCGCCGCGGGCATCGGCATGGCCGCGTCGCGGCCGGTCAGCGGATCGAACCGGTGCAGGGCCGGCGCGTTGATGTCGACCCAATACAGCGCCTGCTCGACGACCGACCACACCGGGCATTCGCCGAGGCTGGCGCGTGCGTCCAACACGCAGTTCAACGTCGCGGCCGGCGATGCGGTCATGTTGGGGCGCTGAAAGATGTCACGCGAGCGGCGCGACCGTGAGCCGCATCGTACAAGAAAAGGCGCCGCCGGGCGGCAGGACGCGAATTCCGGTGTCGCGCGCGCCATCGGCGGCGCGGTTGAATGCGTCGGTTTCCTGCGTGACCGGCTCGAGCGCCAGGAAATCACGTCCGGTCGGCGCGTACACGACGAGGTTCGCGCACGCGCGATCCGCCTCGATGACGATCCGATGCCCGGCGCCGGCCGCGTCGAGCGTAGCGGTGCCGTCCCATTGCGTGAACACCTGGTCGAGCGCGGCCTCGACGCGGCGCGCCGAGGCGAAGTTCCACTCGGGCGGTATGTCCGTCTGCCGCACCGGCAGCGAGTCGGCATCGTTGCGCCAGACGGCGCCGGCCCGAAAGGCCAGCGTGGTCGCGGCCGCGCGCGGAAAGAACGGGTGCCATCCCAGGCCGAACGGGAACGGCGTGGCCGCGCGGCTGGCGAGCGTCAACCGGGCCGTCAACGCGGCACCGCCGTCGCCGTCGCTCGCAAGCTGCACGGTATGCACGGCTTCGAAGGGCCACGGCCACGCGCCCTGGTCGGCCGGGCTGGCCGGGTCGTTCACCAGCGCGAGCTGCAGGCGAGCGCGGTCGTGCGCGACGACGCGCCAGGCGCGCTGCCACCCCACGCCGTGGATCGCATGCGGGTGGTCGCCGAAGTTGCGGGCCAGCGGATGATCGGTCCCGGCGAAGCGCAGCCGCGCCGCGCGGATCCGGTTCGAATACGGCACCAGCGGATAGCCAGCGGTCAGGCGCACGTTCGCGTCGGTGAGCGCGGCGTCCGGTGTCGGGCGCAGCACCGGCGAGCCTCGCCAGGTGAGTGACGTCCAGGCGCCGCCGAGCCAGGGCGCCACCGTGAGCGTCGCCTCGCCCGCCTGGATGGCGAGGACGGCGCCGGCCAGAGCGCTCAATACGGGCCGGACGCCGCCGGCGGCGCAGCGGTCTTGCGCAATTGGCCGAGCCACTCGCCAGCCCGGCCGGTCATCATGCTCATGTCCGAGCCGATGGCGACCCAGCTGTAGCCGTAGTCGAGGAACCGCTGCACCATTGCCGGATTGGGTCCCACGATGCCGCACGGCATGCCGAGATCGCGGCAGGTGCGCGCCGCGCGCTCGAGCGCCGCATGCACGTCCGCGTGCGCGATATCGCCGAGGTGACCCATCGCCGCGGACAGGTCGCCCGGACCGACGAAGATCGAGTCCACGCCGTCGACCGCCGCGATCGCGGGCATGGCGTCGAGCGCGGCGGGCGTCTCCACCTGCAGGATCACCGCGATCTGGCTACCGGCGTGGCGCAGGTAGTCGGGCACCGTGGCGTAGCGGCTCGCGCGGTGCATCGCCGCCACGCCGCGGATGCCGTCGGGGGGGTAGCGCGTATACGCGACCGCGCGCCGCGCCTCGTCGGCGTTCTGGATGAACGGGAACATGAGCGACTGCGCGCCGGCGTCGAGCGCGCGCTTGACGAGCACCATGTCGTTCCACGCCACGCGGGTGACCGCCGTGGCCGGCGTGCCGGCGATGGTGCGCAGGATCTCGATGGTCTGCGCGGCGTCGAGCGGCACGTGCTCGGTGTCGAGGACCAGGAAGTCGAAGCCCGCGCAGCCGAGCGCCTCCGCGGTGGCGGGTGCACCGCTCATGAGCCAGGTTCCCAAGGGCGGCGGGCCGGCGCGCAGCGCCTGCTTGAATCGGTTGACGGGTAGTTCCATGCTTCCTCCCGGTGGCGGCAACGATTCTACGCCCGGGTTTACAGGCAGGTCATCTATGTGATATATATGATATACAAGAGTTGCCCGAACCGCAGGCAGCCGGTCGACGGCGGCCGGGCGGGTCGGCTATCGCAGCAGGGAGGAGCAGGCGATGTCCCGGGGCGCAGTCGCACGGTATCCGGATCTGGCGAACCGCACGGCATTCGTGTCGGGCGGCGGCTCGGGCATCGGCGCGGCACTCGTCCGCGGCTTCGCCGCGCAGGGCACCGCGGTCGCCTTCATCGACATCGACGACGCACCTTCGCGCGCGCTCGCCGCCGAGCTCGGCGCGCGCGTGGCCTATTGGCACTGCGACGTGCGCGACGTCGACGCGCTGCGCGGCGCGCTCGCCGAGGCCGCCGGCCGCCTCGGCCCGGTCACCGTGCTCGTGAACAATGCTGCGCGCGACGATCGTCACGAGGTGGCCGACGTCACCCCCGAGTACTGGGATGCGAATCTCGCCGTCAACCTGCGGCACCACTTCTTCGCCGCCCAGGCGGTCGCGCCCGGCATGGCGGCGGCAGGCGGCGGCGCGATCATCAACATGGGCTCGGTGTCGTGGATGCGCGGGCGTCCCGGAATGGTCGCCTACACGACGTCCAAGGCGGCGATCATGGGACTCACCCGCACGCTCGCGCGCTCGCTGGGCGGCGATGGGATACGCGTCAACTCGCTCGTGCCCGGAGCGATCGTCACCACGCGCCAGCAGGCGCTGTGGTTGACCCCCGACCAGGAGCGCGAAGTGGTCGCCCAGCAATGCCTCAAGTTCCGGCTCGGCGAGGACGACGTCGCGCGAGTCGCGCTGTTCCTGGCCTCGGACGAGTCGCGCGGCATCACCGGCCAGAGCGTCGTCGTCGACGCCGGGCTCGCGCAGACCTCGGTGGTGGCGTAAGCCCGGCGCGCCACTCCGGCGGCGCATGCCGCAGCGCGCGGCGTGGAGGCGATTCAACGGGCACCCACCAATCGCCATGGCCGAAGTCACGCTGACCCGCATCGTCAAGGCCTACGGGACCAACGAAGTCATCCACGGTATCGACCTGTCGATCCGCTCGGGCGAGTTCGTCGTGTTCGTCGGGCCTTCCGGCTGCGGCAAGTCAACGCTGCTGCGCATTCGCCGGGCTCGCGGACGTCACCGGCGGCCAGATCGTCATCGGCGGCACGGTCGTCATCGGCGGCACGGTCGTCA